>NZ_JAAVWA010000004.1:0-307038 GCF_017355725.1 Anabaena sp. 54
GGGGGAGTAGGGGGAGTAGGGGGAGTAGGGGGAGTAGGGGGAGTAGGGGGAGTAGGGGGAGTAGGGGGAGTAGGGGAAGTAGGGGGAGTAGGGGGAGTAGGGAGAGTAGGGGGAGTAGGGAGAGTAGGGGGAGTAGGGGAGTTAAAAGTCAGAAGTCAGGAGTTAGGAGTCAGAAGTAAAACTGGCTTTTTGTATAGGTTTCAATTTAGATTTTATACCTCATAACTACGCAACTTGCTGTATATCCTATTGTCAAGTTAAGAGCATAACTGAAAAGCTAACCCTAGAGCGCAACGTCTTCCTTCTTCCTTCTTCTTTCTTCTTTCTTCTTCTTCCTGACTCCTAACTCCTAACTCCCCCTACTCCCCCTACTCCCCCTACTCCCCCTACTCCCCCCACTCCCCCCACTCCCCCCACTCCCCCTACTCCCCCCACTCCCCCTACTTCTGACTTCTGAACTCCTCCTCCATAAAATTTTTATATTTCAATCAGGATTTTCTCGATTGAACCATGAACATTATGGGAAATAAATATCAAGTATCAAAGCTATGACTAACAATAAGTTATTTATCCGTAAAAAACCACTGTTATTATTAGCAATGGGGTTTTTTACTGCTTCGCTTTTACCCATTCTCCCATCAAAAGCAGAAAATATTTTTCTCCCCTCTGATGCACCTTTGCAGCTAGATTTACTTACCCAATCAAAGGATAATATCATCACAGCTAAAACTATTGATCCCCAAAAATTAACAGTTCCTAGTTTATGGTGGGCTAAGGAAAACTCGGAAAAACAACTTTTAGATAATTGGATAGTTTACCCGCCCTCGCAAACAGAACCACCCCGGGCAGATTTAATTGTTAATCAGCAAATTTGGGGCTTATTAGACTATTTTGGTAAGTATGTTTTTGTGAATCGTTTAGGTAGCCTAGCTAGTAAATTTGGTTACAATATCCGAATTTTTAACTACCAGAAAGAAGCTTTAGCAACGTACACCTGCAATTTTTCTCAAAGTCCTGCTTCCTGTCGGCTTCAGATGAATCATCGAAGTCAAGTCGGTTTCAGTTTTGCTTTGTCAAATTAGGATTTTTTGATCTTCATAAATAAATCTTCATACTCTTTCATCACTGCTGGAGGGAAAGGCAGTAAAAATTCACTTTTGGCAAAAGTTTCTGAATCAGTTAATAATAAATTCTGTAACTGCTTCTGAATATCCCCATTAACCATAGTCTTGTCAATGGGAGAATTGCTTTTAGTTAGTAGGGCAATTTGTTTAGATGTATTGGGTTGTAAACAAAAATCTAGCCATTGGTATGCTAAACTGTCATTATTAACACCTGTGGGACTTACCCATAAATCAGCCCAAATTGCTGTTCCCGATTTGGGGACAACTGCGGCAAATTTTGGATAACGATTGATGATGGGGATAATATCATCAGACCAACCAACTGCTAACCAAGTGTCCCCAATAATTAGTGGTTCTAGATAGTTTTTAGAATCATAGAATTTGACTTGTTGATTTAATGCTTTTAATTCCGTTTCTAAGGCAGAGATTTGATTGATATTGTCTGTATTATAAGATTTTCCTAATTTCTTCAAAACTAAACCAATGACTTCTCTGGGATGATTTAGTAAAGAAATGCGATTTTGCAATTCACTCCGCCATAAATCACTCCAATCTGTTGGTGTCCAACCCAATTGTTGAAACTTTTCTTGATTATAAATAATTACTGTATTCCCCCACCGATAAGGAACGCCCCAAATTTTACCCTCTTGGTCATGCTTAATTATCTGTTGCCATTTTTGATTGAGGTTAACTAGATTTTTGATATTTGCTGTTGCTAATGGTTGAATTAATTTTTGATCAATTGCTGCTTGTAACCAATAATCTCCCAATGTGATTAAATTGGCAGTTGGTGATTTTTGATTTTGATGGAATGGTAAATAACGAGTCCATTGTTGCTGATTATTAGTCGGTGGTTGTTGCCAAGTTTGTAATAATTTGAATAAATCCTCCAATTGATTAATTGGGGTAAATTTTAATTTCCCCCCTTGAGTTACGGTTTTCCGAAACTGATTAACTACCTGACCGGGGATAGAATTTTTTAATAATTGGACATTTAAGAGTGGTTGCTGGTTTGTTCCGCAGCCGGCGATCGCCTGAGAAAGTGCTAAGGTACTTATACTTAATAAAAAAGATCGTCTGTCCATAGTTCTATATGTATAATTACGGATGATAAGTAGGTGAACGGGAAAAAACCGTAGACGCGGAGCGGCTTCTCATAAGAGTAATATGTAAGGAAAAGTAAAGTTGCCCAACTTATCAATATTATTGATTTACTTCTATACATGGCATTAAAATTTGATGAAAGTCATCAAAAGTTAAATAATTCATAAGTATAACTAAGATTGTCAGTAAAGTGAATAACATAGAGAAAATATTTTTTTGGTGCAGGTATTAAATGGAATCATTAGAAAAACAAATTCTCACGTTAAGCCAGCAGGTTAATGCCATCCATGAAGTGATTGAAAGGCTTGATATGCGCCTATCTCAAGCTTTGTCAGATTCATCTTTACGGCAATTACCAGCCATAGAGCATTATTTGGAAAAAAAGCAGCCGGCAAATGAGTTAAAAGAATGGAAGCATAAGGATATTTTACTTGATAGTATTCCCGAAATGAGTTATCAGGCTATAGATAAACAAATAACACCAGAAATTCAAATTCAACGGCTAACAACTCAGTTAACTGCCGCATATCATCGGATTGCTGCCTTAGAAGAACAGTTACTCAAACAGAGGGTTTATTGATGGGTGCTAAGTTGCTCAAGTTGGGCTTCAATTGCTGCTAATAGTTGATTTTGTTGCCAATTTCGACTTAAAGCAGCAGCAATACAAGCCGCACCGGCACCAATACCTTCTTTCACAAAACCCTGTTCATAAGCTTGAAATTGGGGATATCGGGAATTAGCAAAACTCAATTGTGTGGCTAACAAGGGGGGGATGCTATTTTTATTGAAACTTTGGGCTAAGTCAATTGTTGCGCCTGTGGAATCTTCTGCTACCCAACGGGTTGTACCAATGACAATTTCTGCGGGTTGCCAAGATAGGTCATATCTGTGAGCGATCGCTTGAATTAAAGCATAAACTGCTAACATTTGTGTACCTCCACCTAATAATACCCCACAACTTCGACTGGCAGCGATCGCCATTCCTGCTACTACCACCTGCATAGGATCACCTACCGCCGCCACCAGTTCTAAAGGATCAACTGACGGAGGAATTTTTGCCAATCCAGTCTGCACCAAATCCCATTTTTGCCCATGATTACACACAGGATGGCTACTATTAACTTTGCCAGCAGCATCAATCCCCAAACCAGTTAAAATTGCCAAAGCCGTTGTTGTGCCACCGACAACGCACTCACTAATAATTAAATACCCATCAGAATTTAATTGAGAACTTAATTGAGAACCCCAACGTAATCCTTCAACTAGTAAATGTTTAACAGTATCTACATTCATAGCCGCACCCCCACTTAAACATCTCGCCGGCGCACCACCCAACTCAATTAATGGCACAGGTGGAATATTTAGTAATCCGGCATTAAATAAGTAAACAGGGATATTTAAATTAGCCACCACCGCCCGCGAAATCAGCACAGGAGAAGCCCCCGAAGTCAAAGGTGGCAGAGGGTACTTAGGTTGATATTCAGCGCCGTAATAGAGAAATTCCGCATCAGCACAAGCCGTATATCGGCGATCATCTGGAGTCAAACCAGCGGCAGAAATCCCAGGAATCAAACCAGTTTCTGTAAATCCTAAAACACAGGCAAATATCGGTAATTTACCGCGATAACGATTGAGCCATGCTTCACCCTGGGGAACTTGGGTGTAAATATTAATCATAATCCATCAACACCTGCACCCAATGAGGTGGACGGGGAATGGGATTGCCTAAACGGTCTAAAAGTAACCAAGCCGTAAGATGAACTATAAACAAGTAAATAAAATTATTGAGAAGAATAAGAGCGATCGCTCCCAATTGAATTAATAGTAAATTGGGAGTCATTAACAATTCCAATTTTAAAAAAATCCATTCAATAATTTCCGTCACCTGAGTAATCACATAAACCCACAAATCTTCCCCCGATAGCACCGACAAAAACCACAGGCGAAAAAACACCCCCAGCGTCCCCAACAGCGTCCCTAAAGCAATAGAAACAATCCAGGGTACACGGCGATACCAAGTCGCCCCTAGCAGCACACCCATCAAGGCAAAAGGCATGACAAATAATAAACTCCGAACCGGACCCATCAACACAGACAACAACAACCCAGAAGTCACCGCTGCCATCCAAGCTGCTCGTTTACCCCAACGTAAATAAACCAAAGCAATAGGAATAGGGAAAAATACCCGCAATACTGGACCCAAAGGAAAATAAAAATTAATAAACCAAATTAAACTCGCCGTACTGGCTAAAAAAGCCGTTTCCACCATCCTTAAGGTACTTTCAACCTTCAGAGGTTGGTACTGTAATCGCGCTTGGGAAAGAGATTCAGGAGATGAATCTTGCTCTGGTTCTTCTGGTAGGGAATCAACGATACTCATGCCAAACAACTAAATTAAACTATAGTTTTTTCCAAAGCTGACCAATCTGGAATATGAATTCTATCTTGATCCCTCACAATCAAACCCTTTTTTTCTAGCTTTGTCAGCACTCTTGTCACAGTTTCCCGTGCCAATCCACTTAAACTACTTAACTCTCGGTGTGGTAAATTAGGAAGTTGCGTGCCGGCATTCTCTTGTTTTCCTTGTCCCTCTGCCAAAAATAGCAACGTATCAGCCACCCGTGACTGACTATCTGATTCCCGAAGACGTAATCTTTTGTTAACCTGTCGCAACCTTCTCGCCATTAATTGAGCCAATCTCACGCCGGCTAAAGGTTCTGTTTGCAGCAAATTCACAAAATCCTGAGCAGGTATACTCGCAATCGTCGTCTCTGCTAGAGTAATAACATCAGTAGAACGGGGAACTTCATCTAACGCTGCCATTTCCCCAAATAATTCCCCTCTACCAATAATATTTAGCGTTACTTCTTTCCCCTCTAAATTGTATGTACGGATTTTTACCCATCCATTTATAATAAAGTATACAGAACCTCCCCAGTCATTTTCTAGTAAAATTACTTGGTTAGCTGGATGAGTACGAGTAACAAGATGAGTTAGAACCTTTTCTAAGCCTAGTTCTGGCAAGCCTTGAAAAAATGGCACTGTAATCATAAGAATACCCGGTAAGTGGGAAACTCAGCGGCTTGGCTCCCTGAGAGGGAAACGACACGGGCGGTTTTAACCGCTTTGAATCTTTTTTCATTACCGCCTTGGAGTTAGGAAATTCGGGGTACTTTTGTGATGTACTTTCAACGGGACAATTACCGATTCAAATTCTCTAACTCTGTACGCATAATGTTTTGCTCTCAAGAGCCTCCCATTTCTGGGGTAATGTTAGCTAGATGCCTCCGGCACGCTGGCGCGAACGACCAGTTATAAAAGCTTTTTAGACTTGCAACACTGTTTCAGTGACCTTAAAACTGTTTAATTGCAAGTGACAGAGCAGGGAACTAGTGAAGCAGCGCGGTCTTGGGGGTTTCCCCCATGAGCGACTGCTGAACCCCGAAGGGGCTACGCATTCCGGGGTGTCGTGACTTAAATAACGGCTACCATGAGACTAAGCTCAAGGTGGTCTGGTCAGCACAGCCTGCCTGATTACTCTTGCAAGCTCAGTCCCTTTAGGGCTGGGTTACTGACCCATGTATGGGATGCGTTATTTGTATTATATCGTTCTTCCATCAGGGCATCTTGTTTATTAAAGTTGCTATCATCACAACACTAAAATCGTTATTCTAAACCCAATACTGCTCGGTTAAGCCTAAAAAGTCATTATCTGGTAGATTGTGTTGTGGAACGTTTACGTATCCCTGCGGGACACTGCGTAAACGCGGAGCAATGGAACGTTTACGTATCCCTGACGGGAGGCGTTAGCCATAGTGTGGCGTATCCCTGCGCTGGCCGGAGGCATCAGCCATAACCCAACATTATCAAGGATTTTGTTGGGTTTCGTTCCTCAACCCAACCTACATTTCCTTAACCGACAAGTCTAACAGAGATTGTCTTAAATTGGACTAACTATGTTATGTAAAAAAGTAAAAATATACCCCTAATATAACCTTTTTTCTGAGATTGTTGTCATTGTTGTGGTAAATACTGATTGACAATATTGACTAATATAGAAGTATTATTTGATTTTCGTGTATCCTCAACGAGAGTGCATGACCAACATCACGCAATCTCATTAACTGCATCCTACACTGAGAAACTAGCTAAACCTTAATCGTATCAATACCTTCGCCATTTTTTGTAGGTTGGTTTGAGCGACAGCGCAACAAATACATATCTGTTGGGTTGTGCCTAATCTCTCCGGCACGCTAAAGTAAACAACATGACCTACGAATCAAAGCTTTTTGAAATTTGGCGAAGGTATTCCTTCTACAATTTTTTTCACTGTCTTTATCAGTAAATATGGCTATAAGTAGGTGAACACAATAAAACCAAACTCTATAAAGAAACGTAAAATCGCTGAAAACTTCTTTACTCTTGCCTATTGCCTATTGCCTATAACCTATCACCTATTGCCTATTGCCTATCACCTATTGCCTATCACCTATTGCCTATCACCTATTGCCTATCACCTATTGCCTATTGCCTATTGCCTATTGCCTGTTCCCTGTTCCCTGTTCCCTGTTCCCTTTTTTGTAATTGTCAGTCTCTTACAAATCAACGTACATTTTTAACTAAGGTAATTTAACGTGACTTACCATACTGATGAAATTCACCAACTAATTGCAGATATTGATCACTTACTGTCTCATAGTGCTAAAGGTCTTTCTAAGTTCCTTTCTAACCAAGGACAACAGGAAAAAGAGATTTTACAACGAGTGCGTAGCTTTTTAGTGCAATTGGAGGAAGATGAAGTATCAAAGAATGATGTCCTACCAGAAACTACTCAATCATCTCCCACACCAGGATTTTCATCTCTGTTGACACAATTTAATCAACAGCACCTTCCATCTATTTTAGAGTCTTCTGGACACCCACCAGAGACAAGTAGTGATGAAACCGCGCAAACCAAACAAGAAATAACGGTTTTATTTCAGCCTTTACAAGCAGAATTATCCAGGCTATTGGCAGAAAGAGCAGATTTGATTGAGGAAATTAGACAACTAGAGCAAAAGCGACTACAAAACTCTTCATTAAGCCAGCAGTTACCTAATCAACAGGAGATGATTTCTGATTTTTTAGAAGTCCTCATGGGTCGTTTAGTACCACATTTACAATCAAATTCTGGGTTAATAATTAACGCTAATGTCCAGAACCTAGACGCAATTACTTCTGGTATTCAACCGATTTTAGAATCAGCAGAACGGATAGAACAGTTAGCAAATTTAGCTCGGAATTTAGATCAACGTTTACTGTCTTTAGATGGAACTGTCAATAGTGTTTTTGAAGCACTAGAACGTAATATTAACGCCTATTATCATTCCTTGTCTCAGGCATTAGCTAAAATGCACGATCAGGGGATACAGGGTGAACAATTAATGGCAAATTTCCTCAATAATTTGACTCAATATTTACAACAGCAAGTTTTGATTAATGAGTCTTCTATCTCTCCTTTAAATCCTCAAATAGTATCGGCATCACCATCATTAGCTGAATCTTCGGTTGTTGAGAAATCAAAAACTTCAGAAGATATATCTATAGAAAATCTTGTGGCAACATCACCATCATTAGCTGAATCTTCGGTTATTGAAGAATCAAAAACCTCAGAAGATATATCTATAGAAAATCTTGTGGCAACATCACCATCATTAGCTGAATCTTCGGTTATTGAAGAATCAAAAACCTCAGAAGATATATCTATAGAAAATTCTGAGGCGGAAATATTGCCAATTAATATGGCTACAGAATTGTTACAGAATCAATCACAATCTGCTAAAGATTTACAGTTAACAAATACTGATGAAGTAGATGAACTTTATGCAAGTTTCTTTAATACTGAAATTTCCTCATCGTTAAATTTCTCCTTTTCTCCTGATCTGAAATTTAGGGAAAATGAAAGTTTACCCATTGCGGCTGAAGAGGTCAGTAATAATTTATCAGCACTGGAAATTAACAGTTCAACATTTTCTAGTATAGCTGACACTGCTATGTTAGCAGAACCAAAAGACGATGATGAGAATCACGAGCCACAAACAATAATTGCTCCTGCGCCCACAGAAATTAAAGTCCCATTTTTGCCAGAAGAAAAAGAAGTAGTAGGACAACTTCAAAAAGAACCAAATCCTGTTGATACAATTACAGTTTTAACTGATTTATTAGTGGATACTAGTAATGAAATATTACCGTCAGAAGTTATCAATCAATTAGATAATGCAGACACAGAAACAGAAAATCAGCAGTTAGTATTGAATAACTTTGTTGCTGCTTCTGCTAGGGAAAATTTGCTGTCTGTATTAGATAATGATGTTTCGGAAATACCAGAAATTGTTTTAGATGCCAAGCAGTTGCAACAATTAGATCAAGATTTAGCTAATTTTGATCAACCATTAAATTATGCTGGAGAATCTATAACTAAGTTAGATTCTACCAGTCAAGTTGATAGTGTAAATATAGTTTCGGGTCAGGAAGTAGATTTAAGTTTAACAACTCAGACAGATGTAGAGGCTGAACCAGAAGATGTTAAGCAATCTCCACTCACTGAGGAGCAATCTCCAACTACCAATAATCAAACATCAATTTACCATGAAGAAGAGAATAATCTGATTTCTAATGATACTTTGGATGCCAGTTGGTATTTAGGAATTGATATTGGGACGACGGGAATTTCTGCGGCTTTATTAAATCGCTCTCAATTGATAGTTTATCCAATTTATTGGTCAGCCGAAAGTCAAGTTGATGGTTCTAGTTTTCAGCAATCATTCCGGTTACCCGCAGAAGTTTATTTACCTACTAATTCAGGTTCTCATCAGGGGAAAAGTGGAGAATCAGATTTTTCCCCTCATCTTTATTCAGCACAGTTAAAGCCTTATTTGCAAATAGCAGTTCCCTATCAGCAAGAACGGCAAAAATGGGAGCCGATGTTGCAATTGAACGAGTTTTCCGCAGGTCCGTTAATTTGGGTAGTGCGATCGCTTTCTAAGTTATTATCAACTCTCAGGTCTATTCAAACCAGTACCACACCGGCTTTAATTGCTAATGCTGTGGGCATGAATACAGCGACTTTTTCAGGAGTAATTAAGAATATCGCGGGTGTTATCTGTACTTGTCCTTCCAGTTGGAATGAACAATATCGTTTTAATGTGCGGGAAGCGATTGTCACCAGTGAACTTGTTTCTCATCCCCAACAAATCTTGTTTGTCGAGGAAGCGATCGCCAGTTTGCTGCCAGAATTAGACAGTGCTAATGGTCAATCTATCCAAATTAGCGAAAATCAAGGTTTACGCCCTTTAAAAACCAGTGATTATCCCCTATTAGGTAACACTTTAGCCATTAATATTGGCGCAACGCAAGTAGAAATGACCTTGGTAGATATACCAGCAAATCTGGAAAAACTGACATACAAAGACTTCATGCTGCACAATTTTGCCTACTCTGGCAAAGGCATTGAACAGGACATTATTTGTCAATTACTACTACCACCAAAATCCCGCCAACCCCGTCAACCCGGGCAATCTCATCATGAACCAACCAACACAAATCCTTGGCATTGGCAACCCTCGATTCCAGGTTTAGACCAAATGCAATTTTCTAACTTGGGTTTAGAAGCCTTATCATTACCCAAAGTTGGTGAACCAGACACAGAAGCGCGAATTCGTCTCCAACAACGCCTAGAAAGTTCCCTCCTGGGACAAGCTTTATTAGATGCAGCCTTAGCGTTGAAATTGATTTTACAGCACCAAGAAACCTTTACCCTAGAATTTGCCGACCAATGTTGGGTATTACAGCGCCGAGACTTGGAAAGTCAAGTCTTTGTTCCCTTTGTCCGTCGTCTCAATCGAGAACTTAACAAATTATTAGTAGCTCGTGGTATTCCCACCGAAGCCATTAATCAAGCCGTCCTCAGTGGTGGTGTAGCTTCCGTTGGCACAATTAACCGTTGGTTACGGCAAAAACTGCCTAATGCCAAAATTATTCAAGACTTATACCTGGGTGAAAATGGCACTCCCAATTGTAGTCGCGTGGCATTAGGTTTAACTATGTTACCTTTGCATCCCCAAGTTTTAGACATACCCAAACAACAATACACAGATTATTTCCTGTTTTCTGAACTGCTAAAACTACTACCCAATCGTTCTTTATCCTTTGGTGAAGTCTTACACTTATTTGAAAGTCGTGGTATTAATACCCGCATCTGTCAACAGCGATTATTAGCTTTCTTAGAAGGTGAACTACCACCGGGCTTAATTCCTGGGACTTCAGATCACCTTTGGCTTACCCATCACTCTCAGGAAAACCTCGATTATAAAGCGATTGAGTCCCTGAAAACAGGCATAAACTCTCCACCACTATTTGAAAAACAAGGCAATCTTTCCTATCGTCCCAATCTTCAACAAGTCCAGTTATTACTGCGTTATTTAGATGCCATCAAATCCAGTACCGTACAATCACTGGAAGAACCATATAGTTACCTACTTTAATCACCGAATTTAATTAGAGAACTTCACAAAAAAGATAATCCAATCTTGTGGGATGGGCATCTTGCCCGTCCTGGCAACGCATTTGTTGAGTTATGGCTAACGCCACACTAACGCGAATAACCCTGGCAAAGCAACAGGCTATTTTGATCAAATTTGGAAAATATCCATGATAAAATTAAAGAACTGTTTAATAATTAGTGAAACAAAGGAGAATACCATGAACACCTCCATAGAACTTCCTAGCGGTAAAATCCTCAACATCACCCGATTTATTGCCCTAATTCCCAATAACAATAATATTGATAGTGATTATCAACTCATTTTAGAAGGATATCCTCATCCCATCAATTTAGAATCATCAGATGCTCAAAATCTGAAAATAATTTTGCAATCAAAACTAGATCAAAATACCCCAGTTAGCACCCATAAATCAACATGGAATCAACAAGAACAACTTCAAAAAAATCAAAAGGCAATGGCAATTTTAGCACAACAAATACAGGAATATCAAAATATTTCTGATGAAGAATCTAGGGAAAGAGAAGAAATCTTTGAAAACCTCAAAAAAAGAATGGATGCTGAAAGACCACAAGGACAAAAATTATATTCAGAAGTATGATAGTATTTATTGACTCTAGTGTATTGGGAATTATTGCCAATCCTAATAAAATCGGTGAACCAAATAAATGTAGAGAATGGCTTTACAAATTGCTTTCACAAGGTGTGTATATCTGCTCCTCTGAAATTTGTGATTTTGAGATTAGAAGAAATCTAATTCTAGAATATCAGAAAAAACCTCACTTAAATAGTATTCAGAATTTAGATAAACTCCAAGAAATAATCTCGTTTTTACCTATAGACTGGGAATTATTAAAAGAAGCATCTACACTTTGGGCTTCTGCTCGTAGTCAAGGAATACCAACAGCAGATAATAAAAGTTTGGATATTGATATTATTATCTGTAGTCATTGGCCCACCAGAAAACTTTTGAATTTCGTCAAATTGATATGGAATTACTAATTTTCCATTCTGATTGATAAATCCCCATTTGCCATTGAGTTTGATAGCTGCCAAACCTTCTGAAAAAGAACTTGATAGCATATCATCCTCATCACGATACTTGTCTGTGAGTTTTTTATCTAGAAATCCTGGCAAGATATTCTCGGACAAATCAGTTGAAGATTTATTGTGATCATCACGCTTGCTATCATTTGACTCATCAGCAATATTATTCTGTAAGGTAATACTTGTGTTCCCTTTAAGGTTGACAAAGCCCCATTTGTTTTTGACTATTACAGGTGCAAATCCTTCAGAAAATTTTCCTACTTTATCAAACTGAGGTTCAATAACCAACTGTGCAGCCTGGTTGACATATCCATATCCCTTACCGCTAAAATTGATGGGGTATAAGTTTTCAGTCTTGGTTTCATATCCCTTTTGCAACATACTCATGGGATATGATTTTTCAGTTTTAGATATTTGGACTATATGAAAAGCGATCGCACCTACCAATGCCAGCAATAATAAAATCAGCAGCCAAGACCTTTTCTGAAACACCATTAGTATATGTTCTCCTCAGCATTGGTAGATGTAACAACCAAATTTATCTACTATCCAGTAATATACAATACATTACTCAAACAAACATCCTGTAAATCCTGATTCTGACAATTATTAAAAAAAATAAACGCACCTTGCCAAAAAAGCCAAAGTGCGATATGTATTTAGTCCGCAAAGGCGGACTTTGATTGTGTAGCCGCGTTCGCGAAGCGTGCCGGAGGCATCTTTCTAATCGCCAAAAATTAGATATTAAACATCAATCTCACTCAATTCACGAGTGATATGATCAAAAGGCTCATCCACAAAAGCAGTATTAGCAATACCAGCAGCCGCTACTTGTTCCTTAACAATACCCTTCATTATCTGGATACCCTGAACAGTTGAACCAATGGGTACACCCAAGGAATTGTAAGTTTCTCTGAGTCCTTGTAATACACGCTCATCCAGAACATTCATATTACCAGCCACTAGCGCATAGGTAGCATAGCGCAGGTAATAGTCCATGTCTCGCAAACAAGCGGCAAAGCGACGGGTTGTATAAGCATTGCCACCAGGACGAATCAATTCTGGTAGTTCTTCAAATAACTTTGCCCCAGCTTGTCTCACAATTGCGGCTGCATTGGAATTAATCGCGGCTGCGGCTTGGACTCTAGCTGTTCCACTATCAAAGTAGGATTTGAGAGTATCAATGGCATTCCGGTCAAAATAACGTCCGGTTACGTCATAATTCTTAATTAAAGTTGTAACGGCATCACGCATTCTTTTTTCTCCCAATCATTAGCTATCTATGATTTGATATTAATTTGGTTGCCATGAAGCACCAACAAGATTCTGTGCCAATTCACATAAAATAGACACTGGCACAAAAACTATCCATCTGCTATCTAAGGATTTTATGCCAAAGTTGACCCCTGATCATGAATTTTCTAGTTTTGTACAGATTAAGAAAGAAAGGTTAACATAACCTGTAATCCAGGCAATCTGTAACAAACACGACAAAATCAGGTCAAGTTAACTATTTACGATATTCCAGGTAGTGTATGACAACTTGGGTTAGCGTAACAAGGTGAGGATGCTTGGGCAGACTCTGGGTTTATATTAGGTAATTGGCTACATCAGGAGTAAAGTAAAAATGACAACCCCAAAAGAAATCTTGAAGAAGATTCAAGACGAAAAAATTCAGATGATTGATCTGAAATTCATTGATACACTGGGAACTTGGCAACATTTGACCATGTACCAAGACCAGATTGATGAAAGTTCATTCTCTGATGGTGTTCCCTTCGACGGTTCTAGTATTCGGGGTTGGAAAGGTATCGAAGAATCTGACATGACCATGGTGCTTGATCCTAACACCGCTTGGATTGACCCATTCATGAAAGAGCCAACTCTCAGTATCATTTGTAGTATTAAAGAACCACGTACTGGCCAATGGTACAACCGTTGTCCTCGCGTTATTGCCCAAAAAGCGATAGATTATCTAGCTTCCACCGGACTTGGTGACACAGCTTTCTTTGGTCCTGAAGCTGAATTTTTCATTTTTGATGATGTCCGCTACGACCAAACCACCAACTCCGGTTACTACTACGTTGATTCTGTAGAAGGTCGTTGGAACACTGGTAGAGAAGAAGGACCTAACCTGGGTTACAAAACCCGCGTCAAAGAAGGTTATTTCCCAGTTCCTCCCACTGACAGCTTTCAAGATATGCGGACAGAAATGCTGCTAACCATGAAAGATTGTGGCGTACCCATTGAAAAGCAACACCATGAAGTTGCAACAGGTGGTCAGTGCGAACTTGGGTTCAAATTTGGTAAGTTAATTGAAGCTGCTGATTGGTTGATGACTTACAAGTATGTCATCAAGAATGTTGCCAGAAAATATGGCAAAACCGTCACCTTTATGCCCAAACCCATTTTTGGTGATAATGGTTCTGGTATGCACTGTCACCAATCCATTTGGAAAAATGGTCAACCTCTATTTGCGGGTGACAAGTACGCTGGTATGAGTGAAATGGGACTTTACTACATTGGTGGTATTCTCAAACACGCTCCAGCATTGTTGGCAATCACCAACCCCACCACCAACTCCTACAAACGCCTTGTACCTGGTTATGAAGCACCTGTAAACTTGGCTTATTCCCAAGGTAATCGTTCTGCTTCTGTGCGGATTCCTCTTTCTGGAGACAACCCCAAAGCCAAGCGTTTAGAATTCCGTTGTCCAGACGCTACTTCTAACCCTTACTTGGCTTTTGCGGCTATGCTTTGTGCTGGGATTGATGGTATCAAAAACAAAATTCATCCTGGTGAACCCTTAGATAAAAATATCTATGAACTTTCACCAGAAGAATTATCTAAGATTCCTTCTACTCCTGGTTCTTTAGAATTGGCTTTGGAAGCTTTGGAAAATGACCACGCTTTCTTAACTGAAACTGGCGTTTTCTCTGAAGACTTTATCCAAAATTGGATTGACTACAAGGTTGCTAACGAAGTTAAGCAAATGCAATTGCGTCCACATCCTTATGAATTCTTCTTGTATTACGATTGCTAATTACAACAATTACTAACGTACAACTAGTGAATTTTTTAGCCACCCTCTGGGGTGGCTTTCTTTTTCACTTAACTCATAGTCGCTTGGCTACGTCCATAAAGCGTCTGAGTAGCTGCATCCATTTTACCTTGAATGGGATTCCAGTAGTGAGATATTCCTTCATGCAAATTAAGTTCCTGTGCAGCCCGCATCAACATGGATTGTTGACGATTCTTAGCTTGCTGATGTTGACGTACAATTGATTGACGGGCTTTTTCTTGAATAGACATGACACTACCTCCCTGTATTTATTTACTAAGGAATAATTTACTATTCCCTGCAATCTGATGATAACACAAAAATCTGTAGCGTAAACTACAGAATCTTAAATGAATAGGATTGATATGATTATATCTCCTCTATCCTGCTTGCATTTTCGATGAGAGCATAAAATTCTGTAGCGTAAACTACAAAATGATATTTTTGTTATAAAACTTCATGAAATTGGTCAGTTGTCAGTTGTTAGTTGTCGCAAAAGAATATTTCTCTCCCCTACTCCCCCTACTCCCCCTACTCCCCCTACTCCCCCTACTCCCCTACCCCTCCTACTCCCCCTACTCCCCCTACTCCCCCTACTCCCCCTACTCCCCCTACTCCCCCTACTCCCCTACTCCCCCACTATGGATAAATCAAAATCTTATAAGTTTCCGCCGTGGGGGCGATCGCTTGGTCTACGGCTTGTGGTAAATTTTGGAGGGGATAGCGATCGCTAATTAAAGCTTTGACATCAATGCGGCGATTAAATACTATGTCCGCAGATAGACTTTGCAGACGGTAGGATGAGCTATAACTACCCATTAAGTCTATTTCCCGACGGTAGAGAGTATTGGGGTTAATGGGGATGGTTAACTCGTCAGGGAATTCTGCAAAGAAGAGAATTTTTCCACCTTTGCGAGTACAGTCTAAAGCTTGAAAAAACGCTTTATCACTGGGAACAGCTAACAAGGTGACATCAACACCCATTCCTCCAGTTAAAGCTTGAATTTTGGTAGGTAAATCAGGGTCACGGGCATCAAAAGCCGCTTCTGCACCTACTTCCAGAGCCTTTTCAATTCTAGATGGTAAGAGGTCAGTAGCGATCGCTTTCGCTCCAAAATACTTCACCAACATCATAAACATTAACCCAATGGGACCTGCACCAGTTACTAATACAGTTTGTCCAGGTGCAATTTCAGCTTTTTTCACCGCTTTTAAACAGCAATTAGTGGGTTCAACAAAACTCGCCTCTTCAAAACTGATATCATCAGGGATGGGAATTAAGCCACCATTTTCGACAATGTGGGCTGGAACTTTCACATACTCCGCAAAACCGCCACCACTGGCGTTAAAACCTGCGGTAGTCGAGATATTTTTATAAACATCGCACATGGAAAAATTATCATTTAAGCAATAGGCGCAACGCATACATGGTATATGGTGCATCACCGCTACCCGTTGTCCTACTTGCCACCCTTTTACCTGTGAACCAACAGCCGCAATAGTTCCAGCGGTTTCATGTCCAAATATGCGGGGCGGTTCATACAAAGGATAACGAATCTTTTTAATATCTGACTGACACAAACCCACAACCCTCACCTGTACTAGCACTTCATCTGCGTCTAGGGTAGGAACTGGGACTTCTTCGTAGGATAATTGATTTACGCCTCTAAATACTTGTGCTTTCACGTTGGTTTTCCACTATTCAACGTTACTAGATTTAACATTTTGTGGGTGAGGTTAAGTTATGGAGTTTTATCTTTCTGTCTTTTAGCTTTTTCTAATTGTGTTTCTAAGCTTTGTTCAAAAATTTGGAATGCTTCAACATCTGCTGATGAAAGATATCCCCCGATTTCGCCATTTTCAAGTCTGAGAATCTCATCACGATTGTCTTTAGCAGTAATTGTTAAAATTTCCCCTTTTTGCCAGAGGCGATATCGCGTACCCTCATAGTATCGCCCACCCTCTGGTGCTACTATACCTAGTATATTTAACACTTTTTTGGCAGTTTGCACAATCTCGCCGGAATAAAATTGGCAGCGAATAGTATGAGTAAATTTTGGTACTCTATTCTTTCTATTTAAATTAGTTGTTTCTAACTTGTCAATAATCTCAGGAACACTTTTTGGATCTTTAAGCTCATTAGACTGCTCCCAAATGATTTTAATCATTGTTCCTGGATTTTGCTCATCAAGGTACACCAAAAAATCATCTGCGTGCCAAGCTTCAATACCCCAAGGAGTTAAAGCTTGTGTAGGAAAACCATCCATGTCAACAGTAACAATAACTTTGGCCTTAGCAACTATAGCAGCAGCAATAACATGATGATCCCTTGGATTGTTGGTCATTGCTGCTATTAACTGTGAAGGTACTTCCACCATCGCATCAGGAAAGTTTGTCTTGATTTGTTCTTGAAAGTATGCTGCTTGAGCATCAGTTATTCTTCCATTTTTTATTAGGTTGCGAGTAGCACCATCCAGAATTTCTTGTGAAAGATGAAGTTCGTATAATTCTGCCTCAGCAGCACGCATCAAAGTATCACACAAAGGCATAGGGTAGATGACACAGGAATCTAAAATTACAGAGAGTACCATTTTACTGATCTAATTCGCTACTCTCATCATCATAGAACCCTTCAGCTTCCAAAAACTGAGTAAATTGCTTAATTCCTTCCCTACGCTTAGTATCTCGTTCTTCCTTATATTTCATCAAATCATCAAAACGGACACGGCGATGTGTTCCTACCCTAATACAAGGAATTTCACCTTGATCTAATAACTTAATCAGGTAAGGACGGGAAACTTTAAGAAGGTCTGCTGCTTCTTGTGTTGTCAATTTTTGCTCTTGGGGGACTATAGAAATGGCCTTACCTAAAGCCATTGCATGAACAGCTTGAAGTAATATCTTATACACTGAGTCGGGAATAATAATTTCTTGACCGTCTGCTGCTACTAATTTTGGTTGAGAAGGTTGAGCTTTGAGTAAATTTTCCAGGTGTTTGATTGATAACTGTTCCTCTACTACATGAAAATGAGACTTAATTGCCTCTACAGGCTGGTTTTGGACAGGCATGATATTCTTCATAAGACCTCGCGGTAAGTGGGAAACTCAGCCACTTTAGTGCTGAGAGGAAAGCGATTCGTGCGGTTTTAACCGCTTTGAATCTTTTTTCATTACCGCCTTGGAGTTGGGAAATTCGGGGTACTTTTGTGATGTACTTTCAACGGGACAATTACCGATTCAAATTTCTCAACTCTGTACGCATAATGTTTTGCTCCAAAGAGCCTCCCATTTCTGGGGTGATGTTAGCTTCGACCAGTTATAAGAGCTTGTTAGGCTTGTAACACTGTTCCAGTGACCTTAGAACTGTTTAATCACAAGCGACAGGGCAGGGAACTAGCTTCGCATTCCGGGGTGTCGTGACTCAAATAACGGCTACCCTTCGACTATGCTCAGGGTGGTCTGGTCAGTACAGCTTGTTTGATTTCTCTTGCAGGCTCAGTCCCTTTAGGGCTGGGTTACTGACAATGGTTAGATTTGTGATATATTATCGTATTTAGATAATATCTTTTATTTTCACTAAACGCAATATCCGAAACGATAATCAGGGTAAGTGGTTTTTATCTGTATAACTGCTATCTAACTAAAGATATGAGAATTTTGTTAATCACCTGTAATAGAATAGATATTAGATTTTGTCACCTCTGAATAATTACAAACAAAATGTCAATAAAATATTTTTAATTTTTATCACAATTTTACATATCTGTAAATAAAAATACAGATTAATAAATGATTTTTATGGGAGAATATACATAAGAAACAATTGTTTTTACTTAAAAAATAAATGTAATTTTTAATCAAAATACACAGAGAACATAATAATGGCAAAATGCCTTTATCTTCAATTTCAGATAAACTATAATTGAGAAAATTGGCAGTAATAGATATTTTCAGCTTTTCCATATTTAAGAAAAGTAACTTTTGTATTTCCAGGTTAAATATAATTACTAATTGCCATAGTCAAATCTAGGTTTATCTATATATTTTATCATGCAGATGCACCATATAGATCATGATCTGCTGTCTAAATCCCGATTGTTCAAATCCTCAAAATCCAGATCATCATCAACTTTGTCAAACTTGTCACACTCCGTTAGTGCCACTTTTGAGAAATCGGTTTCGTGTCCTCCGTGTTCTTTCTGATGAAGGCGGATTTGGCAGAACTTATATATCCGAAGATATTGATAAATTAAATGAATTATGTGTAGTTAAACAACTAGCACCAAAATTTCAAGGTACTTGGTCACAAAAAAAAGCAACTCAACTATTTTCCGAAGAAGCCAGACGACTGCAAGAATTAGGAGAACATCCCCAAATTCCCACACTTATAGCTTATTTTCAGCAAGATAATTGTCTGTATTTAGTACAACAATTTATTGATGGTCAAAATTTATTTAATGAATTGAAATCTCGAAGAATTTATAAAGATTGGGATATTCAATCTATTTTATTAGATTTATTACCAATTATCAAATTTGTGCATCAACATGGAGTAATTCATCGTGATATTAAACCAGAAAATATTATTCGCCGAAAAACTGATGGGAGATTAACACTCATTGATTTTGGTTCTTCCAAACAATTAACCGCACAGGTACAGCGAAAAAATGGTACTTCTATCGGTTCACATGGTTATTCTCCCATCGAACAAATTAGAGATGGAAAAGCCTATCCCGCAAGTGATTTATTTAGTTTAGGCGCTACTTGTTTTCATCTATTAACAGGAATTTCTCCTTTTCAATTATGGATGGAATATGGTTATGCTTGGGTAGAAAATTGGCAGCAGTATTTACGCTTTCCTTTGAGTTCAGACTTATCAGAAATTATAGATAAATTGCTTCAAAAAGAAATAGATAGTCGTTATCAATCTGCTGATGAAGTAATTAGAGATTTGATGAAAAAACATAATCATATTCTGCCAGCAGCGAAGCATAAAATCATAAAATCACCTAGAAAAAATTCTCAACCACACTCATCAAAATATACTTGGGTTAGAAATTTAATTTTCATTTTTGGGATAGTTGTCTCTTTCGCATTAGTAGAATCCGGTTATCGAGAATTTCGCAAATTAAAAACTAACTTTTCATTTAGTTGGAGTCAACCTCGCAATAGTCCACCCACATTTGCAACATCAGAAAAAAATTTGTCTTTAGTCAATACTTTCTCTGGACATAAAAGCAAAGTTTTGTCAGTAGTTATGAGTCCAAATGACAAATTAATTATCAGTGCTGGGGATTGCGAAAAAAGTAATAACAGTCTATGTCATAATATTAAATTATGGGATATCATTACAGGTAAAGAAATTGCTAGTCTTCAGGGACATTCCCAAAATGTCAATGCAGTAGCTATCACTCCTAATGGTAAAGCTTTAGTTAGTGCTAGTGATGATAAAACTATTAAGATTTGGAATTTACAAACAAATCAATTAATTCACACCTTAAAGAGTCATACAGATGCGATTCATAGTTTAGCTATTAGTAGTAATGGTAAAATTCTAGTTAGTGCTAGTGATGATAAAACTATCAAAGTTTGGAATTTAATCACAGGTAAGCTAATTCGCACTTTAATTGGTCATAAATATTGGGTGCGTTCTGTAGATATTAGTCCTGACGGTGTTACCTTAGCAAGTGGTAGTTTTGATAAAACGATTAAATTATGGAATCTTAATCAAGAAGCACCAATTCTGAATTTAGCTACCAGTTCACAAACAGTTATAGCTGTGGCTTTTAGTCCTAATGGTAAAATTTTAGCAAGTTCCAGCCGCGATAGCGTAAGCGCTGACCGAAGGTATCGCACAATTAAATTATGGAATCTGCAAACCCTCAAAGAAATTCGGACTCTCATGGTAGAAGATAATAGTGTTAATACTATTGCTTTTAGTCCTGATGGTAAAATTTTAGCAAGTGCTGGACGAAATATTTCTGAAGAACAAATCTATCACACCATTAAACTCTGGAACGTAGCTACAGGAGAGGAAATACTAACATTGACGGGACATAGTAATGCTGTCACCTCCCTTGCTTTTAGTGCTGACGGGAAGTTTCTAGTTAGTGGTGGTGAAGATAATTTAATTAAAATTTGGCAGATTCCAGTCAATGATGACAAAAATTTTCCCCGTCGAGTTTTGGTACTTGATAAAAATAAATTTCGGTAGGTTGTGAGATTACGGATTATAACTCTACAACGTCCCCGATTCTAGTTGATCTAAATATATGAAATCAGGAGACTTAACTCCAGCTTCTTGTCTAATTTTCACGAGTTTGGGAGATTCAAAAAACCGTTTTGCATCTTCTATTGATGTCCATGATGAAAAATGCACTATTTTATTGGGATTACTTTCGTACTTTAAAACCTGATATGCTATTTCTCCAGCTTCCTTGCGGATATCGGTAGCATCATCGAAAACCTTTTTCCATGCTTCATAGTCTTCAACTTCATGGATAATCAATACATATTTCATAATTTTGTTTAATTGGTAGTGTTTATTGATTAGCTGAATAAAAGCTTTGAAAAGCGTAGTCAAATTTTACAATAACCGTCTGGGAATTAATTTTTAGTCTAATAGCAAAAGCCGGTTTAAGCCGACTGGAGGACTTTTATTTTTATTCAAGAAACTTCTGAAGCTCATCCCTATTAGACCACTTCACTACATTAGATACAAGATTTAACAAAGTGATATTATTTTCATTCCACAAATCTGTACTATCATCAATTAATGAAATAAAGTTATAGTTACTTTCCTTTAAATCACTAATCTCAGACCAAGTAGTAAAAACTTTATCTACTCTCATTCTCGCCGTTCGACGAAGAGGTGTACTAAGTGTATTAATTAAAGTATTACCATTAGGACGATAGACACAAAAATCTACAGTCCTATCAGTTCCAGACATTCCTCTAAATTTTTTGTTTCTTTCAACATTTAAGTTCTTCTTATTTAAAAACTCTGTTACTTCTTCAGTAATAGGCTCAAAAGTTGGTACTTTTAGTTTCGTATTAGTATCAGCAACTCTAATTATTGCTTGAGATAAACGAAGAACTGCATCAGCTAAATTATCATCTTTTTTTAAACGAGTAATTAGCATCCCATTAAATTGTTCAATTCCATGAGTGATAACTATATCTTTAATAATTATTTCTTGGTTTTTTGATAGGCTATAAGCAGCAGTTTGTAAATAAAGCCAACCAAAAGTTTCACCTAAGTCGGTTAATACATAGGATTCTTCTTTCTCTTTTAAAAATAAATCTATTACACTACCATCAGGAAGAATAAAAGGAGTAGATATTTGCACAAATTCATTTACAGGTGAGCAAGCAAATAGCCCTCCAATAGTTTGATTAATTTTTTCACAAATATTGAGTGTCATAAATCTAATGCTAATACTTGTGGTCTTTGCATGATCCCATTATGTGTTATTTTCGATTCCAAACAAAACTGCTCCCAGACTCCTATTGGATCATTGGCTAAAGCAGTAATATCATCTGGAACATAAGCTTTTCTATCTCCAATAAATCTATCATTAAAATAGTCATTAACCCAACGATGCTTATGCTTTCTACCTATTTTTACACGATCAGGATTCTCATGGTCTTCACCTAAATCTAGACCGTATATTCTATTACCGAAATCAAGATGAATAATTGCGTAACTAAGCTTATTGGCAAAAGAGTTATACCAACCCTTAATAATAAGTGGATAAGACTCATCTGATACGATTTTAACGCGAAATTCAAAAGCAGGAGGGTTTCTTTTATTTTTATCCCATATAATGTCACCCTCAACAAATTTATTAGGATCTAATATAAGGGTTTCAAATTTTTCTTGACTTAACATTAATTAACAAATTTGTTTTTTCCATAATAAATGAAAATATCATACTTAGAAGCGATAATCATCAATTTTTTATATTTTTCACTAAAGACAGGATGAATCTATCCACTCATTAACATTTATTCAAATATGAAATCCTCTGATAACTCTTCATCAAGATCAACTTCCATACCTTCAGTAAGCAATGAAGCACGACGATACAATTATTTCAGCATCACTTTTAATAGCTGCTGCTAAAACATGGCGATCATCTGCATCTGGAAGTTCTAATTCATCAATTAATTGTTCATATTCTGTTACTAAACAATCTCGAACATTTTGATTCATTAAATTTTTGGTTCTTTCTAACTGTTTATAAGTCAGATCAGGACGATTTTTTAAAACATTATTTATCCATTCTTCATGAATTTTATCAGTCCATTTTGCCTGAAATAAATCAGTTAAAGCTAACCACATCAAAAAATCCCTGAGTGGTGCAGGATATAAAACACAAGCATCATAAACAACTATCAAACCACTTGCTTGCATTTAATATCCCATATTTAATTCTTGAGCTTGATTTGCTAATTCTGCTAAAGTTTCTCTACGTTTAGCATCAATTATATTTTTATACTCTATCAAATCTTGATAGAATATTCTGCGACGATTTTCGACTTTATGACAAGGAATTTCATCAGAGTCTAATAATTGAATCACATAAGGATGAGAAACATTGAGAATTTTAGCCGCTTCTTGTGTGGTTACTTGATCAGCAGTAGCAAGATTTGCCTTTCTATTTCTAGCTATAAAATCTAAAAAGGCTTTAACAATAGAATTATCTTTCATATCTTTCATAATTGGGTTAAATATTTTATTCATCCCTAGTGTTTCTCCCTTTTTGTGATAAACAACTATGTACTTACTGGAACGATTTACACCTGTACGAGAAGAATTTGCATTGTTGCGAAGCTTCACTTTCATTACTTGCAATGATTTATATACCCATTCTCAATAGTACCAGATTTTTCTAAAAAAGTCACCTACAAAATTATTTATTCTTCAATTAATTTGTATAGCGTCTTAAAGAAAAAAGGAATATGATTTTCAACAATACAATCTTGTTTTGAATAAAATTTACCAATTTCCAAAGATAATTGTTCTCTAAATTTATATGGTGAATGCGGCCAATTATCATCTGGTAAAATTTGCTTCCAATATTCTTTAGATTTAACCAGCATTAATAACGCATTTATTAATTTATTTTTATAATCTAAACTTTGATTATTTTCATACTCTTCTTCCCAAAAATATTGAAATTTATCTATTTCCATATCATCAAAATTAGAAAGGTGACTAATTCTCTTAATTACTCTTGACCAATGAATTTGTAAATCTGCATCATTAGTCATATCATTAACCATATCTAAATAAATATTTTCTAAATTAACAGGAGTTTCTTTATATAAAGGAGAAATAATATATTGGTTATCAAAAACTTCCTGAATATCAGGTTTTAAAAAGTAAGCTTCCTTATGAATTAAACCAGTAACCCATATACGATGATGGTTTAGAAGCGTTTCATTAATCTTTGTTTCATTATAAATGCTATAGAAAATATCATCCGTATTTTTAAACTTGTAATCTTCTTTTATATCTGCAAATTGAATATCTAAATCTACAATCGCAAAAAGTTTATCAGGATTTAAAAATGATTGGCGGCTATCAGCATTATGTAAATCTAAAATTCCAAAGAATGTATTTAAAACATCATTTCTATCTCCACAATTAAAAAAAATTGGTCTATATTCCTTCCACCATGTTGGTACACAAGCATTATAAAAATTAGCATCTGGCATTTGTTCCATTTGCTTATATAATTGCGGTGAGCGTCTACCTTCTACTTTTGGGGGAATAAGACCTTCGCAGAGAATGACAATTTTATTTCTAATTCTGCTATCTCGAATAATCTTTAAACAATGTTCTTTTAGTTCCTGCTCATTAAAACTCATATTCTTAATTAGGTTGATTATTTAATTTTTCTTGCTTGTAATTTTGGATCTAATTCCTTAACATGAGCAGGTGTAACTGCATTACATAATTCATAGGAATGAGTTGCGAGAATATATTGATTAGTCGCACCCCATTCTTCTAAATCTCTAACTATTTGATATTGCCAATCTGGGTGAAAAGATATTTCTAATTCATCCATCAATACAATAGCATCTTCTATTTTATTATGTTTTAGCCACATATATATACATAATCTTTTTAATTCTCCATGACTTAAATCTTCTGGATAAAGTTCTGTTTGATCACCATCAATTTTAAAATCAATTTTAAAATTAATTCCAGATAAATCAGGTTGGACGTTAATTTTTTTGTTATTCAATAAATTGTTAAGTTCATCTAATAGTTTTACATAATTATTACCATAGTTTCCTCCTTTTTCTACAGCCTGTTTAAAATCATCATCCCGTGCTTTTTTGAATGCTTCAATAAGAATATCTATTGATAGGAAGTCATAGGTGAAAAATCCAGGTAATTTAGAATTAGCTGCTTTAATTTGCTGATAATAATTAATTTGATTGTTTGCTTGAGTTTTAAATAGTGATTTTCTATTATCTGCTTGTAGAAATAGAAATATTTGTGAAATATGAGCAGTTAAGAATATTTTATTAGATAAATCTATTAAAAAATTATTTACTTCATTTATATCTATGCCATCAACTCTACAAATTATAATTTTTTGGTTTAATTTATTCTCAATAAAATTACAAATTGGTACTGAATTACGTTTAAAAAAAGAATCGTTAAGCATAATATCTAACATACTAAATATTTGCTTTTTCTTGTTTAACTGAAGTTGCTCTGCTTGCATTTTTTCAGAATATTCTTCCTCTTTTATCTCACTTGTAGTTGATAATATTGCTCTAGGTGATTTGGGATTAGGTAATGTTAATTTAGGTTCATGTAATACATAGCCAGGAAAATAATCGTAGGTTCTAAATGATTCTATATCATCATTATCTTCTTCTAATAAATTTAAAATATAAGTTTTATTACCAACAAAAAAATCAAGTTTTACAGTTTTACTACCATCCCAAATATCAACAATAGCTAATGTTCTTTTACCTAATTCATCATTAACATGAAAACCATCTAGTAAATTTTGAATAAACTCCACTCTATCAGGATTTCCAGAGCAGTGTAATAAAACAAAAATCAACTGTAACAATGTACTTTTACCACCACCATTTTGACTACCAAGGGGAAAAATACGCGGAGTAAATTCCTTCTCAAAACTAATATCTACATTTTTTAAAGCCCGAAAATCAGGTACTTGGATTCTTTGTATGTGCATAAATCAATATAGTGTTTTAACTTTACGAGTGGATTATACCTATTATACTCTCTTGCTAGTGTAAGATTACTTGTATTATCTTCTTCTTTCTTCCTTCGTGTCTTCGTGGTTCAATCAATAGTGCAACCCAACATCAACCAACAATAATAAATATGTTGAGTTGCATTTCATTTAAGCCAATCTACAAACTACTCTAGTTCCATACCCAATTCAGATGCTAAAATGTCACTCCATTGCATTTTTTCAAGCCTTATATTTTCCAAGGCGTACAATAATAAAATTACACCCAGTCCGAAAGCTTTTTGGGGTTCTTGGTGTAAACAAATAACCGATTTATCTTTTATAAAAAATGGTGAAGAAAAAACATTATAAGTTTTTCCATCTTTTGATTCTCTGATACATGGGAAAGCAATAATATCTCTTCCCCATATCATAATATCTGGATGCAGATCATTATTTGATGTCTTGCTAGATAAGCCATCCAAAGTATTTAAACATTCTTTAACACTTATAGGAGCAGTATTATTTTTCTTACTTATCTTGATATTTCTAGCAAATATGGCTGTAAAAATAGGGTTAGCAGCTTGAGGCCAATCGTCTCGATTTGGTTCAAAAAGTCGAAAATATTGATTATCAATTTCAATTATTCCTCTATTAATTACTTTACGGTCTAATTTTTTAATTGATTCAATTTGTTTCAAGGCTTTAGTTAGGCTTTGTCCGCCGTCATCATCAATATAAAGTGTATTTTTAGCTTCAATATAAGCACAGACTGATTCAATAGGAATGTCCTCTTTCCGATCAAATTTGTCCTGTTCAAGAAATTTAAATGTTGGGAATCTGTCCCGTTCATAAATTATGATATCGTCACCTTCACATTTATTATCTTTAGTTACAATAAATCCTCGACATATACCATACTTTTGAGGTAAAACTGATCGAATTGATTCACAAAGAGCAATTTCAAATTCATCACCATTATCAAAGTTATAGTGAACAGATATGTCCGAAAACCGTCGCTCAAATTTTTCTGCCAACTTGCTTACCAAATTGTTATATATCATATCTAAAATCATTAAAATACAACAAAAATAAACCATACATACTGCTAAAAATCTGTAGCGATCGCTTGACAATCAAGATAATCGCTACAAACCAAAAACTATCCCAAAACGAAATTCACCAACTTACCAGGAACAACGATCGCCTTTTTAACTTCCTTACCTTCAAGATAACGTTGTCCAACCTCCGACTCCCGCGCATATTTTTCCAATTCCGCTTTGTCAGATTTTGAAGGAACTTGAATAGCACCGCGAGTTTTACCCATAATTTGAATCACCAAAGTAATTTCATCAGCTATCAAAGCCGCAGGATCAAAACTAGGCCAAGTTTGGGTATGTACAGAATTTTTATTCCCCAACAGTTGCCATAATTCATCACCAATATGTGGTGCAAAAGGCGCTAACATAATCACCAAAGTTAGAATCCCTTCCGCGTAAATTGGCGAATTATGACAATCAGCATCAGTTAAGGCATTACTTAACTTCATTAATTCCGAAATAGCAGTATTGAATTGATATTCATCTACCACATCTTCCGTAATTGCTTGAATCGCAATATGAATTGCCCGACGCAAATCTTTTTCCGCTTTATTTAACTTATCAACTTCGGCTTTTTGCTGACAAACTCCCGCAGCAGCATAATCTGTCACCAACCGCCAAACGCGATTTAAAAAGCGGAATTGTCCCTCAACATCAGCCTCATCCCATTCCAAATCTTTTTCAGGAGGTGCTTTAAATAAAATGAACATTCGCGCCGTATCAATGCCATATTTATTAATGACATCTTCCGGTGCAACACCATTGCCTTTTGATTTGGACATGGTAGCATAGAGACGTTGTAAAGGTTCTCCAGTTTGCGGATCTACAGGATTATTAGCATCAACTAAATTTGAAGGAATCCATTTATCCTTACCACCTTTATTCGGGTTCATGTAAGTTAAACCCTGTACCATGCCCTGAGTTAATAACTTTTGAAATGGTTCATCAAAGTTAAATAAACCTCTATCTCTTAATACTTTGGTGAAGAAACGCGAATACAATAAATGTAAAATTGCGTGTTCAATTCCCCCCACATATTGATCTACTGGCATCCAATCATTTACTTTACCAGAATCAAAAATCTTTTCTTCATTCTTTGCATCTGGATAACGTAAGAAATACCAAGAAGAATCAATAAAAGTATCCATCGTATCGGTTTCCCGTTTCGCAGGAGTACCGCAAGTTGGACAAGGAACATTTACCCAACTTTCCAATTGTGCTAAAGGTGAACCACCACGACCACTTAATTCAATATCTTCCGGTAATTGTACAGGTAAATCTTTGTCGGGGACAGGCACAATTCCACATTCAGGACAGTGAATAACAGGGATAGGTGCGCCCCAATAACGTTGTCGAGAAATCAACCAATCTCGGAGGCGATATTGTACTCTTAATTTACCGAAGTTTTGTTTTTGGGCAAATTCGATAATGGCTTTTTTCGCATCTACAGAATTCATGCCATTGAAGTCACCAGAATTAACTAAAATTCCCGCTTCTGTATAGGCTGATTTTAAAGTTTCTTCTCCACCAATTTCCGGAACAATTACCACTTTAATAGCTAAATTTTGTTCTTTGGCAAATTTGAAATCTCGGACATCATGTGCAGGTACACCCATTACCGCACCTGTACCATATTCATAAAGAACATAATCAGCTATCCAAATCGGTACTTCTTCGCCAGTGAAAGGATTAATTACTTTCCCCCCGGTAGGAATACCCCGTTTTGGTTTGTCTTCTGCGGTTCTTTCCAACTCGCTTTGGTTGCTGACTTCCTTAATAAAGGCTTCTACCGCTGCTTTTTGTTCAGAAGTTGTCACCACTTTAGTTAAAGGGTGTTCTGGGGCTAAGACGACGTAACTCACACCATAAATGGTATCGGGACGGGTGGTATAAACGCCGATTTTTTCCTCTGCACCAACAATAGGAAATTCTAAATAAGCGCCTGTGGATTTTCCTATCCAGTTGGCTTGCATTAATTTAACTCGCTCTGGCCAACCTGTAAGTTTATCCAAATCATTTAATAATTCTTCTGCGTAGTCGGTAATTTTGAAAAACCATTGACGCAATAATTTACGTTCTACTATTGCTCCACTACGCCAAGAACGTCCTTCATTATCAACTTGTTCATTTGCTAATACAGTTTGGTCAATAGGGTCCCAATTCACTGCGGCTTCTCTTTGGTAAGCTAAACCGGCTTGTAAAAATTGCAGAAAAATCCATTGTGTCCATTTGTAATAATCGGGGGAACAGGTAGCAAGTTCAGTTTCCCAATCTAAGGATAAACCCAGACGTTGTAATTGTTGCCGCATTTGGGCAATATTTTGATATGTCCATTTGGCAGGGGGTACACCTCGATCAATGGCGGCGTTTTCTGCGGGTAGTCCGAAAGCATCCCAACCCATTGGATGTAATACCCGATACCCTTGCATCCGTTTGAGGCGGGCGATCACATCTGTAATTGTATAGTTACGAACGTGACCCATGTGCAAGCTACCGGAGGGGTAGGGAAACATGGAAAGCGCGTAGAATTTTGGCTTATTTTGATCTTGAGGTGTTTTATCTAAGCCAAGTTCTGACCATGTTTTTTGCCATTTTTCCTCAATTGTGGCTGGTTGGTATAACGTTTTTTGGGGGGACTCCACAACTAAAACTCCTAATGCTGTTAGCTAATTTCGCTATTGTGGCATAATCTCGGCTGCCTCCGAAGGTATTGTGGCTAGAAATTAAATGTTCCACTCAATGTGCCACAAAAATTCGTTCTGAGGCAGGTTCTTTAACTAACGCGCTTTTTAGATAACTGGTTGATTTTGCCGACGTTTCTCCTTGAGAATCATCTTGACACCACCACCAGGACCTAATAATAAGCCTTTGCGAACAGGCTTAACTGGTTCGGTTTCCGCTAATTTTAGATGCCAATTAGATAGCACTTTTGCCAACACAATTTTCATTTCAAATAATGCAAAAGCCATGCCAATACAGCGACGATTACCACCACCAAAAGGTAAATATTCAGAAGGAGAAAATTGCCGTTCTAAAAAACGCTCTGGTTTAAATTGTTGAGAATCAGGATATAAATCTTGGCGATGATGGGTTAAATAAATACAGGGAACGACAATAGTTCCCGGCTCAAATTTTTCACCTCCAATTTCTAATGGTGATTTCACCAAGCGATTTAATCCTAACATTGCTACTGGATATAAACGCAGTGTTTCTGAACAAACAGCATTCAAATAAGGCAATTTGAAAATTGCATTTGCATCAGGAGTTTCACCCAAGCTATCCAATTCTGCTAATAGCTTTTCACGGACTCCTGATTGAGAATGAATCCAATATAGAGCAAATGCTAAAGAACTGGCTGTAGTTTCATGACCTGCGACTAACAAAGTCATCAACTCATCACGTAATTCTATATCTGTCATTGCTTCTCCAACTTCATCACGAGCAGCCATCATTAAAGATAGAATATCAGTCCGAGATGGATCTGGTTGTAATTGCCTTTCGTGAATTTCTGCATAAATGATATCATCTAGCTCTTGACGTAATCTTAAAAAGCGTCCCCAAGGACTCCATGCACCTAAATCCCGTCGCAAGAATGGAAACATAATCATTGCTACCCTGAACAAAGGTCTTTTGGGATTGAGAATAGCAATTAGATTTTGTTTGAGTTTGTCGTAACGTTCCCCGTCTTTCAATCCAAATACAGCTTTTAAAATTACCTGAAAAGAAATTTCTTGCATAGAAGACAAAATTGGAAAAACTTCCCCAATTTGCCATTTACTAGTTACTTGCTGAGTAATATTATTAATTAATTCACCATAATTTAGCATTCGTTCCCCATGAAATTGAGGAGTTAATAATTTTCGCTGCCTTTGGTGAGTTTTACCTTCTAAGGATAAGAGAGAATTTGGTCCCAAAAGCGGCACTCCCGATCCTGCGGGCGTACCAGAATCTAGCTGTTTGGGGTCTGTGGTAAAAATCTGTTGAATCCCTTGGGGATTGCTAATAAATACTTGTGGTTTAAAAAGTGGACCGATTCTTAAGGTGAAAGTATCACCATAATTTTTGGCGCATTCTTCCAGATATCCCAAAGGGTTTTTTACCCATTGGAATGTTTGTATCCAAGGGTGAGTGTTCGGTCCATTAGGTAGTTTTAAATTAGACATTTTGATAAATTCTCTATTGTTCTAGATAATTCAGAAAAATCGGCGGGTATGAGTTCACGATTCTAATTGAGAAATCGTTTTCATTGTTAATTCTTGCACATTATTAAACACTAGCTTTGCCCCAGCTTGTATCAGCTTTTGTGTATAAGCTTCACTAACTGCTGTTGTTTCCTGAACGTGGGGAGGTAATACTCCAACACCTAACCAAATCCGAGAATTATCTATGGCTTTGGCTTTTTCTACAGTGTGCATATCTGCTACAGTATCACCTACATAGACAACTGTTTGTTTTTGATTATTACCATTTTCTAAGATGTTAATAGTCGCAAAAAGTCCGGTAGGATCTGGTTTACCGGGTGCGTCTTCCATAGCAATTAGGATAGGAGATTGTAAACCTAAGCGTTTTTCTAAAACGTAGTTAGCACTCAAGCGAGTAGCACCACTAAAAAAACCCCAAGCAATACCAGATTGCGTGAGTTCTTGAAAATAACTAGGCTGTGCTAATAAAGGTTCATGACAAATGTAGCCGTTCCAATTTTCGGAGTCTGTACCCCGATAAAGGCTTTGAAAATAAGTAACAATATTTTCATAATCTAATTGTAGTTGTTCTCGCTGTTGTCCTTGACTGACAAAATGGCGGTAAATTAATTCTTGGGAGGCTTCCCAATCGTTATTCCAAATTCCTTCTGATTTGAGGTTGTCAATGTCTGTTGGTGTGGGACGATAGGCTTGGCAGGTAAAATGTTCGACTGTATCAGATATTGCCCGACGATATGAGCCGCTAACGTCACGGATAACCCCGTCTATATCAAATACAACTATTGCTCTTGTGCTTGCGGTCATGACAGAAACTAGAAAAGGATGATATACAAAATTCTATAGTAATTCTAATTTGATTTTTGGTGTTGCTGATTAAATATAGGGCTTACGCATTGACAAAGTTTTCTAAATATGTGATGTGGATTTTATCTCTTGTAGGGTGCGTCAGACCCAATAATTTGGTAAAAAACAGATTTCCTCTATCTGACGCACCCTACTCAATAAGTTATTCCCAAAGCCGAAAACGACGCAATTTCGTTCATTCATATGATGGTAAGTTAGTGAGCGTGCGTAAGTCCTAAAATATATGAATATGTCTCACGCCAAGGCGCAAAGGCGCAAAGAATTAAGGTTGCAAAGGTTAAATTTACCAATTTCATCTTTCCATATGGCTATCGCCACGCAGGCTATCAGTAACGCCTGATTTTTTAATTCCTATAGATAAAAGGCTAAAAACTGACAATGCTGATATAATAAGGCTACAATTGCGATTAAATCAGTGGCAAGCAATATAAAGTATGGTAACTATCGTTGTCCTGATTAACATCTTTATTTCTATTATGCTCTTTTATTTAGCTCAACAATTACGAAAAGCCAAAAATACTCTAGCCTTGATAACGGATATATTTAATCAATATGAATGTGCTAGTTATGCAGCTTTACATAGGTTGCCAGATAATATTTATTTAGCTAAAAAAAAGATTGCAAATCTCCATTTAGAGAACCAACTTTTTAAACAAAAAATCCAACAATTCCGGCAAATTCTCAGTCTCATTGTCCTACTTAGGCAAATTTCTCAAGGATCGTTCCCGTTTCCATATCTAAATTTGAAAAATCCGAGTAAACTAGGATAGAATCTCCAGAGTCATCAATTATGCTTAAGCGTTCTAAGTTCGAGACAACTCAGTCTCAAATCATGCACCGTGCTGAGGAATTAATTAGTGCTGCGTCAAACCGCTATCGCATTACCGTACAGGTGGCAAATCGTGCTAAACGGCGACGTTATGAAGATTTTGAAAATAACGAAGATTCTATCATGAAACCTGTACTCAGAGCAATTATTGAAATGTCTGATGAATTAAATCAGCCAGAAATTATCGGTGAATTGTAATTTAAAAAAATCCTGGCGAATAAAATTCGCAGCTACACAAGCAAAGTCCACCTTCGTGGACTCATAGAAATTTAACCCACGAAAGTGGGTTTTATCTGTGTAGACGCGACTTATAGTCGCCCTACTTCTAAATTTGGCGGTATTTTGGGTAATGTAAATGAAACAGCAAAAACTTTTGATAGGGCAATTTTTTTCACCATTTATCATTACTTTAATGTCGGTGATAATAGTTGTTTTGGGAATAGGAAATACTAATTTATTGCATATTGCACCCGCAGCCGCGCAAATATTTACTCCTAGCGATGTCTGGCAAAAAGTATATCAACAAATTCCTGATTTTCCCCAAGAAAACCAATATGTTAGTAAAGTAACTGGAAAAATTGTAGCTACAGATACTTTGGCTAGTCGCCTAATTCGCTATCATATTTATAATAAGGGTAGATCCCCAATTTATCGCCTGGATTGGAAACTGACTTTGGCTGATTATTTGGATGCGAATGAGACTATATATGTTGATAGTTATCCAGGCAATGACATTTTAACACAAAATCCTTTAGTTGGCGATCGCATGGCAATTAGTAAACTTACCCGTCGTCAAAGAAACAACCTTGTCCAAGTTTTAGTCAATATTTTTAGTCCCCCTGCTCAAAAGATGTAACCTTACCAGATATGGTGGATAAAAATTTAGAAGATCTAATCGTCAAAATTGCGAAGAAGGTCATTAAAAAAGAACTTAAAAATGGCAATTTAGATAATTTACCAATTATTTCTACTGAATCTAATCATGGATTGGATAATTGGCAAAATCCAGACACAACAGATGAAGTTATTAATGATATCCAAATTATTCCTTACACTAGATTACCTGATCAAGAAGATATAGAACTTGAGCGTAAATTACGAGAACTCAAGTTTAAACAGGAGTTGAGAAAAGATTGGATTTCCTTTTTAGTGAAAGATGTAATTGTCTATTCTACAACTATGATTTTTATTTTGGTACTTATTGGCTTTTATCTATTTCGGATTAATTAACTGTCAATATACACTAAATGCAAATGTATATGTATAGGGCATTTTTTAACCCCACCCCCAACCCCTCCCCGCAAGCGAGGAGGGGGCTATAATATGCTTGTAAACCAGTTTTACTCCTGACTCCTGACTCCTGAATTCTACTGTATTATTATTGATTATTCATTACTGATCGTTGATTCTAATGGAACTACCGTAGCAGGTAAATGTTGATCCATCCAATTAAGTAAATCAGTGATTACTTGAAGATAATTAATATCGTAGTGTAAATCATGATAACCTCCAGGATATTCAATTCTTAATTTATCTGGATAGATAACATTTTGATAAAATATTTCACTTCCTGCTGGCAAGGCAATTCTATCCGCACCACCATGTAAAATTAACAATGGTACTTGCCATTTTTTCGCATGATTATGAATCCAATCTACTGTGGCAAAAAACTCCGTAGATAACCTAGCAGTAGCGAGAGTATGGCGTAATTTATCTTGAGTATAGGAATCTAAGATTTTCTGATCTCGTGAACCTGCGCGGACATCCAAGCCAATATTTAAGGAAAAACGGGGCCACACTTGGGAGAGTAATTTACCTAAAACGACGCGACTCAGGGGTACTCCCACTTGACCAATGCTGGGTGCAAAAGCAATCACACCTGACAACGCAGATTTATCTTGCACATAACGAAGAGTATAATCTAAGGCAATTACTCCCCCCATGCTATGTCCTAATAGAAAAATTGGGCATCCTGGTTGTTGTTGTCGAATTAAATTGAGGAAAGTTTGTAAGTCATCACGAAATTCAGCCCAGGTATTAATGTAACCTCTTTGACCAGATGAACGCCCGTGACCACGTAAATCACAGCCATAGATAGCATATTCTTTTGGTAACAAATGGTCAACTATCGTCTTGTAAAGTCCGCTATGTCCTCCGAGTCCATGGACTATGACTAAGATTCCCTTGATTTCACCGCCAGGATGCCAACTTTGGTAATACAAATCAAGCCCACACACACCTGAAAATTTTCCCTCTTTACGAGATGCGATCGCATTGCTATGGTAAATCATAGAGTTAATTTTTTACGTTCCTATCTAGTAAGCTACTAGCTTATTAACGTATATTGTAGAGAAAAGTGCTTCTAACTGTAGGAATAAATACAGATAATTTTCCTAAAAACAATCATGTTATCAAAATAACCAGAATAATTAATATAGATCCCCGACTTCTTTAAGAAGTCGGGGATCTGGATATGTTCAGTGACTTACATAACAATATTTTATATTGGCATAGATTACTATTAAACATTTAGTTATTGCCCACACCAATTCTTAATGCAGCTTCACAAAATTACCACATTAAGCCTTTTCCCCTGAAGAAGTTAGTTTGATAAGGCTGAGATGAAATTGGCATCAATCAATAAAAAAACAACTAACAAAACTGACAAATTATGAAATTTTCCCTAGCTGCAAATGCTGTGCAAGCGCGTCAAACAAAAGAAAGATTTGCAAAACCAGAAGAACAATTATCCTATGAATTGGGGAAAGCTGTCCAGGAATTACCACCGCTTTATACAAGATTATTAGCAGGAACAATTAGTTTCATCATCTTTGGAACAATTTCCTGGGCGCATTTTTCAGAAATTGATGAAGTCGCCACAGCAACAGGAGAATTAATTTCTTCTACCCAAGTTAGACCGGTGACAGCTTTGGGTAATGGTTCTATTTTAGCAGTCAAGGTGAAAGAAGGCGATCGCGTCACCAAAGATCAAATTCTCATTCAACGTGATCCCAATTTTCAGCAAACAGATGTCAACCGTCTAGCCAAATCTAGTAAATTAATTGAAGATGATTTACAACGATTACAAGCTGAACGTTCTGGAGGCAAAACTGCGGGAACAATCCTCCAAGATGAACTTTTAAACTCGCGGTTATTAGACTATAAAGCCAAACAAGCAGCAGCAGCAGCAGAAGCCAAACGTCAACAATCAATTCTCAATCAAGCCAAAGTCCGTTTGAGTCGCTTACAAGAAAATTTAGCCAATGCTAAAGTCAGTTTTACCAATGTGCAAAAAAACTTAGAAAATGTCAAAAGTTTACGTTCTATGTTAGATAATAATTTATCTATTGCTAAACAACGGGAAGAAAATCTTCGTACCTTAGTTGAACCAGGTGCTTTAACCAGAGTTGATTATTTAGATGCTAAAGAAAGATTAAATCGTGCCAATGCAGATATTATCAGAAATGCTGATGAAGTTACCAAAAACCAAAATAATTTAACGGAAGCAAAAGATAAAATTGCCTCTTTAGAAAAAGACGTTGCTGCCCAATTTCAAGAAATAAATCAAGCAGAACAGGCTTATCAAACAGCCCGAAATCAAAACATCCGGTTAACCTCAGAACGTCAAAGTGAAATTCTCACCCAAATTAATAAACGCAAAGAAGAATTAGCTACCGTTGCCGGTCAATTAGAACAAGCCAAACAACAAAAAGACGGAGAAACTATTAAAGCCCCCGTTGCTGGCACAATTTACAAAATTAAAGCTACCAAAGGTCCAGTCCAATCTGGAGAAGAACTACTATCAATTTTACCAGAAGGAGAAGAAATGCTGCTAGAGGTAAAAGTTCTTAACCGTGATATTGGTTTTATTAATCAGGGAATGAAAGCAAAAGTTAAAATCGCCACTTTCCCGTTTCAAGAATTTGGTGTAGTTGACGGTGAAGTATTACAAATCAGTCCCAATGCCATAATTGATAAAGACTTAGGTTTGGTTTTTCCCACCAGAATTAAATTAAGTAAACATTCCTTGAATGTACGTGGACAAGAGGTAGAATTCAATCCAGGTATGGCTGCAAATGCCGAAATTGTCACTCGCAAAAAGTCAGTTTTAACATTCATTATTGAACCGATTACTCGACGTTTCAGCGAAGCATTTTCCGTCAGATAAAAGTCACAGATTCAGGAGGTAGGGGCGCAGGGTCTGCGCCCAGGAACGAGTTTAAAAACAATTTATCCTAATTCCTCAAAAACAATATCCTCATAAACCGACTCAATGGGAAAACTTAAATCAATACTTCGTAGCTCGATATTATCCCCTACCTGATAATTAAAAATTTCCCAATTACCGCGATCATTTTTGCGGTATAAATCAATCGCTATTTTCTCAGCATCAACCAAAACATAATCTTGCAAACTAGGATTACGACGATACAATCTAAATTTATCCCCTCGGTCATAACTGGCTGTACTGGGAGATAAAACCTCAACAATTAGACAGGGATATTGAATTGCTTGGATTGCAGTCCTATCTCTCTCGTCGCAAGTAACGCTCACATCAGGATAAACATAATCTTTCGTTTCCACAATATTTACACGACAATCGGAATTACCAACCTGACAACCACTACCCCGTAAATGACCTTTAACAATGAAAATAATATTACTAGCAATCCGTCCATGATTTTGAGTTCCCCCACTCATAGCGTAAATTTCACCATTAAGATACTCATGGCGAAGCAGTTGTTGTTCTTCCCAGACAAAATATTCTTCGGGTGTTAACTTAGGGAACTTATCTTTTACAGCAATCATTTTTTATTACCTCATCTGCGCTCAACACAAATTAAAATCGCTTTCATCAACAATACCTTGTCCTTTGGTGTTTGTGGCTAATAATGTGGATAAGCGGCTAAAGTTCTACAAAATGAAGAGGGGTGCTGATGGTAGGGATTTGTTGGTGGTGATTCTTGGTGTTTGTAGGTTGTTTCAAGTGGTTTAATTAGGATGAAGTTGAGGGATAATTTTGGATTTTGGATTGGATGTTTGATGTCGGTCTAAAATCTAATTTCATTGATAATAATATTAGGAACAAGCTAGAATTTTACAGGTTATGTTTCTCCTTTAAATATTCCCATTTAGCTTGTTGTGGATCAAAGTCTGGTGGTACAGGTGGCGAATTTTCAAAGAGACTCAAATAAATACCCTATATACCGTGTGTGTAAATTTTCAATAGCTTTAATAATTTATTTAAATCATCATAAAATATATTCTAAATTAAACTCTAAGTTTATTTTATAAAAAAACTGAACTTAGTAAATTTATTTTACTAAATCCAGGTATTTGTTGATAATTTAGGTTTATGATTGTCTAATCAAATAATTTACGTATTTCATCATTATTCATTCTTCCACCCAACTCTTTAATTACTTCCTCAGTAGCTTCTTCAATAGTTTTACCATCTAAAAAAAGTTCTTCAACTTCCTCAGTAGCTTCTTCAATAGTCTGACCACCTAGAAAATCAATCTCTGGATGATTCAAGGATTTTTTTTGTTCTGAATCGGACATATAAATACTCCCAAGACAATAATACAACGCAAATACTATATTACTAAATAGTAAACCCATTTGCAATAAGCTGCTGGGCTTAAATTTGTCAATAGTTCAGCCCAACCGTTTATTCAACTTAGTATACTTGAGCAAAGCTGCTTCGCTAAAATCGTAATCGCTATTTTACAAGAATTACAACCCTCATTGATGTTCACGGATTAAAGTTAAAATTCTAATTCATCCATAACTTTATCTTCTCGAATTTCTGGTTTTACAGTTAAATCTGACTTTTTACCAATTTGATTACCTAAAAACAGGTAAATAAGACCAAACATACGATTAAATAAATAATCAACGTGTGCGCTTGAAGTGATAGGAATTTTTCCTACTTCTGTATGTCGTATCATAAAGTCATTTCCTATTTTAGTTAATAAAAAACCATCCTCATTAAGCACTGTGTACATATTTTCATAAGCAACTTTTTTTAAACGTATTTCTGTAGAGTTTTTCTTATCTGATGGATCATCTAGCGTTTTTATTCTTTCCCAAGCATCCCATAGTTTTTCCAATGATTCTTTACGTACATTCAAATCTGGATCAAGATATTTCTTTCTAGCAGTTTCAAGTAATGAATCCAATATTTCATCATTTGTTTGAAAAATAGAATTATTTAATTTATCTCTTAAAAAAGGAGGAGCTAAACGATTAATTTGTCCATCTTCTTGTAATTCAAAAGCTATACCATTTCGTTTAAATAAATCATTTACTTTATCACGAAACTCATTTTGTCCTTCTTGTTTATCAAAACTTAAATGATGGTGTTGCCAGAAAGGATGAATTTCAAAATCAATTGGTTTAGATATATGCTTATGACAAAATTCTATAAACTCAAGAATAGTCAAAGTTAGAGGTCTATCTAATTCAATTGGCGGAAATTGAAAATTTGCAAAATCACCTTTAATGGCTAATTTCATCCTTGAGAGATTAGTTCCATAAATATGATCAAGAGAATTAGGAAAATCAAGACACCTTTCAGGAAAAGATTGAGCGAAATATTGTTCCTCAATCAAATTATTAATTAAAGCTATTAATCCTCCCCAAACATTATCATTAATTTCATGTTCAATTCTTGGCTTTAATCCAAATTCTCGTTCTCCAAAATAAAGATTGCTCATGATAATCCTCTAATTCAATAAAGTCAAAGTTTCAGTTATTTTAACATAGGTAGCCTTTAAGTTTAAAAACTACCCAGAAATTTACATACAATCCTTGAGATTAAAACTTACCCAAGGAATTTGTTTAAAAAAATTCTGAAGTTCCTCCAATATCTTAATAATTTCCTCAATACGTTCTTTTGAATCCATTTCAGGAGAAGTTATTTCCCGCAAATGGTTAATATATTGTTGCCAGGATTTTTCAACAGCATCAGCACCTTGATTAAAACCTTTAGTTGTATCTTTCCAAAATTCATCAATTCCATTTGCAAATTTATCATTTATATTTTGTTCTTGGAAATATTTAACTGTCTGCTTTGCTAAACGTTTTTGCCAAGATTCTCCAAATAAACTCCATGCAAGTGAAGCTAATGCAGCAGCTATACCAATACCTAAAACTATGGGACCACCAATAGCTGCTACAAAAGCTATGACAGCAGCAGTACCTCCACCAATACTAATACCCAATGCTGATAGTAAACTAACTAATTTAGCTACTAAAATATAACCTCCAAGATTGCCTAATGCAGCCGCCCAAACTGATAAAGCACCTATACTACCTAAACCTGCTAAACCGCCTAAAAAAGCACCTTTGGTATCAAATGGTATTTCCATAGATATATCAAAATTTGGGAGTTTTAATAACGCCTCTTGATATGAACCCAGAAAATCTTCAATTGCAGGTGTTAACTTATCAGAGTTTAATTTAATGGTCTTTTCTAATTTATGTTGAATCTTTCCAATTAAATAACCAGAAATACCCTCTTTAGCCTCTTTTTTATCATCATACTGATTACGAATAATTCCTTCAACAGCATCAACGGTGAGGATCTTATTAGTGTACTCTTTGAAAGAAGTATGAGTATCTTTCTTTAAGTTATTGATAAGTTTGATTACATAATCACGTTTATTTTGAGTTTCTTTTTTACGAGTTTCTTCATTTTCTTTCAATGCTTCTAGCTGTTTACGTCGTGAATCTATATCATCAAGGGTCTTTTGATAAGCCTCTATTGCTTTAGCACATTTATCTATATTAGCTTCTTTGATTGCATTGATTTCTCTTTCAACACGAAACATTACTGTTTGAGGTAAAAATTCCCCTACTAATTTAGTAAAGTCATTAAATAAACCTTGACATCTATCAGGTCTTTCTGCCCAAAATGTAAAGAATCTGCTTTGTAAATCTTGTTGAGAAATATCACGTTTTATTAATTCTCTACGATTCTTTAAAACTCCCTCATTAAGTTGTTTATAGAGTCTTCTAGCCGCACCAATTGGAATTTTTTGAAGTTGCTCATTAGAAATACTAGGATCAGCATGGGTAGCAACAATAAACAAATTACCCAATGTAGGAAAATTCTTACATTCATTTTCTGGAGCAGGAAGTAAACTTAATAAATTACTAAGCCGTAACATATCCTGACCATTAATATGTCCTTTTGCTGGTGAAGCATATATCACTATATCTGCTATTTGTGCAGCACTATTAGCCTTTTCTACATCTTTGGAAACTTCATCAGGTTGATCTGAAAAACCAGGTAAATCTATTAAATTACAAGCTTTCAAAAGAGGTGAATTGATGTAAACTACCGCAGCATGAGCAGCTATATCTTCATTTTCTCCATGTACACCATACTTTTGTAAAACTTCAAAACTTCCTGATTGAATACAATATTTTTCAAAACGTTCTTCGTCATCTAAAAGCAAGAAATCCAGAATTAGTTTACCTTTCTCATCTTTGAGCCAAAAATCATCATTGACAATTAATACATCATCTTCACACCATTGAGGACGATCTTCAACATGACGCACAAATGTAATAACTCTTGTTGCTGGTTGATAACCAACAGGCAAATTTTTAGTACCTAACATAGTGTTTGCTAGATGCGATTTACCTGCGTCGAAACCTCCAGTTAATACTAAATTCGGTTTTTTTCGGTAGCGTTTCAGTTGTTTTTTGAGGTCGTTAGGAGTATTTGGAGGTGTTGGTATATCCAGCTTATCTATAGGAGGAGTAGAATCAATATACTGATCAAGTAAATTTAGTCTACGATAAAGCTCTGTATATGGAGAACCGGGATCAATACCTTTTAATTGTGCTGAAGGTGGTGTTAAAGCTGTACTTGGATCAACTCCTAATATTTGCAACCATTGGAATAAAAGCCCCATAGGTACAGTATTAGGTGCTTTTTCATAAGCATCAACTTCTTCCGTAGAAATATTCAAGGCATTAGCAATATCTACTTGCTTTAGTCCAGCTTTTTGACGATATCCTATTAAGTCAATATTCATACTTGTATCTTTAGTTAGGTCAATAAATTAACATTATGTACAGCCTATTAGAGTCGTAATAATTATACAAGAGTATAAATACTGTAAAAGCAGATATTTTTTTGAATGCAAACCATAATAATTATCCTAACTTAACATCTTCCCCCACTGGGGGATTTATAATGGCAATGTTCAAAAAACACCACCATGAACACGCCCAACTACAGCTTATTACTACAAAGCCTGTGGACACCACCTACCACACCCATTGCCGAAAATTCCCACACAAATAATCATCCCCCAGAACCAACAGATATGACTGAATTTCTAGGAGAAGAAATACTCTGTTCACCAATAATTATCAATAGGAATAAATATGTATTAAAATAGAAGCCAATAGCTAACTTAAACCCTCAAAAATTATTAAACAAAAACAATGAACATTAAGCAGAATGTCTTAGAAGTTTCAGGATTAGAACTTACCAAGACTATCTTAGTAGATTTACAAAAGCTCGCCTCTTGCTCTGGAGAACCAATAGCATCTGTCTATGCAGATAACTTACTGCGTACCATGCGTATTATGCGCGATAAATTACCGTTTGACCCCTATACAGAAGTGGTAATGGCACTGCATGATGCACTGGCATATTCTAACCGTTGGATTGACTATAATGCCAGTCAATATCAAGGAGTTTGTGAATTACTTACATCCCTAGTAAATCAAGAAACAATCAACAATTCATCAGTTGAAACAGCAATTTTAACTCTAGAAAACTTAGGCTTTGATACCCTAGCATTTGGGGTAACACTTGATGAAAGCCTGGATATAGATAAAGACGAGGAATAATAGCAAATGGATGATAAATCTATTCCTCAACACTTTCTAGATACCTCAGTTTTACGTTCTTTGCTACTAGGTACGCAAGTCTATAAGCAGTATTTTGAATCTCAACTTACTGACCAAACGCTTTATATTTCTAATTACGTGCAGATGGAGATGAGGCGCAGTTATCTGATTAATCTTATTTCCTTCTACTTTGTGCTGCGCCTAGAAACTATAAATAATATTGGCGATGCTATTGCACTGTGGAGTAATAGATTTAAAACCAGCGAACTTAAAGCTATTTTACAACTTATTCCCCAACTTTTTAGCACCCACCAACTCAACTTTAGTAGTCCCCAAGATAAAGAAAAAGCTATCTCTATTTTAGGAATTTATATCAAACGTTTTGAACTTCTACTCAGAAAAAAGTTTAATAATACCAATACAGATTCTACCACCTGTACCCGCGCCCTTGTACCGCTTACCCTTGACTTACAAAATCTGGCTGCTGGCTTAAAACAGTTTGCTGATGAATTTGGAGATGTAAAAAAATGTCGCAGCAACTGTCAGATTGACCAAGTTCTTTTAGTACAATACCGTGCAGAAATTGAGCAATTAATTCAAATTGCTGCTCAACTACCCAAAAACTCAAATACTAGAGGATTTATTAATATTGCCAATAATTTAAAAGAAATATTAGCTCAAGGAGCAACAGCCTGTGACTGCAACCGTTGTGAAAAAATTGGAGATGCTGTCATTGCTTTAAATGCACCCCGGAATATGCAACTAGAACATACTGATAATTCCTTTGACTATTTATGTCCAACAATTAATCAACCCCATTACAAACATCCTTCAGAGAGGAAAATCTTTGCCAGATGATAATTTTCTAGTAAATTACTATAGCATTTATCAAAAATAACTTTGTAAATTCAGAGTTTACTTCTGTCAACTTAATATCTTCCCCCAATGGGGGATTTATGAGGGCAAAGTTCAAAAAACACCACCATGAACACGCCCAATTACAGCTTATTACTACAAAGCCTGTGGACACCACCTACCACACCCATTCCCGAAAATTCCCCCTCAAATAATCATCCCCCAGAACCAACAGAAATCACCGAATTTCTAGCAGAAGAAATACTCTATCAACAAACAATTCCCGCCACCGAACCTAACCTCAAAACCATCTCCAAAGACCTACCAAAACAACTAATCAAAGCCCTACAATCATTAGGAATCACCCAACTTTACTCCCATCAGATCAAAGCCTTACAAGCAATTAGAAAAGGTAAAAGTTTCATCTTTGATTTGTAAACCGTAAGGGTTTGAGATCCCCGACTTCTCTAAGAAGTCGGGGATCTGACTGCAAATATAAGTTATATAAACCCTAATTACTCCATTGTTTCATTCACAGGGAATCTATCAATTAACTGCATCGCTCGTTGAGCATTGCGTCGCAACACATCTGGTAAATTAGGAACATGAGGAATCTGGGATAATAAATCTAGAGTGCGGCGTAAAATTCGCACTACGTCCCCTTCATCTAAAGTGGTTTTTTCACATAATGCTTTCCACTCAACCCCTAGCGCCCATTGTTCCACCAAGGAAATCAAGCTGATAAAACGAGTTTCTAAACCTACAGGTAAGGCTACCCCATGACGATACTGTACCTTTAACACAGAACGGCGAATAGGTTGTAATGTTAACCAGGCTGCATCTGCTTCTGTAGACAGGTTGAAATCAACCTTAGTATCTGGGCGGGGGCTTTCTGTCACCAAGGCGGCTATTACTGCTGCTAGGTTATGGGGACCAATATTATCTAATTCTCCACTGGCTAGAACTAAACCTAACCACAATTCGTTTTCACCACGAATGGCTGCGGCAATTTCTCCTAATTTTGTGGGAACTAAGTTATCCAAACATTCAAAGAATTGCAAAATTTCAATTAAACAGAGAAACTCTTCCCAATATCTTTGAGACTGTAGTGATACCTGTTCTTGTAGGTGTTCAATTTCTGCTTCTAATTCGACACAACGCGCTCGATTTTTGAATATTTTGGCAATGTTACCCGATTTATAAATGGGATGGTTTTCTAACTGTTCTTGGACAGCAGTTAGGCGACTGAGTTGTTCTCTTACTTCTGTGGGTAGATGGTTAAATTCTTCAGGATTGGGTATGCTTTGAGCGATCGCAATGGTGCTTTCATCACCACGAATTGATTGTCCTCGTTTCAAGCTCAATTCTGAAGGTGGTATTAGCTCAGATGGAACTTCTACTCGTGGCATTTCTGCATACATATCTAATATATCTGCTGAAGTTGCCACATACCAACGGTTATTTTGCCCCAAGCAAACAAAGTAAGATGTCTCACCCACACTCACGGCTTTGTCAACCAGCACTACTGTTATTGGTAGGGGTGACATGGCGTTTCTGTCGTTGAGACTCAACATAGTTCCAGATATGGCAAAATCTAGCATCATTGCCAGTTGTGCCTGTCTATCTTCCTGTGCCTGTTCTTGCAGGGTTTTGAAAATTTGGCGTTCTACTTTCAAGCGTTGACGCAGTTTTTCATATTGCATCAATTCACTTTCATCAATTGCCGCCAGTTGTGATTGAATTTGCGATAATTCGCTTTGAAATTGTCCCAGTTCTTCAAAATCTGGTTGGAGGTGCAAATTGGACATATATTGTCCAAAACTGCGTTCTATCAGTTCTCTGGCTTTTTCTATGGTGTGGGTTTGCAGCAGGTTCAAAACCATACCGTAACTGGGTGTAAACTGACTAACTAAGGGATCAGCTTTGGATGTAGCTAAATAGGATGCTTCTTTTGCGCCTTCAAAGGGGGTTTGTAATGTTACTACATAACCTTGCATATCCATCCCGCGACGACCAGCCCGCCCTGCCATTTGCAAGAATTCCGAAGCATTGAGTAAGCGGTGTCCGTTATCAGTGCGTTTAGACAAAGTAGAAATAACTGTTGTCCGGGCGGGCATATTAATTCCCGCTGCTAAGGTTTCTGTGGCGAATACTACTTTAATTAATCCCTGCTGAAACAGTTCTTCGACGAATCCTTTCCAAGCTGGTAAGATGCCGGCATGATGGGCAGCTATACCTCGATACAGTGGGGCAACTTGTCCAGCCCTGCCAGCATCGGGGTTACGGCGTAAAAATTCGTCAATTTGTTGGCGGAGGATTTGGGACTCATCATTATTAACTAACCATAAATCACCAACTTCTTCAACGGCTTTATCACAGCCCCGACGACTGAAGATAAAGTAAATGGCGGGAAGCATATCCCGTTCTTGGAGTTGGCTCAGGGTATAAATAATACCGGGCGGTTCTGGTCTACCAGCTTTGCCTTTTTCCCAATATCCTTTTTTAGCCTTTTTGACTAAGCGGGGATTAATTTTGGTATTAGTTTCATTTAATAACGGAAACAATCCTTTGGGATTACAAAAGTTAAATTCTAGGGGAACGGGGCGAAAATCGGAGTAAATCAGGTCTGTTGGCCCATGAACATGATTTAACCAACTGGTAAGTTGATCACTGTTGGCAACGGTGGCAGAAAGGGCTACAAGTTGGACGCTGCGGGGACAGTAGATGATGGATTCTTCCCAGACTGTACCCCGTTGGCGATCGTTCATGTAGTGGCACTCATCTAGCACTACAGCCTCAACGTCAGCTAAGGAGATGCCAATTTGACCTATGGGCGTGCCATAGAGCATATTGCGGAAAATTTCTGTGGTCATGACCAAAATTGGTGCATCCCTATGAATGGAAGCGTCTCCGGTGAGGAGTCCAACTTGATCAAAGCCAAATTTTTCGCGGAAGTCTCGGAGTTTTTGATTAGATAACGCCTTTAAGGGAGTGGTGTAAAATACCCGTTTCCCGCGAGATAAGGCGCGATAGATAGCATATTCCCCGATGAGGGTCTTTCCTGAACCTGTGGGCGCACAGACAACTACTGAACGGTCAGCATTGAGGGAGGCGATCGCTTCTTTCTGGAATTGATCTAATTCAAAGGGGAATATTGACTCAATGTCAATTTCATTAGCGAAGGGAGAATAATTCACTCAATCATAATTTACAAGCAGACTGTCCACTATCATAACGTGATTCGTGGTTTCCTACGTTGATATGAAAAGCGCAAGTTGTGAGGCTATTACTGAGCTTTTTTTAATCATTTTACTATTTCAGCAATTTTGCGGAGACCTCGCCAAGCAATTACACTGACTACTTCTGCCAAGAAGTTTGTTGCAAAATTTGATCTATTTCTTGAGGAAAAGGACAATCATCAGGAAAAGAAAAAGATTGATAATCAGAGTTCTCTCGCAGAGTCGTTAATGCGCTGATATAACATTCTATAAATATTTCATCCCAATACGGTCTTAAGCTGGGAGAGTCTTCCAATAAGCCTTTCAATTCTCGCTGACTACGCTTAATTGTTTCTGTCCAACCACGATAGTCTTGAACGTAGTCTGAATAACAAAGTTTAAGACAATGTTCTAACATTGTGATGAGCCGATTTCGCAATTCTCGCTTTTGACTCCTTCCCAAACTTTCAATCTCCTCAATTAAGTCTTCCCAGTCAACACTATGATAATTTTGCTCTTTCAATAGATTAATTGTCTCTTCAATCCAGAGGGCGTAATCTGTTTGGGTTAGCATAGTATTTTTCCTCTTTCCCTAATTTTACACTTTTTTATCATTTTACTATTTCGGCAATTTTGTACAGAACTTGACAGGCAGATTCTAATTCGCTTTGGGTGGACAATGGGGAAAATACTCGTGATATGGCATAGTGTTTATTTTCTAGTTTGACAAATACAATATCGTCACCATTGGTTAACATTCCAAAGTTAGGTAGATTAGGGTTGGGACTAGCCATTAAGTAAGCCAGGGTTTGTGGCAATGCTGACCAAACTGATAAAATGGTTTTTTTGGATTCTAAAACGATTACCCATAGTTGATCTTGCAATACCAGTAAATCTATTCGACCCTGGAGGGTTTCTTCACTATCAGCTATTGTTATTTGTACAGATTCTTCTGCTTTGATGCGAAAAGGTGGATCATATAAACCTGCAACTGTAAGTAATGGAGAAACGAGTAATAGCATCACCGTACTTTCTAATAAATGTCCACCTGAACGATGATAAAGATAACGTTTCCAGAGAATTTCTAGGTTGGTGCGGTCATTGGGATTAATTTCAGGTAATTGATTATGCCATTCTGTAAAAAAATCCTCAGATTCGCTGCGACTCAAGCCAAATCGTTTTTCTGCTTCAGCGATGGTGGTGATAGTTTCAGTAACGGCTAGTGTTTGCATAGTGGATTTTTGTCTCAGTAGTTGCATCTACGATAAAATAATTTCACCGACCTGATTTTATCTAAAACTCTATTATGATTATGACTATTGCTGAACAGATTTATGCACTTGTCAAAACTCTTCCTCCAGATCAAGCTGACGAGATTCTGACTTTTGCTGAATTTATCTGTGCTAAACATCTAAATAACAGTCAAAATGTTGAAAATATTGATCAGTTACCTTGGTCAGAATTTGTTTATTCACTTGCTGGAACTTGGAAAGATGACTTTCCCACTTTAGAAGAAATTCGCACCGAATCAGGACAAGACATTCTACGGGAGAGCCTTTAGATGTACATTTTGGATACCAACACCCTTGACCCGCAAAACGCACCAGTAGTGTGATATTATAGTCTGAGTATAGAAAAATTTATACAAAAGATAAATTTTTTGATACATAAAAATTAAGTGCCAATAAAAAACATGAAAAGACAAACCGAACTTTTGGCAGAAGTTGAAAGATTAATATTTATCGTAGCTATAGTCGCATTGATAACATTAGTAGCTACCTACTTCGTAGTTTCTTCAATACAAAATATTCCTCCAGGGATATTGGAGTTTCTAAAAAGTATACTTACAAATTTGATACCAGTTCCCTTTCTTTTCATATTGTCATTTGTTATATATCGACGTATTCAATCTATTCGTCATAAAAATGATACTGAAAAGTTATCTGAATTATTGGTTGAGGATGTAGTTAAGAAGTTACGTGAACCAACTACTAAAATTGGGCATTTGCTCAAGATTGAAGAAATTCTATCCAAATTTGATATAGAAACTATGTCTCAGTTGCTGAAGGAAGCTCATTATGCTGGAATAGTAGCTGTTCATCAAAGCTTATATGATAAAGATTTTGAGAAGCTCATTGGTAGATCAAAAAAAGTTACTATTTTGAATACATGGATTCCAAATCTTGATTTTTTAGCTGATGCCTTAGTAGATGCTTTAAGTAAAAAAAACACTGTGCAGATTCTGATGCTGTACCCTAATTCGGGTATTGCAACATTACGTAGTGAAGCATTACACAGGTTTGGTACTTCTAAATTTCAAGAAAACCAAGTTAGATCAGGTGTAGAACATTGTCTTGATGTATTAAGTGACATTGCTGAGAGAGTAGACGAGGAAAACAGAAAATATTTGCAGATTAAGCTTTATAATGCAATGCCTTCAATTTCTGTATATAATGTTGATGAACACTTTTTTGTAAGCCTGTTCTTTCATGGACAACTTGCTATAAAAGCCCCTCAAATCGAAGTACAGAGTGAAACTTCTATTCTGGGAAAATCAGTCTCTAGGGAAGTAGCAATGTTATGGAGTATTGGACAGGAATTTTCTGATGTGAGAAATTGGCGAACGGAAATCAGTATTATGGCTGACAAATTCTAATTATAATCCTTTAACGTTTAATAGAGAACACTAATGATTACCAATCTTGACAACGAAGAAGAGAAACTGATTGCTTTATTTAGAAGTCACAAAGTTTTTCAAGGAATTGAGTTTATATCTCAAAAGGATTTTCTTCAAATACTTCTTCAGCGAAGATTCCTTTCGCTCGAATTTACTAAAGTTTATGATATGGCGATTGATGGTCTTACAGATATAGAAGCTACCAAGATAGCTCGAAAGATTTTACGGGAAGAGTACCCTGATATCAATGGAAATACGCCATCACACAGGGAAGAATTAGTTTATGACTTAATTTCTCTTGGAGCTACGCAGTCCGAGATTTCAGGTTCTCGTCAAACAGTTACAACAACTCGTACAATTGAGGAGATTGAATCGCTTATCAGTGTTGCTGGATCTGAACTATGTGATATCAAGTTATTAACTGTATTGAGATTTTGGGGTGAGATTTTGATCTCAGTTGAATATGGTGAATTTTGGAAAAGAATGTCTAAGCAACTGAGTATTAGTGGAGACAATCAATCACGCTTTTACTATCCTCACTATTGTCACGATGCTAGAGAATCTATGGAGAAAGCATCACTTTTATCATCTACTCATTCAGGTAGATTGGGATCACGTTTAAGAGAAATGCTAGAAACTGAAAAAAATGGAGAATATTTTCTTGAGATGGAAAGAGAAATTTTAGATATAAAGACCAAGTTCTATGATCAGTTTACCGAACTGCCAAGTTATAAGTTACTTCTTGTGAATTAAATCACAATTTGACGGCTTGCTAATAGATAGTGTTGATGTTACTAAGATTGTCTGTACAGCTAGTTGTTGAGCGATCGCTCTCCCAGACCAATTTAATGAAATTGAGGATAGCGATTCCTACGGAGCGTTTCGCTATCGCACTATATTTTAGGGTACGTTAATGAAGCGATTAAATAAGGCTATGATATAGGGGTAAACCTTTGATTTCTTCCCCTGCTGCTAGTTTATGGAGATATAAGATGACTGTACAGTTCAGAGAAAAAGCTTTGATGGCTTATGAAACCATGCCATTGAATCAAAAAAATAAAGTTTCTCAGTTAATAAAGCAGCTAGATGTCAAAAATTCACACCAATTAAACTCTGATAAACTCGATAACACGGATACGTGGGTGGTAAGAGTAGATGGAAGTGTGCGGTTACTATTTAAAAAAACAGATCAGGGTTTTTTGATAATTGATATTATTGACCGCAAAAAGGAAGATTATTCGTGATCACACTTTTTCCTTATAAGTTTGATATCAACAAATGTGATCAACAGATTCAAGAACTGCAACATTTTCTAACAGCTAATTTAGCAATTTCAGTCAAAATAGAATAGTGTATTTGAAGTAAGCAGCATTCCTTTAAATAAAGATATGGATACTTTAACCAAAAATCGAGAGCAGATTATTGAGTCAATTAAGACATTGCCAGAAGATTCACTTACTGAACTCATCAATTTTGTTGATTACCTGCGCTATAAAGCAACTGAAAAACAATCCCAAAAAACTAGTAAAAACTTTTTGCTTTCAATTGCAGCCTTGGGAAATTCAGTAAAAAAGAGTGATAATGGAAAATATTAACGCAGCCATTTCTGGTTTCCCAATCTAATCAGCTATGCAAAACCTCACTAGAATTACCCGCAACCCAGAAATAATGGGCGGCAAACCCTGTATCCGGGGAATGCGTGTCACAGTTGGTACTATCGTTGGACTAATGGCATCTGGACACAGTGCAAGTGATATACTCAAGGCTTATCCATACCTTGAAGAAGTAGATATCTATGAAGCTCTTGCCTATGCTGCATGGCGGGCTGAAGAAATTGAAGTCCCGTTGATAAGTGCATGAAAATTTTGATTGATATGAATCTTTCCCCCGATTGGGTAGCGGTTTTTGGGAGGTATAATATTATCGCTGTCCATTGGTCTACCGTTGGCGATACCCGTGAGAAAGATTCGGTAATTATGGAGTGGGCAAGAACTAATGGATATATCGTCTTTACCCACGATTTAGACTTCGGTTCTCTGTTAGCTGCCACGGGTGCAAATACTCCCAGTGTTATTCAGGTTCGGACTCAGGATATTTTGCCTAGTAGCATTGAAAATATAGTAATTTCAGCCCTGAACCAGTTTGAATCTTCTCTTTTTTCCGGTGCGTTGCTAACAGTTGACAAAGCCCAATCTAGGGTGCGTATTTTACCCATTAAACGTGGTTAAGAGGGAGTGGATATTTCTGGGTTTTCAACCATAAACCGCTGTATTTTGTAATTTCCCGTGCTGCATATCATAAAAAAACTTCACTTATCACCCTTTCCCCAATTCCTGAGCGCGTTCTTTCGAGGCTTTCACGGCTTCAATGATAGCAGAACGAAAACCGGCTTTTTCCAAGGCGCTGACACCGGCAATGGTTGTACCACCAGGACTGGTAACTCTATCCTTGAGTTCCGCTGGGTGGATTTTTGTTTCTTGTAACAGTGTAGCTGTTCCTAATACCGTTTGTACAGCTAGTTGTTGAGCGATCGCTCTCCCAGACCAATTTAATGAAATTGAGGATAGCGATTCCTACGGAGCGTTTCGCTATCGCACTATATTTTAGGGTACGTTAATGAAGCGGATTAAATAAGGCTATGATATAGGGGTAAACCTTTGATTTCTTCCCCTGCTGCTAGTTTATGGAGATATAAATATGACTGTGCAATTTAGAGAAAAAGCTTTGATGGCTTATGAAACCATGCCATCAAGTCAGAAAAATAGGGTTTCTAAAGTAATAAAGTAGCTAGATGTTGATAAATCACAGCGATTAAAGTCTGATAAACTTGAGGATACAGATACGTGGGTAGTCAGAGTAGATCCCACTGTGCGGTTACTATTTAAAAAAACCGATCAGGGTTTTTTGATAATTGATATTATTGACCGCAAAAAGGAAGATTATTAGTGATCACACTTTTTCCTTATAAGTTTGATATCAATAAATGTGATCAATAGATTGAATAACTACAAAATTTCCCAACAGCTAATTTAGCAATTTCAGAAAGTGGAAGCAAGTAAATGAATACTATGGATAATTCCCCAGGTTCAGATAGATCATCGGAGGTTTTAGTATCTGTGACAGAGTTACAGAATCAGCTTAATGACTTACTCAAGCAACTATCACCAGAGCGATTACAAGTCCTTGCTGATTTTGCAGCTTACTTAGCAAATGCTGAAAGCGAAGCCGCAACCCAAGAACTTTTAGCAATTCCTGGATTGCTAGAACGAGTTAAGCAAAATCAAACAACTTCTAAAACCCATTACACAAACTGGAGAACTCTTCGCTCTGATGTATGAAGTTATTCTCCATCCCGATGCCCAAAAGGTTTATATTAATGCTGATAAAGCCCTAGCAAAGAAAATTGCCCGATGTTTACAGCAGCTAGAGCAAACCCCCCAGTCGCATCCCAACATCAAAGCCCTCAAGGGAGATTATGCCGGGTACTATCGCTACCGAATCGGCGACTACAGAGTAATCTATTCAATAGAAGATGAAGTTGTGCAGGTATTTGTTGTGGCTATCGCTCACCGTAGTGAAGTATATGAACAGTAAATGTGAGTTGTGATTTTACTGGTAGATTGGATCAACAACCTCACCTCTTACCCTTTCCCCAATTCCTGAGCGCGTTCTTTTGAGGCTTTCACGGCTTCAATCACAGCGGAACGAAAACCGGCTTTTTCCAAGGCGCTGACACCGGCAATGGTTGTCCCACCAGGACTGGTAACTCTATCCTTGAGTTCCGCTGGGTGGATTTTTGTTTCTTGTAACAGTGTAGCTGTTCCTAAGACCGTTTGTACAGCTAGTTGTTGAGCGATCGCTCTTCTATGCTAAGTGAATGAAATTGAGGACAGCGATTCCTACGGAGCGCTTCGCTATGATGTAAAAACGCAAGTTATTACCTTCTCAAGTATAAACTGGGGATTTTTAGTCATCTTCAGATGACTTTTGCTATTAGACTGGGAATTCATTCCCAGGCGGGCTACAGGTTTTACGTTAAATTACCCAATTCTCACAAACTTCTTGCACTACCAAAGGTCATCTTTATGCCACCAATACCACTTTACTTGATTCTCATCACTCTCTTGCTGGTTGTTATCCCATCTCTATTTACTATTTTTCTTCGCATATCTCTTTATCTCCATTTAATAATTGACTAACGAAGTCCAAAGATTAATCAAAACAATATCAGCGGGGGGACAACGGAAAATTATCCAAACATTAGAAGCTAGATTTCAAGAAGCTAGTAAACAATTAGAACAGGTAAACACAGGAGCATTAATAGATCAAATTTATAGTCAGGAAACAATCAAGGGATTTACCTTTACCTGTGAACAAATAGATTATTTATGTCGCATTTTGCCAAATTTACTGTTAGCTTTTGGGTTACTGGGAACTTTTTTAGTATAATGAAGACCTAAACGTTTGTCTAAGTAGGTAAACAAAATAAAAATGAGGGGTATTGCGTTTTGTAAAATGGCTGAAACCCAATCAGAATCTCGCATTGAGACAACTTTACATACCGTTATATACCTTTAAATTTTTCTGTTCACCTACTTACTTAGGTGAACACAATAAAACCAATCTGTGTAAAGAAAGGTAAAATCGCCCAAACCCTCTTCACTCTTGCCTCTTGCATGAGTGCCTTTTGCTTTGCCATAACGACAATTTTCAAAGCCAACCTACTTAACTGGCGAAACAAAATCACTTTTTCACCCTCGCAAACAGAAATGGTCAGAACATTTTACCTGGAGTCCTGACGGTACAAGAGTGGAAGGTATAACTGCTATAGGTCGCGCTACAATAATTAGGCTACGCATGAACAACCCAGTGATTATATTTGCTCGTAAACGGTGGGTAATAAGTGGTTGGCATTCTCCTAATGATTGATAGTATAAAAAACGGCTATGACACAAGAACCGATACAAGTAATTGGCGGCGGACTCGCGGGAACAGAAGCAGCATGGCAAATAGCCCAAGCTGGCGTGCCTGTGATTCTCCACGAGATGCGCCCTAAACGCTTCAGTCCTGCCCATCATACCGAAAATTTGGCAGAATTGGTCTGTAGTAACTCTTTCGGGGCTATGGCGAGCGATCGCGCCGCCGGTCTCTTACACGAAGAATTACGCCAACTCGGTTCTATTGTCATTTCCAAAGCAGATGAACACGCAGTCCCTGCTGGTGGGGCTTTGGCGGTAGACAGAGGACAATTTGGGGAAGATCTAACCCAAACCTTAGCAAATCACCCTTTAATTGATTTCCGTCGCGGGGAAGTTACCGCAATTCCTGAAGGTATTGTTGTTTTAGCTTCTGGTCCTTTAACCAGTCCCGATTTAGGCGCAGATTTACAGCGATTTACGGGGATGGAATATCTCAACTTTTTTGATGCTGCGAGTCCCATTATTACGGGAGATTCTATCAATAAAGATATTGCTTTTATGGCTTCTCGCTATGACAAAGGTGAGGCAGCTTATCTAAATTGTCCGATGAATAAAGAGCAGTATTTACAATTTCGAGAAGCACTTTGTCAAGCGGAACAAACAGAATTAAAAGACTTTGAAAAAGAAACAGCGAAATTTTTTGAAGCTTGTTTACCAATTGAAGAAATGGCAAGACGGGGAGAAGATACCATGCGTTATGGACCGCTCAAACCCGTGGGTTTATCTGATCCTCGCAATGGAGAACGTAATTATGCGGTAATTCAATTACGACAAGAAGATAAAGCCGGTCAACTTTGGAATATGGTAGGTTTTCAAACTAATTTACGTTGGGGTGAACAAAAGCGCGTTTTTCAAATGATACCTGGTTTGGAAAAAGCCGAGTTTGTCAGGTTAGGAGTAATGCACCGCAATACTTTTTTAAATGCACCACAGTTAATGTCTGCAAGTTTGCAATTTAAAGAACGTCCAACTTTACTAGCTGCGGGACAATTAATAGGAACAGAAGGTTATACTGCTGCATCCGCTGGAGGTTGGTTAGCGGGAACAAATGCTGCTAGATTAGCTTTAGGAAAAGAACCCCTAATTTTGCCCGTGACAACGATGATGGGGGCTTTATTTGAGTTTATCAGATCCGCCGCACCAAAGCATTTTCAACCGATGGCTCCTAATTTTGGCATTGTGCCAGATTTGGGTGTGAAAATTAAGAGTAAACCGGAAAAATACGGACGTTATCGGGATAGATCCTTGGCAGATTTGGCAACTTGGAAAACGGAAAATTTAGCCGTTTAAATTAATAGGAGGAAGTGTTTTAATCTTTCTCCTTCAACATCACTAAACCATGTATTCCCACTGCTGTAATCACACCTCCCAATAATCCCCAAGTAGCATCAGCAAAAACATTAATTCGATGGGCTAAGGCTCGATGATATGCAAATTGTAAAGTTCTTTCATTAGGCTTTTCCTCTTTTACCAATTTTTCTAAATAATTTTCAGCTTTTATTAGTGCGTCATAATCAGTACCAAAATAATAAAGGGATATCAATACTACCAATAAACCAGGGATGACTAAAGTAAGTAATAAAATTCCTGGGCGTGTCTTCATAAAAACATTTAATATTTTTAGTTTATTATACACAAAAATAATGTATAAAATTAATTAAACCACAATCAAGTTAAATAACCTCAAAAATTTTTAAATGCACAAAGGGAAATTAACGATCTGGAAAGATGATCGCGGATTTGGATTTATTAAATTAGATGATACAGATAAGAAAGTTTTCTTGCATATCTCCAGTTTAAGAAATAAGCGCAAACGCCCTCAAGAAGGAGATATTATTAAATACCAACTAACAACTGATGAAAAAGGCAAACTCACGGCTATTAACGCCTCTATTCAGGAGAAATTTCTAGGGTGGATGATTGGTTTACTTGTTTTATCAATTTTACCTATTTGGGGAACAGTCAAGCTGTCAATGATTTATAGAAATTCTTTACTAATGGCTATTTATCCAATGACAGGATTAATTACTTATTGGTTTTATGCACATGATAAAAAACAAGCGACTAACGGAAATTGGCGTACTCCTGAACAAACTTTACATTTCTGGGAGTTAATCGGTGGATGGATTGGTGGTTTTATTGCTCAGAATACACTTCACCATAAGAGTAAAAAGTCTTCCTATCAGTCAGTTTATTGGATTATTGTAGCTATTCATTTGGCTGGTTGGACGTATTGGTTATTTTTGCAGCCATACAATTTGAGACTGGGATGAGTGTAAGCATTGTTTATCCGTAAAACTTGGTGATTTACTAAATCTGTATGACTTAACTTTATTTTTTAGCAAATACAAGGTTAGAATGACAAAATTATATTGTGCTTGAAACTATAAAAATTGTCAAAACAACTAACTAACAATGTGTTTCCCGGTTCTGTTGTCAAACTAGATAATGGTTTAACACTCATTCACCAAGAGATATCCACTACACCCGTAGTGGTAGCTGACGTTTGGGTGCGTGCGGGAACTAACCTAGAACCAGAACCTTGGTTTGGAATGGCACATTTTCTAGAACACATGATTTTCAAAGGGACATCAAACCTGCTTCCTGGAGAATTTGATTATCACATCGAAAAAATTGGCGGGGTGAGTAATGCCGCAACAAGCCACGATTACGCCCATTATTCCATTACAACCGCTGCTAATCACCTAGAGCATACTCTTCCCCATTTAGGGGAATTACTCCTGAATGCAGCCATTCCTGAAGATGAATTTATCAGAGAACGGGATGTGGTGTTAGAAGAAATCCGTAGTTACAATGATGATCCCGATTGGGTTGGTTTTCAATCTCTTGTGAAAAATGTTTACCAACGTCACCCTTATGGACGTTCTGTACTGGGAACTGAGGAAGAATTAATGCAGCATTCCCCGGAAGCTATGCGCTGCTTTTATCGCAGTTACTATCAACCAGAAAATATGACTGTGGTTGTGGTGGGGGGAATTAGCGAAACAGCCGCGAGGGAATTGGTTAACCGTTCGTTTGCAGATTTTCCGCAACGGGATAATTGTCCCCAATTTACCAAAGTTGTAGCACCGCTAATTAACGGAATTCGTCGTCATGAGTTAATCTTACCCAGACTAGAACAAGCGCGGTTAATGATGGCTTGGAAAGTACCGGGAGTAGAAGAAATTCGGGCTGTTCATGGTTTAGAATTATTATCAGTCCTGCTAGGAGAAGGGAGAATTTCTCGGTTAGTATCTGACTTGCGGGAAGAAAAGCAACTTGTTCAAGAGATTTGCTGCAATTTTTCTCTCCAACAAGAATCAAGTTTATTGACAATTACGGCTTGGTTAGAATCAGAATATCTAGAACGAGTTGAGGATTTGATTTGTGATCATTTACAAGAATTACAAGATCAAGAAATCAGCACGTCAGAACTAAATCGTATTCAAAGGTTTTTATGTAATGATTATGCCTTTTCTACGGAAACACCAAATCAGCTAACTAATTTTTATGGTTATTATCATACTATTGCTAACGCTGAATTAGCTGTTACCTATCCTCAAGAAATCCAGTCTTTCAATCCTCAAGAACTGCAAAAATTAGCTCAACAGTATCTTTCATCAGCTAATTATGCGGTCACCATGCTCAAACCTTGTTAATTATTAACTGAAAATGCAAACTATTAATAGTCGCTCTCTGATTCATCGCACCGTATTAAGTAATGGCATTGTTTTGTTAGTATCAGAAAATCAAGCTGCTGATATTATTGCGGGACGGATTTTTATTCGCGCTGGTAGTTGTCATGAACAGCGAGAAAAAGCAGGGTTAGCTCATTTGTTGTCAGCGGTGATGACAAAGGGATGTGATGGTTTATCGAGTTTAGAAATTGCCGAAAAAGTTGAATCTGTGGGAGCTAGTTTAAGCACAGATGCGGCTACAGACTATTTTTTGCTATCTTTGAAAACTGTCACTACTGATTTTATTGACATTTTATCATTAGCCGGACAATTATTGCGATCGCCTACTTTTCCTGAAAATCAGGTAAAACTAGAAAAGCGGTTAGCAATCCAAGATATTCGTTCCCAAAAAGAGCAACCTTTTAGTCTGGCTTTTGAACAATTGCGTCAGGTAATGTACCCAAATCATCCCTATTCTATGTCAGTTTTAGGTGATGAAACAACGATGAGCAGCATTACCCGGTCTGACTTAGTAGAATATCACCAAACTCATTTCCGTCCTGATAATATTGTCATTAGCATTGCTGGACGCATTACCCCAGCAGAAGCTGAGAAATTAGTAACAAAGATTTTTGGTGATTGGGAAATACCAAATTCCGCCCAACCTACCCTGAATTTACCACCAATTACTGTATCACCTAAACCTTGCCTCAAACCCTTAAATACACAACAATCAATTATCATGCTGGGTTATTTAGGACCATCAGTAACTAACCCAGAATATGCAGCCCTCAAGTTACTTGCTACCTATTTAGGCAATGGTCTTTCTAGTCGTTTATTTGTAGAATTACGGGAAAAGCAAGGTTTAGCTTATGACGTATCTGCTATTTATTCAACTCGACTTTTTCCCGCTGCCTTTGTAGTTTATATTGGCACTGCACCGGAAAATACCAAAGTTGCTTTTAATGGACTTCGCCAGGAAGTAGAACTATTGTGTAGCACCGAACTGTCAGCAGAAGCATTACAAACTGCTAAAAATAAAATCATTGGTCAATATGCTTTGGGTAAACAAACTAATGGACATATTGCTCAAATATATGGTTGGTATGAAATTTTGGGTTTAGGGATTGAATTTGATCAACAATTTCCCGAATTAATTAATAATGTCACTGCAACGGAAGCAATTACATCCGCTTGTAAGTTTTTACAAGCACCATACCTATCTTTAGTTGGACCAGAAGAAGCCATTCAGACAGCTATTTTGTGAAACCTTAAATTTAAGTAGTGAGACAGAATTAATTACACAATGTCATTGCGTTAGCGCAGCGTGGCGTTAGCCATATGGAACGAAGTGAAATCAAGCAATTCCAAGGGTTGTGATTGCTTCCCTTCGCTCGCAATGACTGTAAATATTTTTGTCCAATTACTTACTAGGTTGGGTTGACGCAAGAAAACCCAACCTAGTAAAATCCTGTAAATATGCGGTGATGTTTGATCTTCATGCCCAAAAAATTAACAACTAACAAAGCGATCGCAATAGGTGTAAGATCAGCATCAGAAAATTATACAAAAGTTGTATGAAAAATACTTTGATAGCTAGTATTCCCAACATGGGCGCAAATTCTTGGTATTGCTTAATCTTGTTAACCACAACACCCGCCTTAATTACTTCCACTGGGTTCATTTCCACAGCCACACCACTCAAAATTGTCCAAGTTAACACAGACATTAAAATTAATCGTCCGTCCCTGAATATGGGTAGTCAAGGTGAACGAGTTACCGAACTTCAAGCCGCTTTAAAACTTTTAGGCTTTTACGCGGGCGCTGTAGATGGTAAATATCAACAAAGTACAGTTATTGCCGTTGCCCAATTTCAACAAGCTGCCAGTTTAAACCCCACTGGTAATGTAGATAATATCACATGGCAAAAACTATTTCCCAGCCCCTCAACTATTACCGCTACCACAGCCAAACCTGCCAGTAGTTTTACAACTGTTCCCACCCAACCGGTAAGAGTTACAAAACCACAAATTACCAAACGCCCAACCACCAAAAATCCACAAAATACCAGCATTCAACCCACTCCTCCCCATCAACAAATGCCCGGTATCCAATATACTGACGAAGGATGGCCAATTTTGCGTTTACCCATGAGTGGTACAGAAGTGATTAAATTGCAAAAACAACTACAAAACTTGGGGTTCTTAAATGGTAAAATAGACGGATATTTCGGACTATCCACAGAAACCGCAGTCAAAGCTGCACAAGTTCGTTATGGCTTAAAACCTGACGGTGTAGTCGGTGGTGGTACATGGAAAGTTTTCTTAAAACGCACTTCCCAATAAGTAGGTGAACACAATAAAAACAAACTGTGTAAAGAAACGTAAAATCGCCCAAACCCTCTTGCCTCTTGCCTTTTGCCTTGCCATAACGACAATTTTCAACGCCAACCTACTTAACATTAAACTATGAAGCACTTTATTTTAACTTGGCTTGGTACTGCGGTAGCATTGTTAATTACCTCTAAAATTGTCCCCGGAATTATTCTCACGAGTTTTACTGCTGCCTTAATTGCCGCTGTTATCATTGGTTTAGTAAATGCCATTGTCCGGCCAATTTTGCAGATTTTAGCATTTCCCATTACCTTAATAACTTTAGGTTTATTTACCCTTGTGATTAATGGTTTAACTCTATGGTTTGCTAGTGCGATAACTCCCGGTTATGGTTTTGAAATTCGGGGTTTTATTCCTGCTTTTTTAGGTTCAATTGTTTTATCAATTGTCTCTGGTATTATTAACCAAATAGTTAATATGCTTGACTAAATATTTAGTTTCTAATCACTTTTAGCCACAGCTACTGTGACTGCTCCCATTTCCCCTGATAATCGAAAAATCTGTTTAGGAACTAATAATATTATTTTCGCAGATGTGATTTTCGAGACTGCCAGCATAGCCGAAGCCTCAGCTACGCTAGATGTTTCCACAAACTTAGTAATACTATGATTAGGATGGGGAACAAGGACACTATTTAAAAGTTCAGCACTAAAGACTTTCAAAAGTAACTGTTCTGAGTTACAAAATTCTACTAAACCAATTTCTGAGGCTTTCTTATCAATAGTTGCAATTCCAGATATTTCACTATATATAAGTTGGTATTCTTGAAAAACCTGTTTAATTGCAGTATTAATTAGGTTCTGAGAAACTCCCTTTTGACAACCAATTCCTACCCATAACAATTTTTTGTCTGTCACATTATGCACTTTGTTTTGTAATATTGAGTATCCCGCAAATAAGAACTAATTAGCTTAAAATCTGCCGATTTGTAATCCTTAAAATACGGAAAACCTATCATTGCTGGTTATATAGTCCTGAATCTATTCCTGCTTGTTGAACTAACCACCACCAACTATTGTGACTACTTCTAAGCGATCGCCATTTTTGATTTGAGTTTCTGTCCAAAATTGACGATGTAATATTTCACCGTTGTATTCTACTGCGATTAAGCGCAGATTAAATCCCAACTGTTGGAGTAATTCGGGTAAAGCAGTTGGGGATACACAATTTCGCGTTTCTCCATTGACTTGGAGATGAATTTGATTGGACATAAATAAAAACTTTGAATTTAGGAATTATAAAAATTATAGGAGTTTGGGTTACATTTATAGTTGACGGCAATTATAAATCGCTACTACACAAACGAAGTCCACCTACGTAGACCAATGAAAAATCAAGGGTTTCAGGGTTTTGACCAAGGTATTGTCATGGTAAAGGTGGAATTTGGAACTCGCTAAATAAGTGGACATGATAAGATGAAGTGGCTAAAGCCTTGACTAGCTTTTTATCCAAAGTCAACAAATTAGCATTATTTTGTTGAGAAAGTGCAACATAACAAGCATCGTAAGCAGAAATATTGTAATTTAAGGCAATATTAACTGCATCATCCATCAAATTTGCTGTGGAAACAACCTGTAATTGTAAATTTTTGAGTGTAGTTAAATCGGCTTGTACCTCAGCAGCAGTGTACATATTTGCACGTACATATTTCAGAAAAACATTTGTACATTCTATATAAAATAGGTCTGGTACAAACATTTTTGTTTGTGGATAAGCAAGATGAGCAAAAAGTTCAATAACTTTAGGGGTGAGTGGATCTGCAATAAAATATTTGATACACACGCTGGTATCTAATACGCATCTAAAAGTAGTAGTCATCTGTCCCGATCTTCTCTAATCATTTCTGTACTATCTGGTAATCCAAAATCGGCAGGATTTAAGCGCCGACGATTGCGACTTTCCTCTAGGACTTTTAGAACATTTTGACGACGTTGTGTTTCTGTTTGCTGTTGTTTTTCCTGTAAGGCTTTCTGTAATAGTGTCACAACTTGAGATTCTATGGAATCATTTTCAGATTCAGCTAATTTTTGTAGTTCTTGATATAGTTGATCGGGTAAAGTGATGACATTAAAATTATTCATCTGTCAAACTCCCAAGGTTATTTATTAATAATGGTAACACGATATATTAAGGACCACACTTCATCGTTAAAGATAGGGGGGAGTGTGAACAGTTACCATAATTACTGTCAACATTCCTGATTTATTTAATTCGGTGCAGTTGCGAAAGAAAATACTGAGTTGACAATGTAGGTTGATCTGATTCGATAAGCGATCGCACTACAGCTACCCGTTGCGCCCCTGCCTTCGTCACATCATTAAGATTACTCATATCTATTCCCCCAATTGCAAACCAGGGAATCTGACAATTTTGGGATACATATTTCACATATTCTAAACCCGCTGCGGCTTTACCCGCTTTAGTCGGTGTTTCATACACAGGCCCCACACCAATATAATCCGCACCTTCGGCAATTGCCCCTTGCATTTCTTGGGGATTTGTGGTAGAGCGTCCGATAATGCGCTGATGTCCCAGTAATTGACGCGCTACAGCAATGGGTATATCCTGTTGTCCCAAATGGACACCATCAGCATCTACAGCCAAAGCTAAATCTACCCGATCATTAATAATGAATAAAGCCCCGTAATGATGACATAATTCACGCAATCTTATCGCCCGTTCTAAGCGGACTAAATCATCAGCGGTCTTTTCCCGGTACTGTAACAGAGTTAATCCACCTTGAAGAGCCGCTTCGGTAATTGCGAATAAATTATCTGCGGGAGATGTTACCAGATATAAATGCGATCGCCATAATAACTGATGACGCTGATAACCCATCAAATTACTTTCCAGGGTATAAACTTGATAACGCATTTGTTTACAAGCCGCTCCCATATTCCCATGATAAAGCTTGCCATATTCTTCTAATACGCGCAACGCTTCCTGCACCCGGCAAAAATTAGCCTGTAATAGCGATGTAATATCAGCCCGTTGTTCCTCTTGGGGATGACTCAAATCCGTTCCTGGATCACCCTGTGTATCCCGGGCTGCGCGGATTTCTGCCGTATGCCAAGCGCCCAACTCTTGGCGCAAGTGTTTACATATACCTGAAAACTGGGCATTATTTAAACCAAACCGACACCATTCTTCAATAATTCGCAAACCCTCACGAGCGCGATCCAAATTAGCATCTAAAATGCGATAAACAGTTTGTTGTGTGTGACTATGGGCTGAAACCATTACAAAACCTCATTTTTAATGTTTTTATAGTAATAGCCAGCTTGATTCATATTTTAATATTTTGATTATTAAATATTTGCTAACTAATCGCGGTCAATTTGTCAAGATACAAGTAACATCATAGACATACTACTATATAAATAGTATAAAAATTGATTGTATAGCAGTTGCCAGATAGCTGTTGATATCCAGTCTCAGATCCAAATAGACTTTCAGTGTTGTTACTATAAGTTTCAGAGGAGTTTTAGAAACAATGATAATCCCCCAAAAATCTGTGAACACCCTGCATAACTCCCTGAGTTGCTCAATTCTGAGTTTAACAGTTGGTTTAGGAGTGACGAGTACAATACTCTTGATGACAAGTGTAAGTAGTGTATTTGCTCAAGTTCCGACGGTCGGCGAACAAATACTTCAAGGTGAAAAAACAATTTCTCAGATTAACCAGTCATTTGTCAACCCCAGTACAGGAAATGACAAAACAGGTAATGGTAGTATCAGCGCACCTTGGCGGACAATTAGCCAAGCCTTGGAAGCATCACCATCCAATAGTGTAATTATCCTCTCTTCTGGTACATATAGCGCCCAAAGTGGAGAAGTATTTCCTTTAATTTTGAAACCAGGTATAGCCATTCAGGGCAATATTAACAATAAAGGCCAAACTGTGACAATTACTGGTGGTGGCGAATTTCTCAGTCGCAAGTTTGGTGGTCAAAATGTGACTATTGTTGGTGCTAACCAAGCTAGTTTGAGTGGTGTTACCGTTACTAATAGCAATCCTCGTGGTTATGGACTATGGATTGAATCCAGTAACATTGTAGTTCGGGAAAGTACCTTTACTAATAATACCCAAGACGGAATTGCGATCGCTGGTGATGGCACACCCAGTATTAGTAAAAATGTTTTTGTTCGCAATGGTGCTAATGGCATAACTATTTCTGGGAATGCTCGCCCCGAAATCAGGGAAAATATCTTTCAAGAAACTGGTTTTGGGATTAATATTGCCCAAAATGCGTCTCCGGTGGTGGTAGCTAACCAAATTCAGAATAACAGATCAGGGATTATTATCCAAGCCAATGCTACACCGATGTTAAGGAATAATTTTATTCAAAATAACAGAGAAGATGGTCTAGTTGTAATTGCCCAAGCTAAACCAGATTTAGGTAGTAGTTATGACCCAGGCAAGAATATCTTTCGCAATAATGGTCGTCTTGATATCAATGCCAAAACTGCTAAGTTGGTAATTTCTGCGGCTGGAAATAATTTGGTTAGCGATCGCATCAGCGGTAATGTGGATTTGAAAGGTACAACCGCATCTACAGACAGAATTTCTGGTACTAATCCTTCATTAACACCAAGTTCAGTCCGCAAACCTATCACTTTTACTCCCCCTCAAAGAACGGTAACACCCTTAAAAGTTCAACCTGTTGCCAATCCCAATCAATTACCATCATTACCCAATAATTTAGCGGATTCCCCTCGGTTTAATTATACCCAACTTGATTCGGGCGCTATTGAATTTGTCGCCCCTCAAGCAGCTATTGTATCAAACCCCGAAATGTCTACGGCTACTGGTCAAAATGTCAGTTACCGGGTGTTAGTGATGGTTGCCAATAAGCAGCAAGAGAATTTAGTCGTTTCTCTAGTTAATGATGCTTTTCCCAAGGTTTGGCAAGGTCGTAGGGTGATGCAGGTGGGAATTTTCAATAGTCAAGAAAGTGCCGCTAAAGCAGTAAACCTCTTTAATAGCAAAGGGTTAAAATCAGTGGTTGAGACTGTGAAGTAATGGGTAATGGGTAATGGGTAATGGGTAACAACTGACCACTGACCACTGACCACTGACCACTGACAACTGACAACTGACTAAAATGCCAACTCCAATCTTTCACTGGTCATGGATTTGAGTTTGGAGGTGAAGGATTCGGTGCGATCGCTCTTTTGGGGCATAAACTGACCAATAGGAGGATGATTGGCTGTTGCTGTGAGCATTAACTGTTGGGCAGGTGGGGGTGAAATTTCCTCAATAACTTGCTTTTGTCTGATATTTCCGGTTAATTGCCCAAAAGAAGGCACTGGGGCTAGGCTTTTTGGAGCATAGTCTCGGTTTTCTTCTATTGGCTGTAAATTCTTATTTATTTGATACTTATAACTCACTGGAGCAGGTAATAAACGAAGATTTTTATATTCTTCCATCCTGATTTCCTGTTTAGTGGGTGGTAAAACTTGTAGAGGCGCAGAAGTGAGCCGTTCAGGGAATTTGCTACAAATCATGCGCTCAAATTCCATATTGAAATGGTAGGTTGTCTCGCCCTTTCGTCGCCAAAAGTTCAAGATTTGCTGTACAGATACGGCTTTATAACGACCTTGATACAAAGCTTCGATAACTGCTAAGTGTAACCAATGCAGGGGATATTCAGATTGCCATTGGTTAATCAACTCACTGGCATTGTATCCGTTGAGATCAAAGCTGTAGTGAGTTAATAACTTAGCTGCTAGTTCCGCAGGAGGTGCGAAAGTTTGAGTGACCGGGGCTGTTGTTAACATGGGCTGTGAGTTATAGGCAATAGGTATAAACATTGCACCCATCGCATCTAGTCTAACGTACTTTTGGCTACATTAGTGTTTTTTTTCACCAGCAGCAAAAGTCATAGGCAGTGTTTTCCATTCTACTTGTCAATTGCTGATATGCAAAACAATATAAGGTGAGTTAATAACTTTTGTGCGTTGACTGGTGACTAATGCCTGATACACCATTGCAGCAACTTCGGCACGGGTGGCTTCTCTGGTTGGTGCTAGTAAATTGGGGTCGGGATAATTAAGAATAATTTTTTGCTGGGTGGCGATGGTAACGGCTGTGCGGGCGTATTCGGGAATTTTCTCTTGGTCAATGTAGGTTAAGGTTTTTTGATCACTTGCCACAAGTCCCAGTCCGTTGACTAGGGAGACGATGACTTGCAGCCGTTGGACGTTTTGGGTAGGACGGAAGGTGCGATCGCTAAATCCGCCCACAAAACCGCCTCTGGCTGCGATTTCAATGGCGTTAGCTGCCCAAAAATCCTTGGCTATGTCTGTAAATTCTGGGGACGGACGTTTGGCTGGGGGATTAAAGGCGGCAGCAATTAAAGCTGTATATTGAGCGCGGCTCATGGCTTGATCTGGTTGGTATGTGCCATCAGCAAAACCCTGGGTTAAGTTCATACTAACTAATGCCCGAATAAATGGTTCTGCCCAATGACCAACAATATCGGAAAAAGAGGGAATCTCTGTCTCTGGTTTGACAATATAGGCGGAGGGTAGGGGATTTTCTTGACCGGTGGCGACTAATGCCTGATAAATTAGGACTGCGATTTCCGCGCGGGTAATTTCCCGCAGTGGTTCTAATTGATCTGGTTGGGGATAATTGACGACTAATAGTTTTTGCGTAGCTACGGTGGTGGCATTGGTAGCGTAGCTGGGAATTTGGGCGCGATCGCGGTATACCATTAAGACGTTAGGATTACCACCACTCAAGTTTAAACCGTTGACAATGGAGACTATTGCTTGAATTTTGGTGATGTTATTTCCGGGTCGAAATGTACCATCGGGAAAGCCTTTCAAAAAGCCTCTATCGGACGCACTGGCTATGGCTTTGGCAGCCCAAAAGTCGGATTTGACATCTTTGAATTTATCTAGTTGATTACTTTCTGGTAGTTGGAATGTTTTGGTGATTAAGGCTGCGTATTGGGCGCGGTTAACAGGTGTCGCTGGTTGAAAAGTGCCGTCGGGAAAACCGTTAATAATATCTTTACTGACTAAGGCTTCGACGAAGGCTGCCGCCCAATTTCCTTCTAAATCAGCAAATCTACTGCTAACTCCAATTTGACTGGGGGTGTCAGCGGTAGCAGCGATGAAATCTATTGCCCCAATTACCTGGGGAACACTTAATTGATTACCGACGGAGATAATTTTTTGATCTGTGACATTTTGTAAATCGAATTTACCCTGTTCTCGAAAAATGTTGTCGGCTGGGTCTTGGGGACTGCCTAAATCGGGAGTGGCATTACCGGCGATTAACAGACCGCCTTGGGTATTGCTGGTGATCAGATTTCGCCGTAATACTGGTTTAGCATCACGAGATAGGGCGATCGCTGTCCCATTGGCTAAAAGTTGGTTATTGGCAACTAAAGGGGCGGCAAAGTCACTAATGGCTATGCCTAAAGCATTATCTTGAAATACATTCCGCAGCACTTCTCCTTTGCTATTCTTGGCTATGACCAACCCACAGACTTTGTTATTAATAAATAAATTATCCACAATCCCCGGTTTGCTATTGCCGGTAATGAAGATGCCTTCTCTGGTACAGTCCTTAAATGTACTATTAGCTACAGTCGGTATTGATGATTCAATCCACGCCCCAGTCCCTTTAGCGGCAGGATTCATCACTGTCATACCTAAAAGACTAGCATCACCTAGTAAGAGTAATGTAATATTCTGTATTCCAAAACTAGAGCTTTGATATTCCCCACTGCCGGCAATAATCGTTTCCTGACCTTTATTTGCTTCATTTCCTACTACTAATACTCCCGGTGCAATGACTAAGGGAAATACTTCACCATTGGCTGTGCTGTAAGTTCCACTGGCTAACTGAATAATTGTTGATGTTTTCGCTTGTTTAAGGGCGCGGGTAATGGTTTTGAGGGGATCAGAACGAGAACCAGTATTAGCATCGTTTCCTGTCACAGGATTAACATAGAGTGTGGCAACAAGACTAGAATTAACCATAAATTTTTAAACGAGCAGGGTTTTAATGGTGACATCCATAATTAACCATATTTTTAGCACAATCAGGAAGAAGGAAGAGGTTTTGGGCAACTTTACTTTTTGTTACATATTTCAGTTTTTTCCGGTTTATCTACTTAAGGGACTTCCAATTAAAAAAATCCCCAAAAGTTTCTTGTGGTGCGGGCATCTTGCCCGCTAATTACCAAGGACAGGCAGGATGCCCATCCCACAAAATTGGGTAATTTATTTTTTGGTGATCCCTAAGAGATTTACCTAAGAGTTCTCCAATTAAAAAAATATCCCAAAATTTATTGTGGTGCGGGCATCTTGCCCGCTAATAATACAAGAACGGGCAAGATGCCCATCCCACGAGATTGGATTATCTTTTTTGTGGAGTTCTCTAAGTAGGTGAACACAATAAAACCAAACTGTGTAAAGAAACGTAAAATCGCTGCAAACTTCTTTACTCTTGCCTCTTGCCTTGCTATAACGACAATTTTCAACGCCAACCTACCTATCTCCATGAAAATAGCGGTCAAATAAAGCTTGTGCAGATTGGCGGTGTTGTTCCACTAATTGAGGAGGGGACAACATTTCTGCTTTGTCCATATAACGATAAACCCAGCGGCTAAATTCATTTAAAGACCGAGGTGGTAAATCTACAGCATATTCTATATAAGTATGTTGCCCAGTTTTATCAATCAATCCAGTGGTGATTTTTTGATGAGGATGACGACGCTCTCCTTCCAAAATAAATGCTGATACTGGCGGAAAAAACCGGACTTTCACATTAATTAAGTTGAGAGTTCCATCTAATTCTAATTTTTGCGGTTCTGGTTCACCTAAATTTAAACCCCAGCCATTTTCTAGTAACTTATATGCTTTAACTAAACTTTCTTTTTGTTTTTCTAAACCCCTGGGCAGGATTTTAATAAAAATACAATGATTATTAAAACGGTTTAATCTTCCTATGGCTAAATGTCCATTTTCACAATATTCATACAGTAAATACCAAGCAATATCATGGTAAATTAATTGTAGGGGAAAAATCTGTATCCGTCCAATCCGATTAAAACCATAAAAGTCATTACTCCGAGAAATTTCAATGGCTTCTCCCTTACTAATAGCTTTTTCTAATAATGGTAATTTATGAAATAGTGTATCGCGGGTTTCTCCCTGAATTACCATTTCCTCTGGGTCGGTATGAATAATAGCCCGGTTAAGATGTTGCCGAGTAGGATAAAAAAAATCACCCTTGAGTTCCATATCTAACCCACGTAATCTTTTACTAAGAGTTTCATGAATGCGTCTAGCTTGGGCATCACCTTGATATTGAGCTTGAGAGGCTAAAGCATTAAATGCTACTTTTAATTCTGCGATAGAAAGCGCACCAGTACCTAAATAATATCCCCAACGATACATCCGCCGATCAAGGATAGCGTAACGTCTGAGGGTTTCTAAATCTTTGCGTAATGTCGGAATTGCTGGATATTCTGCGGGTAATTCTATATCCAATTCTGCTGCTAATTTTTGCAGATATACTTTCACAGAACTAATTGCATCATGATTCTCATTGTTACTGAGATCAAAAAAATCAGGACTACCTATACCTGGATGTTTTAATAATGTAGCAATTAACAGCAGTAAGCGTTCAAACGCTAACCGTTCTGTGTAAGGATGAGTAGGTTTTTTAGGCATGGTAAAGGAATCACTGGCAGGAATTTATAGTAAATTAATCTCAGTGCAAAAAGAAAATATTTAGAATGCTAATAAAAATTGGCTGTAAGCATTGTCAATATTGCTTTAGGGAAGATAACTATAATAATTTAGTTTATAACCTTTTTCTAGCTTTTGGCTAATTCTGCGGTTATGGTAGTCAATATCATTACTTTGAAGTCAGTCTTTTTAGCACCATGTATATTTCCCGACGTTCTGCCACTGTCAGAAATGTTTCTATATCTACTGTTAATGGTGGTATTACTTTAGTGATTTTGTTGATTGCACCTTTAGGTTTAGCAGCAGTAATTATTAATACTATGTTAGTCGCTGTTGCTACTTATATAGTTGCCAGTGCAGCCGATAAGTAGGTTGGCGTTGAAAATTGTCGTTATGGCAAGGCAAAAGGCAAGAGGCAAGAGGCAAGAGTGAAGAGGGTTTGGGCGATTTTACGTTTCTTTACACAGTTTGGTTTTATTGTGTTCACCTACTTAGAGTTGTTTTGTGGTTAGAACCGGAACAGAATGCAGAATTAACATCTTCTGGAAACGGTGAATATCGTTCTCCCAAGAAATCTAATTTACAACGTTGGTGGCGTTAATAATGTAAGTTGCTAGTTAGGTAAATTGTCAGAACCAGGATGTCCAGGATTAAAGGATGAACAGGATGAAATTTCTGTTTTCATCACCAATTAAGTAGGTTAGCCTTGAAAATCGTCGTTATGGCAAGGCAAGAGGCAAAAGGCAAGAGGCAAGAGTGAAGAGGGTTTGGGCGATTTTACTTTTCTTTACACAGATTGGTTTTATTGTGTTCACCAATTACCTATTACCAATTACCCATTACCAGCTTCAATGAGATAACTAGCAACTTGAGTTAATAATTGATAATTTCATGCAAACTCTTTATGTTTCTGAGCAGAATTGCTATGTGTGTTTACAAAAAGAAACTTTGCTAGTTAAGCAAGGGGAAACTGTATATGCTGAAGTCCAGTTACCTCTGTTAGAGCAAATTCTGATCTTTGGGAAATCCCAATTAACCACCCAAGTTATTCGTGCTTGTTTATGGCGAGATATTCCCATTGCTTACTTATCACGCATGGGTTATTGCTATGGCAGAATTTTACCCATTTCTAGGGGATATCGGCAGTTATCACGTTATCAACAACAATTATCTCCCGTAGAAAAGTTGATTACTGCTAGGGCTATGATTAAAGGTAAGTTAAAAAATAGTAGGGTGTTGTTGCGAAGACAAAGGAAAAAAAAGGAATCGGAGCTTTTAGAACGGGTTTTACAAAGTTTAGATTATCTAGCTGACCAAGTAGCACAGGCTGATAATTTAGAACGGTTAATGGGGTTTGAAGGTGCGGGTGCGGCTCAATATTTTTCGGCTTTTAGTGAATGTTTAACAAACCCTGATTTTGTGTTTTCTGGTCGGAGTCGTCGTCCTCCAGGAAACCCAGTGAATGCCATGCTAAGTTTTGGTTATCAAGTTCTTTGGAATCATTTATTAGCGTTAATTGAAATTCAAGGATTAGACCCTTATTATGCCTGTTTACATCAAGCTCATGATGGTCATGCGGCATTAGCTTCTGATTTAATTGAGGAGTTTCGCGCCCCATTTATAGATTCTTTGGTCATGTGGTTAATTAATCGCAAAATTGTTAGTGCTGAAGCTGATTTTGAGTTTAAAAATGGTGGCTGTTATTTGAATAATGCGGGAAGGAAGAAATTTCTACGGGCGTTTTTACAACGGATGTCTGAAGAAATACAAACTGATGAGGGAATTAAACAACCAAAATGGGATTTATTAACTAAACAGGTGAGGGCTTTTAAGCAGTTTGTTTACAATCCTAGTCATCATTATCAACCCTATCGAATTGACTAAAATTATGTTAAGTAGGTGAACACAATAAAACCAAAGTGTGTAAAGAAAAGTAAAATCGCCCAAAGCTTCTTCACTCTTGCCTCTTGCCTCTTGCCTCTTGCCTTCCCATAACGACAATTTTCAATGCTAACCTACTTATGTTTTTGTATGTGATTGCTTATGATATTCCCTGTAATAAACGGCGCAAAAAAGTAGCTGATTTATTGGAAGGTTATGGACAGCGTGTACAGTATTCTGTGTTTGAATGTCAATTGAGTACAGAAAAATATCAAGATTTACGTCGTCAGTTGAGGAAAAAGCTGAAGTTAGAAGAAGATAATGTCAGGTTTTATCCTTTGTCTCGACATACTCTATCTCAAGTGGAAACTTGGGGTGTGGGAATACCTGTGATTGAACCACCTAGTTCAATTATCATTTAGTTGTTGCCGATGTTTGGGAAAAATAGCTGAAGTGTTGATTTTATGGTTGTGAACTTCGGTTGCTTATTGGATAAGGGTTACGCGGTTTTTAATGGTAGTTTTGTAGGCTGGTTGGCGGTGATTTTTGCTGACCTTCGGAAAGTGGGTCTAGACTCTTTGCACAGCAAGGGGTTAAAATGAAGGGATTCCCACTCGCTGGGGATATTAATTGAATGGAAACGTTTTCTTACTTCAATGATTATTTCGGCAATACTCAATTCCCACTCGCTGGGGATATTAATTGAATGGAAACTAACGATATATTCCTATGACGTAGTAATAAATACCCAACTATATTCCCACTCGCTGGGGATATTAATTGAATGGAAACGAAATTCCTTTCCCTATCCAATATCTAAGATGATCATCAAATTCCCACTCGCTGGGGATATTAATTGAATGGAAACGATCTTCTTTCTTAGGGGATTCTATCTCTATCAAAATTCCCACTCGCTGGGGATATTAATTGAATGGAAACCGAATATAATTTTGGATATCTATATCGGATAATTCTTTATCATTCCCACTCGCTGGGGATATTAATTGAATGGAAACATATAATCTTCAGGGTCATGGTTGAAGAGGAAACCATTCCCACTCGCTGGGGATATTAATTGAATGGAAACTAGAGAATCCAGGGCGATCGCTCAAGAACAGGTGAATATTCCCACTCGCTGGGGATATTAATTGAATGGAAACGATTTTTTGGGATTTACATACCATGTAGCTACAGGATTCCCACTCGCTGGGGATATTAATTGAATGGAAACAGTTTTAAAGAGGTTTTTGGGATTATCCTGGAAATATGCAAATTCCCACTCGCTGGGGATATTAATTGAATGGAAACCCTTATTTAATTTTTCTTGGCGTTCTTCGATTTCTGATTCCCACTCGCTGGGGATATTAATTGAATGGAAACAGTTGTTTCTTGGTGGACAGGTTCTCAGTAGGTAAACCGCCAATTCCCACTCGCTGGGGATATTAATTGAATGGAAACGAAATAATCTTTGATCCTTGCTGATATCTGATGAAAGATAATTCCCACTCGCTGGGGATATTAATTGAATGGAAACATCAATCCGAGGGGATCAATAAGATTTTCTTATCGGAATTCCCACTCGCTGGGGATATTAATTGAATGGAAACGGAACGAGGTCTAACTCTGCCCCCTCTTCAAATCTTTCACCACATTCCCACTCGCTGGGGATATTAATTGAATGGAAACATAACAAATTGGTTGGGTGCTATCAAAACGATTAAAATTCCCACTCGCTGGGGATATTAATTGAATGGAAACGCTTGGAAAGTCTGCCATTTATAGCTGTAATTTGTCATTCCCACTCGCTGGGGATATTAATTGAATGGAAACTTGATAGAGAATTAGGATTGATACAGGTTATTCCTCTGGATTCCCACTCGCTGGGGATATTAATTGAATGGAAACGTATGTGTGTATGTCAGTTTCTTCTTGCCTATCGCTGTACAATTCCCACTCGCTGGGGATATTAATTGAATGGAAACCCTATCTCTAAGTAATCTTTAGCTATGTTACTTTTATTCCCACTCGCTGGGGATATTAATTGAATGGAAACCGTTATTGTTGTTTTGTAGATGCCAACTTCTTCCTTCAATTCCCACTCGCTGGGGATATTAATTGAATGGAAACTTGTATCTAGCGATCGCCCCATTACTCCCAATTATTGCCAATTCCCACTCGCTGGGGATATTAATTGAATGGAAACAACGCCACCACGACTAAAACCTTGCTGTTTTTGTAAATATATTCCCACTCGCTGGGGATATTAATTGAATGGAAACAGGGGAGGGAGGCGATCATCAGGAGTATATATAAATACATAATAAAATATTTACTGATATTTTGAGAATCAGTAAATTGTAACTATCAATGTTTGGTAAGGGAAACGCTGTAACTTGATAGCTGCATAAACAATAACCCATGTCAAAGACAAGAAAATATTTGTAATAAAACTCTCAAAGTGAGGAAAAGCTTACAGAGTAAGAGTTAGAGAAAACCTTACAAAAATCTTGAGATATTTTAGATTCCTAGACAAATACTGAATCGCGCTCTTATAATTCATCTATAAGCTACACAGGGGATCTACCGATGACGGCAGAATATTGGCGGGCTAAGATTTGGGGGTTACTACATGACCCTGTATTAAAGGCATTACATGACAACACAGGACGGGGTAAAAATAGCTTCTATAAACAACTAGAAGTAATGAAAGCTTGGGTTGAAATTGGCAAAACCCCCGATGATTCTCGTGGTAAAGCATTAGCAAATATACTATTAGCAGACTATGTAGCTTCAGCAAGTGATAGATCCGCCATTGGTGGTACTACGGAATTTATAAACTATGACCCTGAAAAGGGATTAGAAATTAGACATTTACTATCTGGTGCGAAACAGGATTTTAAAGTTAGTTTTCACAAAGAATTAATCAATGGTAAACGTGCGGATTTTTTATCTAGAAAAGAAGAGAAATTATTAGAAATACTAGAAACAGCACCACAAAAATTTCAAGATGAAATTCAAGATAATATTCCCAAAATTAAAGAATTATATTGGTGGCTATGGCGTTGTTTACCTAAAGTAACCTGTGATATCTTTGAAGATAGTTCTTTAATGTTAATGCCAGCAGAAACCAGGATTCCTGATGCTTCAATTTGGAGTCATGTAAGTATGACATCAGCCTTAGCTGGTGGTTTTGCTGGATATGATTTAACATTAGATGAAATTAAAAACTGGCCAAGAGGTAAAGCAGTTTCTCATCCTTATTTAGCAGTATTTAGCTTTACCCCAGTACAGGAATTAATTAAATCTAGTCGCAAAATGCGGGATTTTTGGGCGGGTTCTTGGTTATTACATTATTTATCAGCTAGAGTTTGTTGGAAACTAGCCAATCAATATGGACCAGATACCTTACTTTATCCTAGTTTATATGAACAACCATTAATTGACCATTGGTTATTACAACAATATCGAGATTTTTCGCCATATATAAACCAACCATCACCAGAATCATTATTAACTGCTGGTTTTCCTAATGTCATAGTATTGGTATTGCCTGAAGCTAAAGTACAAGCAGCAATGCAAACAGCCCAACAAACTCTGTTAGAAGAATGGTTAGAAATTGGGGATTTAGTATTAAATGAATTACAAGATAAACGGCATTGGATGAAAAGTTTAGACCCCAATCATACCACATGGAAAGGATGGTTAAAATCCCAGTGGCAATTTTATTGGACAGCATTACCAATTGGTAAACAAGGGGAAGAATTTAAATGTTCTGCTAACGAAAGCAAAAATCAAGAATTTGAAACCTGGTCAAGATCACAAAATGAAACCTACAATTTAATCAACAATAAAAATCGGCTTTTCAAAGAACCAGAAAAAGATTTATTACAAGAATCCTATAGAGTTCGTCAACAAAAATATAAAAGAGGATTTAGTGGTAACATTGGTTCATGGTGGCCTTATATCTTTGACGCTACCCGTGCGGCTTTAGCATCAGTTAAAAACGCTAGAAACTGGGAACTCCCCACAGCATTTGGACCACGTTCTACAATTTCTGGTATTGGTTCAGTTGTGAATCCTGATAATAAAAATAAGGATAAAAAAGACTGGATAACGGAAAGTAAAACTAAGGAATTATGGGAAACACAAGCAGGTTTATTTGACGGTACAGAACAACTAAACGCTACCGAAGTTGTCAAACGTTGTTTGCATAAAATTCTACCTGATTTATTAGAAATAAAAGAAGAAGATATTGCAGCATCTTATCCAGATTTAACTTCAGGGGTGGCTGGCTATTTTAAATTTAATGCAGAAAATCGTAAGCATCAAGAAAATTTTGACAATGCCTGTCAGGAAATATTAGCAACATTTCCTAGTGCTAAAACCATAATTGATGAAATGTCTAAGAAATGGGGTATTCCCTGGATAGATAATCCAAATAATAATCCTCATTCGCAAGAATATCATTGTCGCTTGTTAAATTCTGGTTGGTTAGTAGAAGATTTACAAACTCCAGAATTGAACATATTAAAAGCAAAGTTAGATAAAGCTAATGAAGAAAACAAGGAGATAATTAGAAAACAAATCATTGCCAAAAAACGTGATTATCGTGAGGAAATTCAAAAGATACTTACTAAACATTATCCCAACAATAACCCATCAGATTGGTATGTATTAGCAGCCGGTGATGGTGATAGCATGAGTGAATGGTTAAAGGGTACAAAAATGAAACCATACAGCGAATATATTCCTGATGGTTTTGCAGATAAAGTTACCCTGAAAAACTTCCCAGAGTTTCTAAAACTCACTAAAAGAATGGGACCAAGTACCCACAGTGCATTAAGTCGGGCATTATTAGACTTCTCTAATCAATTAGTTCCTTACCTCACTCAAACCCGCTATGCAGGTAAACTAATTTACGGTGGTGGTGATGATGTTTTAGCCTATACGAACCTCTGGGAATGGGATAAATGGTTGTGGGATATCCGCCAATGTTTTAGAGGTGCTGAAGACCCCCATGAAGAGTTTAGTAATAAGGGTGATTATTGGCAATATTTAAAAGATGATGGTAAAAAAGTTGGTTTAGTTGATCGTCCATTATTTACAATGGGTAGCGCAGCCACAATTAGTTTTGGTATCGTAATTGCCCATCATTCAGTACCGTTGGCGATCGCATTGGAAAGCCTCTGGGAAGCAGAAGACGCAGCCAAAAAACACGAATATTATCATGGTTGTGAATTACCAATTGAAAACTGTGGTCAAAAAGATTGTTTTAACAAAAAAGATGCTGTACAGGTGCGGGTATTATATGGTAACGGTAATACTTTAAAATCTACCGCTAAATTCGATGTTTTCTATCAGTGGCAACAATTAATCATGTGTGAATCAGACAGCGCCATATTTGAACAAGCAGCGAGTCTGTGGAGTCAACATCCAGCGCCGATTTTTGGGGCAATTCTAACTTGGACGCAAGTATTTTGCGATCGCCGTGACCAATTCCAAAATGATGAAGAGGCGAAAACAAAGTTTCAAGAAAACCTAGCTAATTTTCTCAAAGCGTTATTCCTGACCACCCAAAGCAAAGAACTAGACAACGAAATTCAAAGTTGGCTGAAACTTGCGGCATTTGTGAAACGTAACCGTGATATCAAACTAGGAGGTGATAATTAATGCACTGGTACAAACTCACACCACTAGATATATTGATGTTACGAGATGCCAAACCATTTTCACCACAAGAAAGGGCTTGGGCAGGTAGTGTATTTCCTCCCAATGGTCATACTATTGCTGGGGCATTACGGGGTTTATTAGGAAAAGAAACATTTAATATAGTTGGTCCGTTCCTCTGCTATGAAAATACAGAAAACACCTTATATCTTCCGCGTCCGTTGGGGTTTGTGAAATCTACAGCCCTTGTCCCTTTGAAATGGGAAACCAAATCTCATATAAATAATGCCTTGTGGGATGAAACTCAACCTTGTCCTTTAGTTAAACCTCATAATGCTAAAGATGAAGATGAGGAAGATGAGAAAGATGAGGAGAAAATAAATAGTTTACAGAAATGTGAAGAAAGTTCTGAGGTAAAATTTAGACAATATTTACCTTATTGTGTTGTTAAGAACTATTTAGAAACAGGAGAAATTAATAAGGACCATTGGCAAGTCGTTGATGGTACTCACGAAGATAAACCCTGGACAATAGAAACCCGTTCTCATAATAGTATTGAACCCGGAACTAAACAAGTCAAAGATGCCGATGGGTACTTTGTGGAAAATGCTATTAGACTACATCAAAATTGGAGTTTTGCTATAGGAATTAATCACGAAATTACAACACCTGCTACAATCAGATTAGGAGGAGAAGGACACAGAGTAATTGTAGAATCTTGTCCAGAATTGGGGGAGCAATGGCAAGAATTACAGAAGATTTCCAGTGATAATTTTAATCATCATGATAAATCAATTGCTTATTTAGTTACCCCAGGGGTTTTTGAAAGACCACATACAGATAAGCACCAACAAAGAATGAATTTATGTCGTCCTTATCCTTGGGAATGGAAAATCAAAGATGGTAATTTTGTGAGTATGTCCACAGATAGACCAGTCCCAATCAGTTGTAGAATCAGGGATAAAGATGATGTAAAAAGTATTCCTGCACCCCAGGTTTTTGCAGCACCACCGGGGAGTTTATACTATTTGAATAAACCTCAAGGATTGTTTCAGGATCATACTGATTCTCGGATCAATAACTGGAGACAACTGGGTTATTCGGAAATGTTGTGGATTAAATATCAAGGAAAAAGTGAAGAAAATTCATGATTGAATACATCTATTTATATCTATTGTCACCATTACATACAGGCGGCACAACTCAAGAAGGTAACTTGCTAGGAATTGCCCGTGAATCACATACTAATTTACCTTACATTCCGTCCAGTACAGTTCGTGGTAAAGTTCGGTCAACTGTCACAGACAAAGATACACAATATCAACTATTTGGCAATGACTTAAAAGATGGCAAATTAGAACAAGGTAATATTTGGATTGGTGATGCTTCTATATTATGGTTGCCAGTACCTTCATTAAGTCATAGTGTAGTTTGGGTTAGTTGTCCTCTCTTATTACAACGTTGGCAACGTTTACAGAGTAGTAAATTAACTATACCTCCTGAATATAGCTGTAACTTTGCTAATGGTTCTGCTGTTTATCTCAAAGATGCAATTATTAAAGGTAATGAATTAAAATCTTGGACAAACTCAGAAGAATTTGTACCAAAATCATCAGCAACAACTTCTATAAATCGTTTATTAATTTTACCAGATAAACATTGTGCTACATTAATTCAAATGAGTTTATGGCGACAAGTAAAAATTAAACTTGATGAACATAAATCTGTAGATGGTGGTTTCCGTTATGAAGAAGCAATTCCACCGGATACACTTATGTATTTACCTTGGGGAATTACATCACAAGCTAATGGTACATCACAAAAATCTTACGATGATTTCAAAAGTTTATTAGCCGCTAATGAAATTTTGCAGATTGGTGGGCAAGAAAGTTTAGGACGTGGATTTGTCCAACAATGGATGTAAACTTCTAAAGAGAATTAGAAAATTTGTCTGAATCAGGATATCCAGGATTTCAGGATTTACAGGATGAAAACAATAATTTTCTGTGTAAAACAGATTTCTAGCCTGTAAAAGTGTAGTCAGAAAAAGGAAATTAATATGACATTTGACCCTAGAACAATTGCCACACCAATTTATGACGCTTTACATAATTTGCGTTCACTACCCAATCAAGATGATACTCGTTTAAAACAACAAAAAAGTCAAGCGGTAGAACTATATACTTATCTTTCTACTTGGGGAATGATGCGATTAAAAGCTGAAGAAATGGCATTACCTAATGGGATGTTCGGTAAAAAACAAGTGGTGGAAAAATTCTTTGAATGTTTACAAGCAGTATCAGGAATACCAAACTTATCAGGTCAACAAGGTTTAACAACCCTAAAAAATCTTGGTACAGATGAATATTTAGGTATCACAGGTTTAGGACTAGCTTTATCCCAAGAGTTTAGTTTTTGGGCTACTGCTGTTTATTCAGATATTCAAGGAGACTAAAATTATGGTATTTGAAAGACCTCAAACCAATCAACCTAGAAGACCTCAACCACCTGCACCTACCACACCAGATGTAAACAGACCCAAGAAAGTAATTAACGTTCCTGTGGGTGGTAATGGTAGCGGTAATTCCGGTGGTCATGGTGGCGGCAATGGTAATCCTGGTGGTCATGGTGGTGGTAATAATCAACCTCCTATCCCGTCTCCCTGGTTGAATCCAGATAACCCACCTCAACCACATTCAGAAGCCAGTTTTGTAGAATATCTGCGATGGATGCGAACTGCTTGCAGCAGCGCTTCGCTATCGCCAGATACCGATAATAAATACAAAGACCCCACCAAAGTCCAAATATTGCAAATGGCAGAACGGGGGGCAAACTATTCCAAGCGATTACAAGAACTCACAAAACGCACCAAATTAATCGCCCAAAATAGTTTTTCAGTTCAATGTCCTTGGAGAATTAGAGTAGGAGGACATAGAGGACCAGAAAGTATTTTATTACCTGCTTTTGATGCTTTGGGTATTCCTTATATTCCTTCTAGCACCCTGCGTGGTGTGGCCAGAACCCAAGCTATCCGGGAAATCATGGCACAGCAAAATATTGACTGGAAAAATGCAGAAAAACAAATTGCTGCTTCGTTTGGTTCAGTAGAAACTAATAATAAAAAAGATCAAGCAGGTAAAGTAGTATTTCTAGACGCTTATCCTTTAGGTGATCAAAATATACTAGCTGTAGACATGGCTAATAATATCTGGCAGTGGGATAATAATTCACCCAAATATAGCCCCAATCCTAACCCGTTTCTCAGTTTAGAAAAACCCATGTTTATGATTGGGTTACGGTTAGCTAGTAACTGTCAAGATAAAGAGATATTAGAACAAGTAAAACAGTGGTTAATCAAGGGCTTACAAGCTGGTGTGGGTTCTCAGATTAACACAGGTTATGGTCAACTAAATCCGGCAGGTATAGGTAATCATAAACCTGAAAGTGAATTTTTCCGAGTTGAATTTATGATAGAAGGCCAGTTAATTCATGGTAGACAAAAGTTTAGAAATGTTAATCAACCTTATCAAAAAGACAGAGAAGGTAGACTAAAAACTGATAACAAGGGAAATTTAAAACCGGATACAATCAATCATCCAGAAATCCGCCCAGTTGCTTTTAAATCAATGTTACGTTATTGGTTTAAAAGTTTTACTTTGGGGGTTTTAGAAACCGCACAAGTCCAAGAATGGGAAGCTACAATATTTGGTGGTATTACTACCCCCAATCACAAATTTGGCTGGTTGATGATTAGAACTTTAGAGGTAAAATCCAAAGCAGTAAAAAGCAACCAAGATGAACAAGAAGGGATTTTAACATTACATTATTCACCAGAAATACCTGAAGATAAACAGGCTAATTTGCAGAAATTAGTTAAAAATCTCACTTGGTTAATGTTTCATTTAGGTGGTACTGGTCAAGGTGCAAGAAGACCTTGTTATTCTCGTCAAAAACATCCTTATTTGCGTGGTTCAACTCTAATACCTGGTAGTAAAGATTCATTTTGGAAATTACCAAAAACTCCTAAAGAATTTCAGCAATTATTTCAACAAAGATTAGAAGCATTTTATCAAGCATTACAAGCATTAGGCGTTAATTTCAATTATCGGCAGCTAAGAAATTGTGGAATGGTAAACTCTTTTACATGGACTGAAGCATTAGATATTAATGCCAAAATTATAGTTGTCAGTAATAAAGATGATGAGAATAAGGGATATGCACTAGAAACTTTACATAAATATTTTCACCAATTAGAAAACCCAAACTACAGTGATGCAAAAAATCTATGTGGTGGTGTTAAGAAAGATTTCCCCAACGGAATAAAACGTGAAGTAATTCCTTCCCCTGTCTGGATTGCAGATTTAGGTGATTACCAAGTAGTAACAGTATTTGGTGCTAATGCAGATCCTCGTCAAAAATATTTAGAAACATTACAAAATAAAGTTCAAATCTTCCCCCTATGAAAACAACAAATAACACAAATCAAGTTAGCACCCTCATCATCACCGTAGGAACTAGACAAATAGGATGGCGTTGTAAAGATAGTATCATTCGTTCCTTTGGTGCAGATGGTAATATTAGTTATCCTAAGCATATCAACGAACTCTACCAAGAACTAGGAATAGAACGCGGTAAACATCAAGATGAAGATGGTAAAACCTATCCTTGGAGTGGTCGAGATTTAGGTCAACGTTATTATGAATACTGTAAAGAATGGTTAGGTGGCGATTTTAGTAATGTTGAATTATTATTAGATAAAATTGTGATTGAAGGAGGAGTAAACCAAGGTTTAAAACATATTATTTTATGGGGAACAGACCAACCAGCAAGTATTACTTGGAATTTTCGCCGATTAGATACTTTATGGTTAGCAGAATTAATGAAAGGAAAAATTAAAAGTTTATTTCCTGATGTTAGAGTTGATATTCACTCACCAAAAATTAATGCTGGTAATAGTGATGAAATCCGAGAAGAATTAGAACAACTGGTTTTAAAAGAAGCTATAAGTATTAACGAAAATCAAGAATTTATTCTATGGATACAAACTAAAGGATGTACCCCTGTCATTGCTTCTAATGTAGAAATATGTGCAGCCGCTTTAGTACGTCAATATCAAGTATTTAATGCTAGTCCTAATGAACCAAAGGAGTTTTTCACCACTTTAGAAAATGGTTTAGTTACTGCTAATCATTCCCAAACTTTCAGTTTAATTTCTATGGCTGAATATTTTTGGTCACTAGAAAAAGTAAAAATTCAGTCTGCTTGGGAACGGGGAGATTTTTCAGAAGCACAAATTTGGCTGAAAGTCCATCAACATCGTCATCCAGTATTATATAAATTAGCAGGGTTTTTAGCACAATATAGTAATTGGGAATCTAATAAAGATTTTTACCAAAAACTCAAAGATTGGGTGAGTTCTAAGGATGCATCTAAATTAGTCAATGCAGAACAAGTTGAAAATTGGAAAACCCAACTGCAAAAGCTGCAAGATGACAAAATTACTAATTTATGGGAGTCTACCCTGATATTAGAATTAGCATTAAATCGGGAAAACTACACCACAGCATTTATTCAATTCGTGCAGATTTTAGAACAATTATTATATCTGCAATCTATCAATCAAAAATGGTATGTCAAAGGTTGGATAGTTAATCATCAAGATGAGGCTACCCTACAACAATTAATGCAAGGTTGGTGTATTTACAAAAAATTCAAAGAAGATAATAAATGGTCAAAATTAATGACCGATATTAGGAAAAAGCGCAACACAATTATTCATGATGGCGAATCTATAACTTCAACGAAAATTAGCTATCTTTGGGCTAACAATGGATTTGACGGGGTTAAGATACCAACAACACCAGAAATCATTAAAAAGCTGATGATGGGACTACTCAAGGAAGTTAGCACTCCCCCCAATCTCAACAATCTATTAATGCGCTCTTTGTATCAATGGGGATTGCAATACTTAGAAGATACAATTTAACCAATAATTGAGCGATCGCCCATACATCAGAGCCAAACAGTTAACCGTTGGGAAAATAGGCATTTTCAACCTTCACCTATTGCTATGAAGTTGATGCAACAAAAGCTTCAAAAATCGGCGTTGCTGAATCGAGGTATGAAATTTCCAAATTGAACCTTTAAAAATCTTACCTTTGCGTCTTTGCGCCTTTGCGTGAGACTAAAATTCATACCCTTAATCAGCAACGCCCAAAAATCCTGCTAAATTCAGAGGGAACAGAAAAAACTCATGTTTTTGAAAAGATGGAAATAATGGCACTGTTTTTTCAGACTAAGCATCTTTTTTTTGACTGAAGCTCTAAACTGGTGAAAATGAGTGTTTATTACCCATTACCCATTACCTGTTCCCTTTTTTGCAATGAATAACAATGATTTAGCTTTTACTCCGGCTTTAGAGTTAGCACAATTAATCCGTCTACGGGAGGTGTCGCCTCTAGAGTTGGTGGAAGTATATTTGGAAAGAATTGAACGCTTGAATCCCCAATTGGGGAGTTATTTTACAGTTACGGCAGATTTAGCGATCGCTGATGCTACAAATAAAACAGAATTACTAACTACAACTTCAGAATTACCGCCGTTTTTTGGTGTGCCAATTTCTATTAAAGACTTAAGTGCAGTTGCAGGTGTTACTTGTACTTATGGAAATCCAGCACTGTTAAACAATATTGCCAATCATGATGATGGCGTGGTGACGAAAATTAAACAAGCGGGATTTATTATTCTGGGTAAAACCGCAACTTCTGAATTAGGTTCTTATCCTTACAGCGAACCTATGGGATTTCCCCCAGCCAGAAACCCTTGGAATTTGGCATATACTCCAGGTGGTTCTAGTGGTGGTGCAGCGGCATCGGTAGCAGCAGGATTAAGTGCGATCGCTCAAGGTTCAGATGGTGGTGGTTCGGTGCGTGGTCCGGCGGCTTGTTGTGGTGTTGTGGGCATTAAACCAGCCAGGGGAAGAGTCTCTAAAGCCCCTGTAGGCGATCGCTTGGGGGGCATCGCTGTTGATGGTCCCCTTGCCCGCACGGTGGCGGATGCAGCCGCTATGTTAGATGTAATCTCTGGCTATGTCACTGGTGATCCTTATTGGCTACCAGATCCCCAACCATCATTTCTGTCTGCAACTCAAGTTAAATTAGATCCTTTAAAAATCGCTTTTAGTACCAATATTCTCCCCTTTGGAGAAGCTGACGCTAACTGTCAACAAGGAGTATTTAAAACCGTCGAGTTATTGGCACAATTTGGACATCAAGTTGAGGAAAAATACCCAGATTTTAGCAATTTAATCGAACCATTTAAAGTAGTTTGGCAAGCGGGAATCGCAGCAGCGGGAATCCCGTCACCAGCTTTGCAACCTTTGAACCAATGGTTATTCGCCAAAAGCGGTTCTGTGGCTGAATATCTGCAAGCACTTTCCCAAATGCAAATAGTCTCTCGGCAAATTATCGCCTTTTTTGATACTGTAGATGTATTGGTATTACCAGTTTATTTACATTCTCCCATTCGCGTCGGTGAATGGGCAGATTTGAGTCCAGAAGAGACATTCGCCAAAATTGTCCACTGGGTCGCGCCTTGTCCTGTCGCAAATGCTACCGGATTACCTGCGATCGCTCTTCCCGTCGGTTTTGATAGCAATGGTTTACCCCTGAGTGTACAGCTAATTGGTAAACCTGCGGCTGAGTCTACCCTCATTAGTCTAGCAGCCCAATTAGAAGCCGCTAACCCTTGGATTCAACACCAGCCATCACTTTAAGTAGGTTGGCGTTGAAAATTGTCGTTATGGCAAGGCAAAAGGCAAGAGGCAAGAGGCAAGAGTGAAGAGGGTTTGGGCGATTTTACGTTTCTTTACACAGTTTGGTTTTATTGTGTTCACCTACTTAAGTCAGAATCAGGATTTACAGGATTTAAAGATTTACAGGATTGTTAGAGGGTGTTTGAAAAGTTATGGTTGATGTATCAAATATTTTTTACCCCGGGGTAAATTGAGGAATAATGGTGATTCGATAACTTGTGTGTACACCGTAGCTTTGTAAGGGGAAAGGGGGGTAACAATGTGATGAAAATTACGGGATACGACTTTTCAAACATCCTCTTATCCATAAAATAATCTCAAAAAACAGAAAGTTGGCAAATATTTCCATATTCAATCCTGTTAATCCTTCAATCCTGAGCATCCTGATTCAGACATTTTAACTAGCCAGTTTTGCCTGTTCACGAGCATCAACAACCAAAACTAAACAAAGTGCTGCAACTGCTTTTTCCCATTCTTCACGCACTTTTACATCTTCCACACCATCAAACAAACCTACCAACCGGGGAACAGCTTTTTCTAAAGCTGCGTGGGGAACGGGACGGTGTAATTCAACCAAATGATTGATACTTTCCTGATTATTAAGAAAACCAACTACCCATTTTGTTGTATGGTCTGGACTATCAGGAACATTCTGAACACCTAATTCATTTTTTAGCCAATCATAAAAAAGTGGTAAATGTTCAGATAAAACTGCACCGGCTGTGGGTAAGGTTTTTTTGAGTAAGCTAATATCTAAACTGTCTAATTCTTGTTTTAAAGCCCGTGAATTCAGCACCTCATTTAAGGGTGTGGAAAGTATTGCTTCTATTTCCGATTCCGAAAAATCTAACTTTTCGGTGAAAGTTGCAATTAAAGATTTCATTTTGTACACTCCAGAGATTATTCTCTAATCTGTACAATGATTATAGTAATGTAGGGTTATAACCTATTACCGGGTAATCCTGCATCTATTTCCTTTGTACCGGAGCATTCGCCAAAATTCATCGAAAAATTAGATTTTATTTGCTGATTGTTATTTACAAAAGTTAATTAATCTACGATTGATTTAACATCAGCAGCAATACATACACCACCATATTTTTTGATAATTGGTCGAACAGCTTCAGCTATTTGCCGTTCTTGTTCTTCATTGCAAATAGTCATTACATAACTATTGGTAAGTGCATGACCTTCTAAATCGTCAATAACTCGACCTCTGTATCCCTTACCTGTGACATCCTCAATAATTGTATATCCAGAAACACCTATATGATCTAGAATTTTTAACACCTTTTGTAGTTCTAAAGAATTGATAATTATTTCGACTTTTTTGAAAACTTGCACCTGACTATACTCCTATTGTCTTAATAATGTTGAAATACAAAGGTATACCAACAATAATATTAAACGGAAAAGTGATAGCTAAAGCCATAGATACATATAAACTGGGGTTAGCTTCAGGAACAGTCATTCGCATTGCTGCCGGTACGGCAATATAAGAAGCACTAGCACAAAGTACGGCAAACAAAAGAGCATTTCCTTCAGACATCCCAATTAATTTACTAATAAAGATACCAATAATGGCATTAAATACAGGCATAAAAATGCCAAAAGCAATCAAGAAAAGACCTGTATTTCTCAAGTCTTTGATTCTTCTAGCAGCTACCATACCCATATCTAGTAAAAAGAATGATAGCACTCCATAGAATATATCTTGGGTAAATGGATGTAATTTTTCCCAACCCTTTTCTCCTGTGAGAATTCCCACTATTACACTACCAATGAGGAGAAATACAGAACCATTTAAAAAGGCTTCTCTTAATACTTCACCCCAAGAAAACTTTTCTGCTTTTCCTTCTCCTTCTCCTGCTTCTAACTGACTTTTAGCAAAGAATCTCACTAAGACAATTCCCACAATAATTGCTGGAGATTCCATGAGTGCTAAAGCAGCTACCATGTGTCCACTAGAATCAATATTGAGAACTTTGAGAAAAGATTGAGCCGTAATAAAAGTAACGGCACTAATAGAACCATAAGTTGCAGCAATAGCGGCTGCATTATAGGTATCTAGTTTCAGTTTTAAAATGAAAAATGAGTAAATAGGAACAACAGAAGCCATGAATATAGCCGCTAAAAGAGTGAGGACAATTTCTGGATTAATGGCACTTTCTTCAATTTCATATCCACCCTTAAAACCAATTGCGAGTAGCAGGTAAAGGGAAAATAATTTGGGTAATGGTTGGGGAATTTCCAAATCAGATTGCAGAAAAATCGCCAGCATTCCTAAAAAGAAGAATAACACTGGCGGGTTTAAAATGTTGGACAATAGGGGGCTAGAATTCATTTTTTATTAATTTGATTCTGAGTTCGTAATTTTATATTTCAGGCTTAACTTTCCAATATACCTGCTGATATAGTATTTTGTAAATGGGTAGCATAATTATTAATAATTTTAACTGCGTGAACTTCATTTGCGTCGTAGCGTTTATAAAGCGTGCTAAGGACATATTGATATTCGCAAAAAACTTTTCCAGGGTCTTCTAGGACTTATTTAAGGAAGCAGGAATAAGTATATATAACTCTGAATCAAAAATAGGCAGGGGAAACGCATCCAGATTCATCCTTTACTGATATAATTAAAATCCATGTACAGTCATGGTTTTGGATTAACAAAAAGGATATTTGATCACAATAAAAGCGGTAAAACCAACTAATCTTATTTATCTATTCCTATCCGCAATCATCCACACTCTGGGATTTACTCAAAGGCGTTGATAATCCATCAATACTAATAAGATTCTTCTTTTGTTGATATTCCTTAACTCCTTTTTCCCCTTTCTTACTAGCCCAATTAACTAAAGTATCTCTTTGTCCTTGATATTCATACAGCGGGACACCAAAACCACAAGAAGTTTGCACTCGTTCAATATCTGCAATAATAATTTGTCGAGTTCCCGGAAGCGGAGGAAATAAAGGATAAAGAGAATCCCATTCGGGAGAACCCGGTAAAATAGTTTGTCCCTGACCATAAAGACGGAGAATACAAGCAGGTTCTTGAAAAGCGCAAAACATCAAGGTTATTCGTCCATTTTCCTGCAAGTGAGCAGATGTTTCATTACCACTACCTGTTACGTCTAAATAACCAACTCGGTCGGGGGAGAGAATCCGAAAACTTTCCAAACCCTTGGGAGAAAGGTTAACATGACCTGTCGAACTTAGCGGTGCTGTGCCGACAAAAAATATTTTTTGATTAATAATAAACTTTTGCAGTTCTTCGGTGATTAAATCAAAAAGTTTAGCCATAATTGGTAGATGTTTTTTATAAATTTAGTATTTTATACTATACTAATAAAGATTAACTTTTATTGGAAATGTCATCAATTTTTTTTCCGCCACTTATTCAACAAATTCATAGTGAAATCTGTGCTATTGCAGATACTAGATTATATGTCTTACGACTGGATATAATGCACCCTCATGTTAACGGTAATAAATGGTTTAAGCTAAAGTATAACCTAGTGGAAGCTAAAGAGAAAAATTTCTCAACAATTCTTACTTTTGGTGGCGCTTATTCTAATCATATTTATGCTACCGCAGCCGCAGGAAATCTGTTTGGTTTTCGGACTATTGGCTTAATTCGTGGAGAAGAAAATATCCCTCTCAATCCTACTTTACAATTTGCAGTAGCACAGGGAATGGAATTAGTATATATTGATCGTCAAACATATAAAAAACGTCATACAGAAGAATTACAAAATCAGTTAAAACAGCGATTTGGAGAAGCATTTATTATTCCTGAAGGAGGTTGTAACTTAAATGGTCTGCGCGGTTGTATAGAGATATTACAAACAGTGAGAGGATTTAATACTATCTGTTTGGCTTGCGGGACAGGAACAACATTAGCAGGAATGACACTATCATTAAGTCAAGAACAAAAAGTAATTGGTTTTCCTGTTTTGAAAGGTGGTGATTTTCTCAACGAAGATATCAATAACTTATTAACAAATTATCTAGCTTCTGGTTTACCAACACTTGTTAATACTCCTGCACCTTGGCAACTTATATGTGATTATCATTTTGGTGGTTACGCTAAAGTGACTAATAAATTAAAGCTATTTTGTCAAGATTTCCAACAACAATATGATATACCTTTAGATTATATATACACGGGAAAAATGTTTTATGGAGTGATGGATTTAATTGCAAAAGGGTTTTTTAAATCGGAATCTTTGCTATTAATCCATACGGGAGGTTTACAGGGTAATCAAGATGCAATATCTAAATTAAGCGTGTAAATTAGCCTGTTCTTGTAACCAAGGATCTACAGGTTGTCCGTCTTTGCGTTTAAGTTCTATTTCTATTACCATGACTTCCTTAGAACCGGGAGGTGCAGGTTTTTTATGAAAGAGAATTTCGTAATCTAAGGGGTTTTGATTATGTTCTTTTAACCAATCTTGAACTTTAGTAAGGGCAAAAAATGATTGTCCTTGTGCAAACATTTGGGTAATTTGCATTTGTAATGTGTAGGGATTAATGCGACTCATTTTTATTGACTCCTTTGGTATTTAGAATTATGATTATCTCACGCAGAGGCGCTCCAGACGCGGAGAGGAAGATTGAGTTTTTATTCTTCGGTGTTGAAATCTACTTTATCATAAATATCTGCTAACAAGATTTGGCAGGGAATAGAAGATAGGTTTAAGAGACTTCCAAGAAATAAATTATCCTAAGAAACGAACCACAGAGGCACAGAGTACACAGAGAGAGAATTTCTGCATCAGTTTTGGGACATTTTTTTATTTGGAAGTCTCTAAGCTACTATCTCCGTCTGTAAATTCAGAAAATATCCATTTATTATTATCGGTTTTAAAATACTGCTCAATGTGCATTGTGTATTGGTCAATTAAAATATATTCTTGTAAGCTGGGAATTGTCCGATAAGCTGCAAATTTTTCATCTCTATCATAGCTTTTGGTAGATTTTGATAATACTTCTGCAATCATCACGGGATTTACTAAAGTGTCTTTTCTTCCTTCTTCATATTCTAAGGGATTTTTCACAACCATAATATCAGGGTAGGTATGAATTTTTCTGGTGGGAATCCAAAGACGTTGATCTGGAACAAAGACTTGATAAGGTTGATGTTTGAGCGCAAAATTTAACATTTCGTAAAAATTGCCTGCAAGTTGGTTGTGATTGGGTGTTCCACCTGTCATGGTATAATTAATCCGTTGATATATTCGTGACGTATTTCCGAGTTTACCTCTAATTCTAGGTATTCTTCAGGTGAATAGTAGCGTGTTTCTTGTGCGAGGGTCATAATTTTAATTTATAGGTTTTATGGGTTGGCGATCGCTTCTACAAGTTTCTCGACTAAGTTATAATTATAACTTTTGTAGCGACTGTCTTGATTGTCAAGCGATAGCTTTGTATCTTAGAGGTATGTTAGAAGAATTGTTAGAAAATAACCCAGGTTTCTGAGATTGATTACACTTTTCACAGTGGTTCAAAAAGATGCAAACCAAATTACAGAGATTTTGCCCATCAGGGTTTAACGCATTGCGTTAAACCCCTAACTGGTGAGTTAGATTCTAAGCAAAAACAAACTGTTTAGAATCTGTCAAACTCAAACTACTGGCTTGAATCCCAGTCAGAGTAGCTAAAGTTTGATTATTGAAGACGATCGCAGTATCTGCACCAACTTGATTTAACTGGAGTGTAGAGGTGGTAATACCTAAGCTAACAGCACCTTGAATACCGATAACATCCGTACCCAGTTGGAAGTCAAGCACGGTATTTGCAGCTTTTGGTAATTCAGCATTGACAATCCAGAATTGGTCAGCGCCAGCACCACCGGAAATTAAGTTACCACCACCAAGACTAACTCTGAAGATATCTTTACCATCACCACCTAAAGCCCGGTCATTTGCACCTAAGTAGAAGATATCATCACCAGCACCACCAGACATCCGATTATTACCTTGACCATCTCTAGCATCAAAGATGTCATTACCATCACTACCGAAAGCGCGATCGCTCTTATTCACAAAGATAGTATCATCACCGCTACCCAGATCAACGATATTGCTACCTGAGTTGGGCAAACTAGATACAGTGGACAGGTCTAACTCATCTTTACCTGCACCTGTAAATACAATATTGTTTTGACCATCGAATTGACTACCAGGAGTGGCAATTAATTTATCATCTCCTGGAGTTCCTACAGTTGTAGATTGGTTGACTGCGAGAGTAAAGATATCATTGACAGTTGCCCCGGCTTTATCTGTCGCAATTACCTTGACATCTAATTTACCGACATTTCCTATGTTGGGAGTACCACTAAAGGTGCGAGTTGTAGAGTTGAAATTCAACCAATCTGGTAAATTACTACCATCAGCTAACGTGGCAGAATATTTAATTAAATCAGGAATTACTCCATCATTAAGCAGTGTATTTTCAAATGTATCTGTTACTAACTGATGCAGTCTGTTTGTGGGATGAACATCGTCCCAAAAAGCATATTGATCAGGATTAACTGGAGTAGTGACTGTAATTAGAGGTTGGGTAATATTCGTGAATTTGTAATTAGCAGGATTAGTCTGAAATGCTGTACTCAAACCAAAGATATCTACCAAAGATAAATCAACATTGAGGGCTGGTTCTAAGTTAGTTAAAGCTTGAGTTAAAGCTGCATTAAAACCAATAGAAATTGCTCTGGCATTCGCTACATTGTTATTAGCAATACTCAAAGGAGTAGCACCCAAGTCTGATAAATTGCCAACAACAATTTCTTTAGCACCTAATCCGGCTAAGGTTGTAATTGCACTACTAATATTAGTAACTGCATTAGTCACAGCCTGAGTAGGATCTGTGGCAAGATTCAGAAAATCATTAGCACCAGCCCAAATTACATACAGTCCATCTTTACCGATGGAATTGGTATTTACAGTTTTAAATTGCTGAATTTGTGTTAATAATCCAGGTACGGTTATTTGCCCAAAAGTATTACTTACTCCTGTATTTGCGCCCAAAAAGGCGTAATTTTGAATTGATGGGTTTGTAAATTGTAAATCAGGTGCAAAGTAATCAACCCAAATTAAGCCATTAGAAAGACGACCTTGATAATTAGGTGATGGTGGAAAGGTATTACCAGATGCTTTGTAGGCATTACCTGTATCTGAGAGGCTATCACCAAAGATGACGAGGTTTTTATAGGGATTAACTGCGTCTGGATCGGAGAAGGTATCTTTGGGTAGTGTAAATGTAAAGGTAGAATTGACCTTAACTGTTTGATCTGCGATCGCATTACTCAAAATCGGTGCATCGTTGACATTTTCAACTGCGATCGCAAAAATATCATTAGCAGATGTTCCAGCTTTATCTGTAGCTGTGACTTTAACATTCAGACTACCAACATTATCATTACTGGGAGTACCGCTAAAGGTGCGAGTTGTGGGATTGAAGGTTAACCAACTTGGTAAAGCATCGCCATTTTCTAATGTTGCTGAATAAGTTAGAACATCACCTGCATCAACATCTGTGAAGGTATTGGTAGGAATTTGGAAACTGAAAGCGTCACCTTGTTTGGCGGTTTGATCTGCAATTGTATTTGCTAATGTCGGTGCATCGTTGACATTTTCAACTGTAATTACAAAGATATCACTAACAGTTGCCCCGGCTTTATCTGTTGCGATCGCCTTAACATTCAAATTCCCTACATGATCATTAGTGGGAGTACCGCTAAAGGTGCGAATTGTAGGATTGAAAGTTAACCAACTTGGTAAAGCATTGCCATTTTCTAATGTTGCTGAATAAGTTAGAACATCACCAGCATCAACATCTGTGAAGGTATTGGTAGGAATTTGGAAACTGAAAGCGTTACCTTGTTTGGCGTTTTGATCGGCGATTAGGTTAGCAACTATTGGTGCATCGTTGACATTTTCAACGGTAATTACAAAGATATCACTAATATTTGCTCCGGCTTTATCTGTAGCGATCGCCTTAACATTAAAGTTCCCTACATTATCATTAGTTGGAGTACCGCTAAAGGTGCGAGTTGTAGAATTGAAGGTTAACCAACTTGGTAAAGCATTGCCATTTTCTAGGGTTGCTGAATAAGTTAGAACATCACCAGCATCAATATCGGTAAAGGTATTGGTAGGAATTTGGAAACTGAAAGCGTTACCTTGTTTGGCGTTTTGATCGGCGATTAGGTTAGCAACTATTGGTGCATCGTTGACATTTTCAACGGTAATTACAAAGATATCACTAATATTTGCTCCGGCTTTATCTGTAGCGATCGCTTTAATATTCAGATTCCCTACATTATCATTAGTGGGAGTACCGCTAAAGGTGCGAGTTGTGGGATTAAAGGTTAACCAATTTGGTAAAGCATTGCCATTTTCTAGGGTTGCTGAATAAGTCAGAACATCTCCAGCATCAATATCTGTGAAGGTGTTGGTGGGAATTTGGAAACTGAAAGCGTCACCTTGTTTGGCGGTTTGATCTGCGATCGCACTATTTAGAATCGGTGCATCGTTGACATTTTCAACGGTAATTACAAAGATATCACTAACATTTGCTCCGGCTTTATCTATTGCGATCGCTTTAACATTCAAATTCCCTACATGATCATTAGTTGGTGTACCGCTAAAGGTGCGAGTTGTGGAATTAAAAGTCAACCAACTTGGTAGAGAATTACCATTTTCTAAGGTTGCTGAATAACTAAGAACATCACCCGCGTCAATATCGGTGAAGGTATTGGCTGGGATGGTGAAGCTGAATGTCGTATCTTCTATGGTGCTTTGATCTGCAATTGATTGTAGTACTGTTGGAGGATGATTCACATCAACAATACTGCCAACACTTGTTATGGTATCCGCTTGATTTGGAACTGCTTCTGTCAAGCCTGAGTTATCGGTTGCCACACTATAGAAGGCGTAAGTGTGACCGATTTTACCTACATAAATTGCCTCGGTTAGCGTAGTTTTATCCAACCAAGGTGTAAATTCACCACCGTTATCGGATACATAAATTGTGTAGGTAGCTAAGGCAGAACCGTTAGCGTCGTCGTTTCCTGTCCAGTTGACTAAAAATTCAGTGTCGGGAACGATTGTGGGGAGAGCCTTAACGCTACTGGTGGGTTTGCCTGCGTCAAGGGTGTTGAAGATGGGGGGAGTATCAATGGGAGCTTCGGTATCGAAGACAATGGTGGCTTTAGCATCAATGACTGTCCCTGTTGTCACGTCTCGTTTGGCTTTGATGGTGTAGTTAAGGAAGCCGTCTCCAATGCCATCGGCGTTGTTGGGAGGTAAGAAGCCTGTGAGCGCATCTGTAGTAACTTCACCTGTATTGGGATCAATAGTGGTGACTGTCCAGAAGGCTTCTCCTTTTACGAGGTCAATACCTGCTGTTACGTCAACGAAGTAGCCGCGAGTGGCGGTTAAGTCCAGGCGTTGGTTGTAGAAGGCGGTGTTGGCGGGTACGTCAAAGATTAGTCCTCCCCAACCAAAGCTACTGAGTCGGAAGGTACGGAGGTCTAGGTCGGTATCGAGGGGATGGGTGACGGTGACGGTTTGGGCGGGTGCGGTGGCGGTAGATATGTTTTCAAAGCGGATGGTGTAGGGAAGGGTGGAGGAGGCAGAAGTCCATTTTTCTTCACCAAAGCCTGTGGGGCCAATGATGTCGTTGGGGTCGCGGGGGAAAACGACGGGTATTCGTTTCCTTTTATTGGGTTTTGGTTTTGGCGGGAGTGGAGTATATGGTTGAGAACGGTAGGACGCAGATGTAATCCCCCCACCATCTGCACCCCCACCTGCACCCCCACCTGCACCTGCACCGTCATTCGGATCATCGGGGCCAGGCATATCCAAAATCCCTATGGTAAATACAGATTCATCATAGGGAATTGGAGAAGATTTTGGATCGGAAGGGTCTGTTTGAGTTGTTTCAACCTCAATTTCGTATAATTTGACTGTTTCGTAATCAAACGGTTTAGTAGACCATAACTCATTATTATTTTTTATTTCAAACCCGTTTTCTGGATTTTCGATAAGTTTGTATTGGAAGTCTGTGGCAGATGCGTTCTTGTCATAGGTGCTAAACTTCCCAATGTACACTGGGTCACGATTTTCAGCAATAGAATCGCCATCTAAAATAACTGCTATTTTTTGCTCTTGAAAATCCCATACAGAACCTTGGGGCGGCTTTTTCAGCTTTTTGTAGTTATTTGGGTATGGACTATTAAGTAACGCATTCCAATTTAAAACCTGATTTGTGCCAGATTCATCTTTGATTGGATTGTTCTTCAAGATTGAATTGAGTATTTCATACGCATAGCCATGATTGAACTTTTGATAAAATTCTAGTTTGAAAAATCGTGCTATTGATGCTGGAATTGATGTTGGATGAACATAAGATATACCGCCGATTCCCATCCTTGAATTAAGATATAAGTCTTGGTGACCAAAAGGATCGTCATAACCAAACCAATTTGAGCTATGAATGCCGATTACTTGCTTAGCATCAGAAGCATCTACGTGTCCTTTGATATCAGTATTTTCAAATGATGGGCCAGCCGCATCTAAGGCAATAATTCGATTAAGTGTTGTTCCGTATTTCTGATAGTATTGACCTGCATCACCTGCCATCTGAGCACCTAAGCTATGCCCAATTAAAGTGACTTTTCCAGGAGCGTAATTTTTCTCTTTCAGATATTCAGCAACAACATCTCCCAAAAGCTGCGAATTCTCAGCAGCAATCCAATACGCTTGGGATTTTAGGGGATTCGGAAAAAGATCTGTTTGCAATACACTAGCGGCTGCCTGCCAATCTACTAAAATAATGTTGGCATTAATGTTGGCATTCTGATATTTTACTTTAATTGCCTCCGCCATGTCTTTCATCCAACCAGCCGCCTGGAATTTATTACCAGGATTTCCTCCATAGCTATTTAATCCATGAATGATGACGTAAGTTTCATTCGTCTTAACATCTCCTTTGTTCCAAATATTGAAATAAATATCAATATTTTTACCAATTTTACTATTAATTGTTTGTCTATGGTCTGTCAAGCCATTATTTAGTATAGGGTCGCCAGCCGATAAGGTAGATAAAGCTCCTTCTGAGGATGCTAAATTTAATTTACTTACCTCTTGAGAAAAGGAAGAATCGGACAAACTCTCGCTAAAAGGAGCTATATTGAGATTATTTACTGCTTGAGCGGTAATAGGCTGATCGGCATAAGAACTGGCTGTTAAAAAGGCGGCATTGTAAAAATCTTCAATAGAAACAGTCGCATAGTTATCTTTTGAAAGTGTTGTTCCTGCGCTTTGTGCTGCATCTTGTAAACTCGACAATAATAATTGTTGAGCAGCCACTAAATTAGTTTGTAAATCACCTACAGTTTCTCCGACTGAAGCACGGAAAATATTCCAAAAATTCGCAGTTAAGGTCGGATCAGTAAAGGATTCGGGAAACTCACTTTCAAACCTTTTAATATATGGACTCCAATCTAAAGGAGTGGTCGGATCATCAAGAACACTGAGAGAAAACTCAAGAGAATTAAGAGAACTGAGAGCTTTGGTATAAAAAGTAATTGAACCTGTTGCTCCTGGAGCCAAAACGCCAAAAGGACTATTTTCTGCTTTTAAGACTAAATCTAGATTCGTTTCATTGGTTAAGCCTTCTCTTGTAAAAGAAATGGGAGCTTCTGTTTCACTAACCAACAACCCTAAAGGACTTTCAAAATCAACATTACCATTATTGGCATATTGAATTGTTATGGCAATAATATCACCAGGTCTCACTGCTGAGGGGGCAATAATATCAGTCTCAAAATTAGCTTTACCCCCCTCAACAACGGTGAAGCTATCTTGTAAAGTAACAGTTTGATTGTCTTTATTCTTAGCAACCAAATTGTAACTTCCTGCTTTTTTTCCTTTTAAATTAAAAGTGGCAAATGCTTTAGTCGAATCCAGTAAATCTAAACGACTAGTAGCTATCTCTATACCGAGATTTTTATCCACAAGAGTAAAGGTTGTTCCACTATCAAATTTTGCGCCTGAAATTACGACTGTTACCTTACCTGAATTTCCTCCTACTTTTGTTGATAAAGAGTGGATTTCAAAATCGAGAAGTTTTGCTTCAATCGAAAAACTTGGCGTAGATTCGGCTACCGTTTGCCCATAGGCTAAAACATAATAAGTTCCTGCTTGGGTTTCGGGTACAACAATTTCTTGATCGGGAGATAACGCCTCTGAAAAACCGAGATCAAAGGCAGAACGAGTCGGCACTTCCCCATAACGCAGATATAACTCATTCGCCGCCGTCGTCGAAACACTGTCCAACTTCAACCGTAGAGTTTCCCCTGCTCCGACCTCAAAGCGGTAGTAAACCCCTTGACCTTGTGCTAAAGACCATGTACTCGGTGTTCCCAACGTCAAACGCTCCACATCCACATTCACCTTATCCAGAGTCGCCTTCAGATTATTATTTTCATTCGATTCAGGAATTTCATTGCGAATATCACTGCGAATAATGACCTGATAATCCCCAGGAACCACCCCTGGCAAAGAAGCCGTCAGCGTATTGGTATAACTATTGCCACTGAGGACTTCCCTCGAATTGTCAACCTGCCCCAAGAACAGATCATTGATGTCCCATTGACCATCCTTCGAGAGATAAAGAGAATCTGACCAATTCCCCACAACCGCATTACTACCCTCATTTGTCACCGTATAGGTAATGCTGGCACTCTGTCCTGTCACCCCATTGGCTGGAATCGTAATCGTTCCCGCTACTAAATCCGCAGGCTGGGCTAACGACACCACAACAGAAGTGGGATCATAGGCGACATTATTGTTTTCGACAGTTCCCTCATAGAGCGAATTACCTGCATCAGTCTTAGCAAATAGATAGAATGATCCTGATATACCTTGGGGTAAACGGAAAGACTCAGTTTGGCTGTAGGTTGCCCCTGCCGCGAGGTTTCCCGTGTAGGAGCGATAGCCCAGATAGATATCACTGTTGCGATCAAATACCTGATCGCGGGAAAGATAAAAAGCTTCGTACCAACTGCGATCGCCTGTTTCCACCGTTCCCGCATTACGCACCGTCCAATTGACCGTGAGATTTTGACCACTAATAGCAGTTGTGGGCGCATCTACACTGACCATCACCAAGTCTGGACTCGCTGTAACACCAACGCTTGTTCCCCCAGTAGTTACTCCTCCCGTTCCTGCGGTTGTTCCCTCAGTCGCCTTATCATTATTATTTTCTAAAGCCCCTTCATAAACATATTTCAAAGCATCTGTCCGAACCAGAGTGTAATAATTCCCTGACTGCAAATTATTCGGCAAATTAAAACTACGCGAAACGCTATACTGCCCCGACGCATCCAATGCTTCAGAACGATAGACATTGCCAAGGAAAATATCATCATTACTAATTTGGTTATCGGTAGAGAGATACACACCGTCATACCAATAATTGATATTGGTAGTACTACTTCCAAAGTTCTTAACTGTCCAATTAACCGTTAAGGCTTTCCCCGATTGACCACTGCTCGGCGAACTGACCTCAGTGACCTGAAGATCGGCTGATTCTCGTGTCACCGTTAAGGGCTGCCCTGTAGAGCTATTATTATTTTCTTGGGTAGCCTCATAGACCGAGTTACCAGCATCCGTCACCACAAATACCTGATAACCCGCGATCGCGTCAATGGGAAGAGTGACTAGTTCACTGCGAGTATAGGACTGATTAGGAGCTAGAATTTCTCCGCGACTAAACGATCCCAAAACAATATCATCGCTGTTACCGATTTGAGCATCCTTAGAAAGAATAACCCGATCCGTCCAACTACTGACAGCCGTATCCCCAGTTCCCTGATTACGAACCGTCCATTCTACCCGCAGAGCCTTACCCGCTTCTCCTGTCGTGGGTACAGAAGCTGAAACCACTACTAAATCCGCAGGTTGAGAGGTAATGACAAGGGGAGTTGTTGCTAGGAAAGTATTATTTTCATTATTCAATTCAAATACTTCATTATTACTATCGGTAATACCAAAGAGATAGTAATTACCTGTCAAAGTATTGGGTAGAGTGTAACTAAAATTGCTGGTATAGGACTCATCAGGAGCCAAACTTCCGTAATGGGGTTGATCGCCAATAAGCAGATCGGTATTAGTATCAAGTTTATTATCTAAAGAAAGATAGAAACGATCAGTCCAATAATAATTAGGGGTTGTCGTTGAGCCAAAATTGGTAACTTGATAGCTGAAGTTTAGGGCGCGACTTGCTGTTGCTTGGGTTGGAAGCGTCAGCGAAAGAATTTCTAGATCGGGCGGTGGAGTCAGATTGATACGAGTTGGGGTTGCTTTATAGCCCGTATTATTGCCATCAAATACACTTTCAAAGACTTGATTGCCCGCATCCGTCCGCACAAAGAAGTAATAGTCTCCACTAATGCCAATGGGCAAGGAAACCGTCTGTGACGAGGTGTAACTATCATTACTGTTAAGGATTCCATTCTGAGAAAACGTCCCTAAGTTGCGATCATCTGCATCTAACACCTCATCAGTGGACAAGAAAACCTGATCGTACCAGACGGTTTCCAGATTTTTGCCGATTCCCTTATTGGTGACAGTCCAACTGAGATTCAAAGACTGACCTGAAAAAGATTGGGAGGGAATCGTAACATTAGTAACTTGGAAATCGGGTGGTGGTGTAAGGGAAACATTTGTTGGACTACCGACTGTTAGATTGTCATTTTCCTTGTCATTTTCAAAGACATTATTACGAACATCTGTTTTGACTAGGAAATAATAATTACCACTAATGCCACGCGGTAAAGTTACATCCAGATGATTGGTATAACTATCTCCTGCGTTAAGATAACTGGGATTGTTCGCTTGTCCCAAAGAAATATCCGTATCGTCAAAGGTATTATCTAGAGATAAATAAACCGCATCACTCCAATAGGGAGAACTGGTTGCCCCATTACCGACGTTTTTGACTGTCCATTGAATGGCGGTTGATTGGCTAGAAAAGGCCGTTAGAGGTACAGCAACACTAGATACTTGAAGATTAGGGAAGGTTTTTAAAGTAACGGCAATTGGTATATCATCAATTGTTGTATTATTAGTTTCTGTTCCTGAATATTCTAGAATTTGATTATTGGCATCAGTTGAGACGATAATTCGTTGATTACCGCTAAGTATTAAAGGTAGCGTGATTGATTGAGTCCGTTCAACAGAAACCCCTGGTGCAATCGCTCCATCAAAAGTAAACGATCCTAACAATTGATCATTGCCTATGTTGGCATCATCGGATAGATAAACGTAATCCACCCAACTTCCAGAAGCATTTACATTACCCTGATTAGTTAATGTCCAACTAATATTTATTGTTTCTCCAGATTGGGCATTAATTGGTGCAACAATATTACTAACTACTAAATCGGGTAAATTAGTATTAATATCATTATCAATGATGTTTAAAACTGCTGTTTTTTCTGTTCCTAATGTTGTCCCATTGGTAGGATTAGACAAGGTTAAATTGACAGTTTCTGTGGGTTCGTAAACATTGTCATCAATAATAGGAATGGTGACACTTTTACTGGTTTCTCCATTAGCAAAAGTCAACGTAATTGGTAAATTTGAATTATTATAATCACTACTTGCTGTAGCTGTGCCATCAGTAGCAGTTACAGTAACACTAACCTCTCCATCACTTCCCCCTGTACGAGTCAGACTAATAATCGCCGCACCACTTTCATTGAAACTGTAGGTTGCTGCGGTGAAAGAGAAACTACCTGTAAAACCATCATTAATATTTGAGATGGAAATAGTAATATCTTCCTCATAAAATAAACCACTACTATCAGTAGTTTTTACCCGAATAATATGCCTAGTTGCAGTTTCATAATCCAGTAATCCGCCATTAGCAACAATTATTTGATTACCATTCAGTGCAAACCTGCCACCAGCATCATTAATCAGAGTATAAATGTGGGTATCATTAGCATTAGCATCGGCTGAACTAAGAGTACCAATTAAAGTATTATTGGCACTATTTTCGGGAATTGATTTGTTGCTAAGATAGATAGATGTAGGTGCGCTATTGATAACAGTCAAAATAAAGTTATTAGTAACTGAAGCATTATTTTGATCTGTAGCTGTCACCTTAATTTCTAATTGTCCAGCACTAGAAATTGGTGGTGTACCGCTAAAAATCTTGTTATTAAGGGTTAACCAACTCGGTAAAGGACTACCATCAGCTAAAGTTGCCGAATAGGTGAGGGAATCACCCAAATCCACATCGCGGAAAGCATTCTCAGAAATATTGAAATTAGAGAAAGTGTTGCTATAGAAATTAATATCGGGAATAGGATTAACTATTTCCGGTACATCATTCACTGAATTGATTGTGAAGATGACATTAGATGGATTAGCTGCATAATTCGTACCATCAGAACCATTCCAAGTAAAGCCAGCAGTCCCATTAAAATTAGCATTGGGGACAAAAGTTAAACTTCCCAAATCAGCTACAGCAATCTCTTGATTTACTGTGACATTATTAGTCGCCAGTTTGAGTACGCCATTACTCGGTAATTGGACTATCTTAATAGTTGCGAGGGAGATACCACTACTACTGCTAAAAATACTAGAAAAGTCAGTCGCAGAAAAAGTAATAGTTTGGTCTTCATTACCTGTTTTAGCTACACTACCAACCGTAGTTACCGTATTAATATCAACAGCCCAAAGTTCTACCCCTTGGGTGAAATTATCAGCCGTAAAATAGAGTTTACCATTGCTATAAGTTAGGTTTCCTGGGTTAGAACTACCGCCACCAACTTGAATATCTTTGAGTAAAACAGGGCTACCTGTAGTTGCATCTATTTTCCATAATTCATTGCCATTAGCTGATGTGGAAGCAGTGAAGTAGAGAGTACCATTGACATTAGTTAGGTTAGTTGGAGAAGAACTATTATCAGCGGAAACAACATCAATAACGCTAGGAGTTCCGGTGGTGGGGTCAATCTTCCACAGTTCATAACCATAATAATAACCTGATGTGGAAGCAGTGAAGTAGAGAGTACCATTGACATTAGTTAAATTGCCTGGAGAGGAACTACCGCTACCAGAAACAATATCAATAACTACAGGCTTACCCGTTGTTGGGTCAATCTTCCACAGTTCATAGCCATTAGTTGGAGTATATGCTTGGAAGTAAAGTGTGCCATTGACATTCGTTAAATAAGTTGGAGAAAAACTACCAGTACCAGAAACAATATCAATAACTTCAGGATTACCTGTAGTAGAATTAATCCGCCAAAGTTCTTGACCATTGGTGGCATTGTTCACAGTAAAGTAGAGAACGCCACCAACATTTAAAAAGTTAGTAATATTAGGGCTATTAGCACCAGGATAAATTTCTAACTGCACTGTACCCGCAGTAGTTCCATCACTCTTCCACAGTTCTACACCATTAGTCCCATCATTAGCTGTGAAGTAAAGAGTACCATTGACATTGTATAAGTTACTTGGTGATGAGTAACCACTTCCAGGATTAATATCCTTAACTAAAACCGGATTACCCGTGCTGTCTAGTTTCCATAGTTCTTCACCATTAGCAGTGTTATAAGCTGTAAAGAAAAGAGTTCCATTGACATTAGTTAAATTAGTGGGACTGGAACTACCGCTACCAGAAACAATATCAATGACTACAGGTTCACCCGTTGTCGAGTCAATTTTCCACAGTTCTTGACCATTAGCAGCAGTATCTCCCTGGAAATAGAGAACCCCATTAATATTAGTTAGATTAGATACATAAGATACCCCTGCTACAATAACAGGATTACCTGTGGTTGAATCAATGGTATATAACGGCTGGTAAATTGTGTAGTCGTTATTGTAGGAATAGCTTTTGAAATAAAGTTTACCGCCGACATTGGTAAAGCTATCAAGATAAACAGCATTATTACCAAGCAAATCAGGAACTACCAACCGCACAGGGTTTCCCGTAGTTGGGTCTATCTTCCATAACTGAGTGCCATTTACGCCATCATCGGCTTTAAAATACAATGTGCCATTGACATCTATGAGGCTATTGGGACTAGAACTATAGGTACGTCCATTGATATCTTTTGCTAGAACTGTACCCGCAGTAGTCCCATCACTTTTCCACAGTTCTACACCATTAGTCCCATCATTAGCGGTAAAGTAAAGAGTACCATTGACATTGAAAAGGCTACTGGGTGATGAACCATTACTTCCAGAATAAATATCCTTAACTAAAACCGGATTACCAGTGCTGTCTAGTTTCCATAGTTCTTCACCATTAGCAGCGTTAGAAGCCGTAAAGAAAAGAGTCCCATTGACATTAGTTAAATTAGTGGGACTGGAACTATCGTTACCAGAAACAATATCAATGACTACAGGATTACCCGTTGTTGAGTCAATTTTCCACAGTTCATAGCCATTAGTAGCAGTATATGCCTGGAAATAAAGAACTCCATTAATGTTAGTTAGACTAGATACCTGAGATACTCCGGCTATAGTAACAGGATTACCTGTGGTTGAATCAATGGTATATAACGGCTGGTATGTAGAGTTGCTATAGAAAGAGCTTCTGAAATAAAGTTTACCATTTACATTAGTGAAGCTATCAAGATAAACAGCATAGCCACTAGGCAAATCAGGAACTACCAACCGCACAGGGTTTCCCGTAGTTGGATCTATCTTCCATAACTGAGTGCCATTTACGCCATCATCGGCTTTAAAATACAATGTGCCATTGACATCTATGAGGCTATTGGGACTAGAACTATAGGTACGTCCATTGATATCTTTTGCTAGAACTGTACCCGCAGTAGTCCCATCACTTTTCCACAGTTCTACACCATTAGTCCCATCATTAGCGGTAAAGTAAAGAGTACCATTGACATTGAAAAGGCTACTGGGTGATGAACCATTACTTCCAGAATAAATATCCTTAACTAAAACCGGATTACCAGTGCTGTCTAGTTTCCATAGTTCTTCACCATTAGCAGCGTTAGAAGCCGTAAAGAAAAGAGTCCCATTGACATTAGTTAAATTAGTGGGACTGGAACTATCGTTACCAGAAACAATATCAATGACTACAGGATTACCCGTTGTTGAGTCAATTTTCCACAGTTCATAGCCATTAGTAGCAGTATATGCCTGGAAATAAAGAACTCCATTAATGTTAGTTAGACTAGATACCTGAGATACTCCGGCTATAGTAACAGGATTACCTGTGGTTGAATCAATGGTATATAACGGCTGGTATGTAGAGTTGCTATAGAAAGAGCTTCTGAAATAAAGTTTACCATTTACATTAGTGAAGCTATCAAGATAAACAGCATAGCCACTAGGCAAATCAGGAACTACCAACCGCACAGGGTTTCCCGTAGTTGGATCTATCTTCCATAACTGATTGCCATTTACTCCATCGTTGGCTTTAAAATATAATGTCCCATTGACATCTATGAGGCCATTGGGACTAGAACTATTTGCTCCCGCATAAATATCCAGCAGAACTGGATTCCCCGTTGTTGGATCAATGCGAAATAGTTCGCTGCCATTTGTGCCATTATTCGCAATGAAGTAAACTGTGCCACCAGAATTAATGAAGTTGCTAGGACTAGAACTATTCGCACCAGGATAAAGATCGCTAATGAAAACGGGTAGGTTGTTAGCAGGATCTAGTTTCCATAGTTCATAACCTGTATCTGATGTGTAAGCGGTGAAATAAAGAATACCATTAATATTAGTTAAATTACCTGGATCATAAACACCGCTACCAGAACCGATATCAATAACGCTGGGAGTTCCGGTGGTGGGGTCAATCTTCCATAAGTTATAGCCATTAGTTGGAGTATATGCTATGAAGTAGAGTGTGCCATTGACATTCGTTAAATAAGTGGGACTAGAACTATTAGTACCCGCATTGATATCAATGGGTGTGAGTGTACCATTCGTGCCAATTTTCCAGAGTTCATAACCATTAGTGAGGTCATAGGCTTGGAAATAAAGCGTACCATTAACATTAGTTAAATAGGTGGGACTAGAACTACCACTACCTGCATTGATATCAATAAGGCTGACAACTCCTGTACTGAGATCAGCCTTATATAGCTCAATTCCATTGATATCATTGTTAGCAGTGAAGTAGAGAATCCCCCCAACATTGATAAAACTACTGGGATTAGAACTGTAGGTAGTTGCATTAATATCTTGAGTAAGAACTGTACCTTCTGGAGTCCCATCTGTTTGCCAAAGTTCTACCCCTTGAGTGAAGTTATCGGCTGTAAAATAGAGTTTACCATTGCTGTAAGTCAGGTTTCCGGGGCTAGAACTACCAGTACCAACTTGAATGTCTTTGAGGAAAACAGGACTACCTGTAGTTGAGTCTATTTTCCATAGTTCATTACCATTAGCTGATGTAGAAGCCGTGAAATAGAGAACACCATTGATATTAGTTAAATTACTTGGAGAGAAAATACCACTACTAGAAACGATATCAACAATGCTGGGAGTTCCTGTGGTAGGGTCAATCTTCCACAATTTATAGCTACCAGTTGGAGTATAGACTACGAAGTAGAGAGTACCATTGACATTCGTTAAATTGTTTGGAGAAGAACCACCAGTACCTAAATCAATGCGTGTGGGTGTACCATTCGTGCCAATTTTCCAGAGTTCATAACTATTAGTCGGGTCATAGGCTTGGAAGTAGAGAGTACCATTGACGTTGGTTAAATTAGTGGGCGAAGAACCACCACTACCCGCATTGATATCAATGAGGCTAACAACTCCTGTGCTGGGGTCAGCCTTATATAGCTCAATCCCATTGGCATCATTGTTAGCAGTGAAGTAGAGAATTCCCCCAACGTTGATAAAACTGCTGGGATTAGAACTGTAGGTGGTTGCATTGATGTCTGAAACTAAATAGGGTTCATTCATAGCAGGTGTAGATGTCATAAAAGTATATGGTAATTAATTTTCGCGCATAGCTGTAGCAAAAAAATAATATTGAGTATACAAAAGTCTGGCATCTACCAAAAGTTAGATATTTGAAATTTTTCCTCAAGAATCTTACCTGAGTAGGTTGACACAGGAATATGTTGTATTTAAATTAGCTGGTGCTACAATATGTTTTTAGTAAATATATATATACAGAGACCTTATGAACTACCAACGATTTGTACACCTTATGAACTTATGGGAGATTGACTATGTGGAAAGATGAAGTATTGGAAGAAATTTACAAAATCCGAGAAGAACACGCTAAAGCTTTTAATTATGATTTGCATGAAATTTGTCAAGATTTAAGAAAAAAACAGGTAGCTAAAAACAGAAAAGTTATTACTCAGCCGCTGGTAACATTATCATCCTCAACTAAATAGGCGATAGCGAAGCGCTCCGCAGGAATCGCTATTTGGGATATGGGAGAGCGATCGCTTGATAAAATAGAAGTAACTTAAAGTTACAGGATAAACAAATAAATGATCACATTAGAAATGGCGATCGCTTTGCTCGCCGCAGGCATCGCTCCAAAACACACAAAATTAACATACTATCCGTTACCTGTTCCCTTCTTTGTAATATAGAAATAAAATGAGTGAAGTAACAGCAAATTATGATCAATCATGGAAAGAAGCATTAAATGAATATTTTGAAAGCTTCCTAGCATTTTTCTTTCCTGTAGCCCATCAAGCAATAGATTGGACAAAAACCCCTGAATCTTTAGATAAAGAACTGCAAGAAATTACAGCTTCAGGAGAAACCAAAAACCGAATTACCGATAAACTGTATAAAGTTTGGTTATTAGATCAGACCCAAGTATGGATTTTAATCCACATAGAAATTCAGAGTCAATATGATGTCAACTTTGAAGAACGGATGTACATTTATAATTACCGAGCCTTCGACCTTTATCACCAATTTGTAGTAAGTGTAGCAATTTTAGGTGATACAAGTCCTAGTTGGCGACCAAATAGTTATAATAGAGCTATGTTGGATTGTGAACTAAATTTAAAATTCCCCATAGCTAAGATTCTTGATTATGAATCAAAGTGGGATGAACTAGAAAGGAGCGATAATCCCTTTGCTATCATAGTCATGGCGCATTTAAAGACTAAAGCCACCACCAGTAATTTAACAGAAAGGGAGCAATGGAAATGGATATTAATTAGAGGACTTTATGACCGGGGCTTCACAAAAGAGAAAGTTATTAAGTTATTTAAAATCATCGACACAATGATGACTTTACCTAAACAATTGCAAGCAGGATTGGTTACTAAAATTAAACATTTCGAGGAGGAAAGAAAAATGCCTTTGATTAGCCCAACAGAACAACTAGCTATGGAACGGGGAGAGCAACAGCTAGTTATACGCTTACTAAATCGGCGAATTGGTGAAATTGAATTATCATTGATTGACTCAATTCGTAGATTAACAATTGATAAATTAGAATTATTGGGTGAGGCTCTGTTAGATTTTTCTTCTGTTACTGATTTAGAACAATGGTTACAAAATAACCCAGATGCTTGAGATTAATCATATTTATTAAATAGAGCGATCGCCTTTTTGGGGATGTGGAAGGGCGATAGCGAAGCGCTGCTGCAAGCAGTTCGCTTTGGGGATATGGGATGTACCATTTTTGGGGATATGGGAATGCGATAGCGTAAGCGCTGCTGCAAGCAGTTCGCTGTTTTAGGGTAGGGGATGTGAGGGGATGTGGGAGGTGCGATAGCGAAGCGCTGCTGCAAGCAGTTCGCTTTTCGATGATGGGGGTGCGATAGCGAAGCGCTGCTGCAAGCAGTTCACTGTTGTAGGGGATGTGGGATGCAATAGCGAAGCGTTGCTGCAAGCAGTTCGCTTTCAGGGATGATGGGAGTGCGATAGCGAAGCGCTCCGCAGGAATCGCTTCATGAAGAGTACAATTTTCTACGCACAGGAGCAAAGGGAATTTCTTTACCCTTTTGTTGATAATCTTCCTTCACTAACTCCCAGGCTAATTTTAGTTCTTGCAAAGCTTCTTCAGGAGTATCACCAAAAGCTGAAATATTAGGTATTTCTTGTAAATGTGCTAACCAATCTCCTTGTTCATCAATATATAAATTAATTGTAAAGCCATTAAAATTATAATTATTTAAAGTCATTACTGATTTCCCTCTTGATATTCAAAGAACTGCTGAATTTGATAGAGTTTTGCTTTTCCATCTTTACGAGGTTGAATTGGTAAAGGTTTGCCACTCGGTGAATACCATAAACGATGACTTCCTTTTTGACGACTAAATTCCCACCCATTCTGAATGAGGAGAGTTTCAAATTCATCAAAAGTTAGATTTTCTGGACTATTTTTAGCTTTTTGCCATAGTTTTTCTTTTTTAGTCATCACCAAGGCTATTATTTAGTAGATTATCCCTTGATTTTATTATAGTCTGACAGGAATTTAATTTGTGACAGCCCAAGCGCTGACTTGTCAGTTCGCTTTTTGGAAATGTGGGAAGTGCGATAGCGAAGCGCTGCTGCAAGCAGTTCGCTTTTGGGATGTGGGATGTACCATTTTTGGGGATGTGGGATGCGATCGGTTGTTTGTAGCAATCATATAGTAAAATAATAAATAATTTTTTTAAATATTTAATAATGATTGAAAGTCTATATCTTGATACCAGTATTATTGGCTATCTAACAATTAGACCAAGCACTAATCTAATTACTGCTTCAAATTCAGTAATTACACAAAATTGGTGGGATACTCGTCGGGAAAATTTTACTCTATATATTTCGGAAGTAGTTCTAGAAGAATTAGCCAGAGGAGATCAAGAAATAGCTACTAAACGACTGGATCTAATAAGTGAGTTACCATTATTAGCACTCAATGAAGCAGTGGAAGAATTAGCCCAGCAATTTCTGACAAAAAGCAATCTTCCTCCTAAAGCATCTGATGATGCCTTGCATATTGCCTTAGCCACTGTTTATAAAGTAGATTATTTGTTAACATGGAACTGTAAACATATTGCCAATGCACAAATCCAGAAAAAACTCTCACAAATTAGTATTCAATCTGGATATGAACTACCAACGATTTGTACACCTTATGAACTTATGGGAGATTAAATATGTGGAAAGATGAAGTATTAGAAGAAATTTACAAAATCCGAGAAGAACACGCTAAATCTTTTAACTATGATTTGCATGAAATTTGTCAAGATTTAAGAAAAAAACAGGTAGCTAAAAACAGAAAAGTTATTACTCAGCCGCTCGTAACATTATCATCCTCAACTAAATAGGCTCGCTGTTGTAGGGGATGATGGGAGGTGCGATAGCGAAGCGCTGCTGCAAGCAGTTCGCTGTTTTGGGGGATGATGGGATGCGATAGCGCAAGCACTGCTGCAAGCAGTTCGCTTTTTAACAAGGAGATTGAAGGCGATATAATGGTAGTAATGCAGTATAGGAAAAAGTTATGATTCAAACCTTAGATGCTCTGTTCGATGGTGCAGCCCTTCTTCCTGAAGTACGTTTAAACTTACCATTAGTGTTCCATGTAATACTCAATCCCTAGCTCGCTTGATTACCTCGAATTAAATAGCGAACTTCCTCAAGTATAACATTAAATCTCTGATCACTTTCAGCCTGTCTTTCTTTTATTAATTCTATATTTTGTTGATTTTGAGCAGCCAATTGTAACAAAGCTTGAGCAGTTATTCTTAAACCATCTATACCATCTTTAACCTCAGTCATACTTTCTCTTAATTCACTTACACTTGATGCTAATTCATCAAGCATTTCGTCATTCCAGCGTTCTATAGTCATAGTATATTCCTAATTACAAACTCAATTCATATTTCCTATTTTACAATACAATAACTTGCTTTGAGATTAGGAGCGATAGCGAAGCCCGACCTAGGAATCTCTGTTTGTCACTGTTGTGATTACAAAATAACCCAGATTCCTGAGATTGATTACACTTCTAAGAGGATGTTTGAAAAGTTTTTAATGTATAAACTGACCCCTCTCCAAACCTCTCCCCTGCAAGGGGAGAGGCTTTAAAACCCCCATTCCCTTGTAGGGAAGGGGGGTAGGGGGGTTAGGTTTTTGGAGATTATGGGTTTCATATAATACTTTTCAAACAACCTCTTACAACCTGAGTTCGATGTAAGAAAACCAGCTAAAAATGAGTATTCAAAAGGGTTAGAGGCTTTTCTGGAAAGAGCCTATATTCTCAATAAGCCTTAATTATTGAGAATTAATAGGAAACCAGCCTAGATTTAAGTAAATTTTCATAACAAAATCTAAATTTATATTACGAATACTATTTGAATACAAACTCAAAGTACCTCAGATTAGGGACAATAGAAGAGGTTTAATTAAAGAAAATTAATGATTATAACTCATGGAATTAGAAACTATTTTCTGTGAAATTGATGATTTTTGTACCTATTTTGAGCCAATATTTCAAGCTCAACTTATCCCATCCCAAATAAAAAAAAGAATTAGACCCAGCCGATTATGTCTAAGTGAAATTATGACAATAATTGTGTATTTTCATCGCTCTAGTTACCGCAATTTTAAAGATTATTACCTGAAACATATCTTCAAATATTGCCAAGGTGAATTTCCCAATTTAGTGAGTTATCAAAGATTTGTTGAATTAATGCCAAATGCTTTAATTCCCTTGATGTATTATCTGAATACACGAAAAGGACTCAATACAGGTATAAGTTTTATTGATAGTACCTCTATTCCCATTTGTCATTCTAAAAGAGCCAAGACAAATAAGGTCTTTAAAGATTTAGCTGGCTGGGGGAAAAGTTCTATTTGTTGGTATTTTGGGTTTAAACTTCATTTGATTATTAATGATCAAGGAGAGTTACTTGCGTTTCAAATTACTCCTGGAAATACAGATGACCGAAAACCTGTTCCCACTTTGACTAAGAACTTATTTGGGAAAATATTTGGAGACAAAGGATATATTTCTCAAAAACTCTGGCTTGAACTTTGGTCTAATGGACTCAAATTAATCACTCCTTTCAAGAAAAATATGCGGAATAAGCTCTTGTCCCTGGAGGAGAAATTAATGCTCCGAAAACGCTCTTTAATTGAAACTGTTAATGACCAACTCAAAAATATTTCACAACTTGCTCATTCTCGACATCGAAGTGTTACTAATTTCATGGTTAATGTTGTTGCTGCAATAATAGCTTATACTTGGCAACCTAAAAAACCTTCTTTAAGATTTGATGAAAATGAAATTGAAACCTTACCAGTTTTATTAGCTTAATTACCAATTAAATATCAATATTACCTAATAGTAAATACATTTCAAAAAATTAATTTTTTGAGAACTTTTTGGCGTGGGCTTTAATTCTCAATAACCAATACTTATTGACGGAACTGTTGCTGTTACGTACTTTTAGACTTTTTATTTACATCGAACTCAGGTCTTACAGCAGTTTTCGATCAAAAAAATGCAAACCAAACTACAGAGATTTTGCCCCGTCAGGGCTTAACGCATTGCGCTAAACCCCTATGGGAGAATTAGATTCTAAGCAAAGACAAACTGTTTAGAATCCGTCAAACTCAAACTACTGGCTTGAATACCAGTCAGAGTAGCTAAAGTTTGATTATTGAAGACGATCGCGGTATCTGCACCAACTTGATTTAACTTCAATGTTGATGTGGTAATACCTAAGCTAACAGCACCTTGAATACCGATAACATCAGTACCCAGTTGGAAGTCAAGCACGGTATTAGCCGAAGAGGGTAATTCAGCATTGACAATCCAGAATTGGTCAGCGCCAGCACCACCGGAAATTAAGTTACCACCACCAAGACCAACTCTGAAGATATCTTTACCATCACCACCCAAAGCGCGGTCATTGCTACCCAAGTAGAAGGTATCATCACCCACACCACCGGATATGCGGTTGCCACCTTGACCATCTCTGGCATCAAAGGTGTCATTACCATCACTACCAAAAGTGCGATCGCCTTTGTTGACAAAGATAGTATCATCACCGCTACCAAGATCAATGATGTTGTTACCAGCAAAGGGAGAAATTGCCCCGAAGACAGTATCAACAGTGTCATTACCTGCGCCAGTGAAGATGGTGTCGTTGATGCCATCAGTGCCACCACTGACAAACAAATCATCTTTACCAGTTGTCCCCGCCACATATTGGGTAGCTTCTGCTATAGACGCAGATAGACCTAAACGGGAATCAAGGGCGAGGGGTTTGTCTAGTTCCAAGACCACCATCTCATTGTTGTCAATTCCTGGAGGACGACCAATGGAGAAGGGATAGTTGTTATCGTTGGCGACTAAAATGGTTTTGCTATCAATTACCAACACATCTTCAATGGTTTGGAAAGGCATATTGTAGGTGGTTTTACCATCACCATTGAGATCCTTGGGATCTTGGATATTGAGTAGGTCTGCTACTTCCTCCTTGGAGACAAAGCCGTTGGCATCAATTTTACTGAAGTCAACTTTGAATATCTTCTTGAAAAGGGCGGTACTACCTTGTCCGTTATCCCGTTCAATAATTAGGAACTCGTTGTTATTGATGGGGGTGAAATCACCGATCGCATTGCTGGTACTGGCTAATTGATAGCGTCCTACCAAACCTTGGTAGCTTTCGCTGGCTACATCGAACTTATAAATCCGTAATGACCCAACAGGATCGCCTATAACAGTCCCTTCCAGGAGAGGATAAAGAGTTTGACGGTCAGGACTAAATGCCATGCCTTCAAAGCCTTGGGAGCGGTTGATGTTTGCCGTTACGAGGTCGCCGTAGTAGGGCTGATTGGGTGCAAAGTATTCCGGGGAATTATTGAAGTAAGGGGTATTTAAATTCCCGTTAGGATTGGCATAGCCTGTACCAGCCAGGTAATCATTAACTAGAACTTGTCGTCCTGTTTTGGGGAAGTCGGTAAAAAAGCCGTCTACACCCAAATCAATAAACTTACGGAACTCTGCACCGGGGTCGTTTTTGTAAGTATCGGGAAGGAAGAACTCGTCATTTCTTAAAGTGTAGAGATGAACGATTAAACCAGCTTTGTGGGCATCTTGAATCAGGGTTGTGGGTGTGCCTAAAACGCGATCGCCATCACTGATTTGTCCATCACCATTGAGATCATCAGGCTGTCCATCCTTATTGGCATCTACCGTCAACTGAGGAACGATGCGCTGTTTATTAGGACCAATTCCTTTAGCGTAGGTAGCAATTTCGGCTAAACCTGCGGGGGTGGACAAATTGGTATAGGTGCGGGTATCACCAGCAACTACAAAGTCATAAGGTTGACCTGAACCACCAAACAATTGCACTAGAGGAATATCAATCCCTGCGGTGGGCATGATGGTATTTTTCAGCGCCTTGAGGTTGGCAACTTCAAAGGATTGAATGAAGATCCGAGATGGGTCGGTAAAGTTCTCAGCTTTGAGGGTGTCTGCTAAGATTTGGCTAGTATTGATACCTTGCTGTTGAAAGAAAGTAGGATGTTTGGTTTCGGGATAAATACCGATTTTGCGACCTGTTTCTAGTTCGACTTGTTTCACCAAATCAATGACTTCTTTCAGGGTTGGTACTTTCAATCCATCTTGATCGAAAGTAGTACCACGCAAAGCAGGAATCCGTTCAATCGCATTCAGTTCCTTAACTTCTGCCAGGGTAAAGTCTTCAGCAAACCAACCGACGACATTGCGACCATCTAAATTTTTGATTTTCAGGCGATCGGCAAACTTATCCCGTAAGTAAACATCCGTACTCGTATCAGTAGTATTGATAACTGGCTTACCATTAGCATCTCGTTGAATTGTGCCATCAGTATTGAGAACGCCGACTGCTAACATGGGTTCATGACGGGCAATTAAGACACCATCTTTTGTTACCACTAAATCGGGTTCAACGAAATCTGCACCTTGAGCGATCGCTAATTTGTAGGATGCTAGGGTATGTTCTGGACGTTCACCACTTGCACCCCGGTGACCGATGACGATGGGGGCTTTGCCTGTAAGTGTATCAAATTTAGGCGTAGAAAGCACAGTGGGATTTTGGGGCGATCGGACTTGATTCGCCGTAATTTGATCGCGGACTAAATCACCTGTCCCTGGGAAATCAGTAAAGTAACCATCTACACCTAAATTAATGAATTGACGAAACTCTAATTCAGGATTGTTATTGTAATTTGATGCCAGAGAACGGCTTTCATTGCGGAAGGTGTAAGGATGGACAACCAAACCCTCTTTGTGGGCATCACTAACTAAGCTGGTGGGTGCTAGGGTAACTTTATCCGCATCGTTAATCACACCATCGTTATTGAGATCGTCAGGTTTACCATCATTGTTATTGTCTACCGTCTTCACCGAAACAATCTGCCGTTTCCAAGGTCCAATACCATCAGCGTAGGCAGCAATTTCTTTCAAACCAGTAGGAGTTAATAAATCTCCATAGGTGCGGGTGTCACCTTTAACAGTGAAATCGTAAGGACGAGCGTTAACATCTTGATACAACAATGTTCCATCATTAGCGACATCGTAGGCATCAAGCAATTGCACTAAGGGAAGATTCACACCAGCAGCCGGCATGATGGTATTGTTTAAATCCTTGAGATTGCTGACTTCAAAGGACTGAATGAAAACCCGTTTGGGATCAGTAAATCCTTTCGCTTTGAGGGTGTCAATCAGTTTTTCTTCCAGAGACAAACCCAAATTGTCGTGATAGGTGGGGTGTTTGGTTTCAGGATAAATACCGATTTTCTTACCAGTTTGTACCTCAACCTCTTTCACCAAATCAATAATTTCGCCCAGGGTAGGAACTTGGAGAAGACCGTTGTATACCTGATCTCGGAAACCTTGAGGCATTACAGCCCGCAGAGTTTTAATTTCAGCCAAGGTAAAATCTGAAGCAAAGAAACCTTCTTCAGCCACACCATCTACCAACACCGTCTTTTTCCGACTAGCAAATTCAGCACGACTAGCTACATCAGTAGTATTGATGAGATTTGGTTCATGACGGGCAATTAAGACCCCATCCTTAGTGGATACTAAATCTGGTTCAATGAAGTCTGCACCGCGTAAAATCGCCAAGCGGTAGGCTTCTATGGTATGTTCTGGCAGTTCACCACTAGCGCCACGATGTCCGATCACAATTGGTGCTTGACCGTTGAGGGTATTTAGTTTAACGGGGTTAGGAGTAGGGAAGGGGGCATCTAGTAATACACCATTGCTATTGAAATGTAGTAGGTAAGTTCCAAATTCATCACCGACCCAAATATCACCTTTAGCATCAATCACAAAGGACTCTACATCAAAGTCAGCCCCGGTCAGTTCCCGTTTGGCTGTGTTTTTATTGACAATATCAAAGGGGATTAATTTATTGGGGTCAGACAATTGAATAAAGTTTTGGATTGCTACAGAACCATTAGCGTTTTCTGTACCCGCAAAATTGGGGTCAACTTGGTAAAGTCGCAGGAGGAAATCAGCACTGTTATTTTTTGCCCCAAAACCGTTATCTGCTAAGAACCAAAATACAGAACCACCACTATTGGGGGCAAATTGGACACCACTAAAACCTTGCACGGGTTGACCAGGGAATGGTGTAGTGCGACCATTTGTAGGATTGGTTACGGCTGCACCCGCAGCAGGTCCAGCAGCGAAGGTATCAGCAGGTAAAGAAGCAAAACCTTTGAGTGTCACCATATTAGAAGCAATATTTAGGGTAGTTGAACTTTGATCATCTTCTTGGGCGTTGTTATTACCAGCACCAGAATCAAAGTCAGGTTGATTTTGGGCGGTAATTTCGGCTTTATTGGTCAATGCCCCACTTTGAGTCACTTTAGCTGTGAGTTTCAGGGTGCGGGTAACATTACCAGCAATTTCTCCCACTTCCCACACACCGGTTTGACTGTTGTAAGTTCCCTGTTCCGGTGTTGCAGAGATGAAGGTAAATGGTTGTGGTAACAAATCTGTGACTTTAATGCCGTTAGCCACAAGTGGGCTGTGATTAAAAAGGGTCAAATTGAAGGTTACTTGTCCCCCTATGACTGGCTGAGTGGCATCAACAGTTTGACTTAATTCTAAATCAACACTAGCGATGTTATAGGGTAGTTCTAAAATTCCCAATTTCTCCAAAGGTGAATTACCAGTAACGTTGAAGTCGTTATCATTAATTAATGCTAGGGTGTTGGGTGAAACTAATGCTAAACCTTCTAATTTTTCCACACCTGTATAACCAAGTTGGGCAGCATTGGCAATTAAACTTTTGCTAACTGGGGTAATTTTAGCAGTGGTTAATTCGGCTGGTGTCAGTTGTTCAATAGTTTTACCAGCAGGTAAGGTGAAATTAGCAGGATTATTGATGTTGGTAGCACCCGTTAAATTAATTTGATAAATCAATTTGTTGGAGACATTTGTTCCTAAATCATCCCGTTCCACAACGGCAAATTTACCATTACCCAAGGAAACCGCATCACCTAATTTATCAGTTTTGGCGTTACCAGCAGCAGTGATGTTATCCAGCAAATAGAGATATTCCCCAGTTACTTGTTTGGAAATAATGTCAAATTCCAAAATTCTCAAATTACGGGAATTTCTGGAAGTTGTATCACCAGCGTTGTCTGGGTTGTCAATGGCACTTTGAATAAAGGCGTAAAGTTTACTACCTTCCAATGCCACAGCTTCAAAACCGCGATTATTGCGACGTTGACCATAAACTGCGGGTAATACCTCTGTGCCAAAAGTTCCTGCGGCTGCGTCTGGTTCAGGTGCTGTGGCTGTTCCTTGGGGAATAAAACGGTTAAGTAGTTTACCGTTAACATCAAAGTTATAAATTGCGGGACGGTATTCATCTACCAGCCAATAATAACCGTTTGGGGCAATAACTATCCCCTCTAAATCAGCCCCCAATGCCTTGTTAGCTATGACTTGACCATCCAAATTAACCGCAACTTCATCGGTGTATGCTGTACCATTTGCCCCTGCTTGCAGGTTGGGAAGTCCAGTTAATGGGGTTGTCCCATCTTTCTCAAATAGTCCTGTTCTCTTGGTGATGGCGATCGCACCTATTTGTTTGTTAAGCTCAAAACTGACTATTTCTGGTTGAAAATCTGGTAAATAGAAGGGACGATTAGCACCTGTGGGGTCGCCATTTGGTCCTCTGTCGGTGTGAGTCACAAACTGGAGATTACCATTAGATGCAATACCTTGGAAATACAACCCTGAGAAACCACCTAAGAAGATATCTTGACCTTTGGTAGTTGTTCCTAATTTGGGGAGGTTGGTAAATTCGTAATTAGTTAGTCGTGGTTGGGGGACGGGGTTACGAGGGTCGTAACTTGTGGTGTCTATTTTCAGGGGGTTGGGTAAAGCATTAGCAATATTTTCCCAAGGTACTAATTTAAAGTTGCTGCTGATGTTCTCCCCATTAACAATGGTGGCGGGGTCATTTGCACCGTCTTGGGTGATAAATACACCATTAGGGAAATTGGGACCCAAGGGCAGATTAATAACATCTGCACCGTCGGATTCTTGAACGCTGTCAATTCCGCCATTGTTACCAACTGCAAATCTGCCTAAAAAGTCGTTGTTGCCTTCACGGGTATATGTTGCAAAGGTGTTATCTCCCTGACTGGATGCTAACAGGTAGCCTGTACCGTTTTTACCGTAATAAATTGTCAAGCCTTCAACATCATTGGTGAGGTTTTTGCCTCCTTCAGCTTTGACTTTCTCAATTAATTTACCTGTTGAACCACCATTGGGTTCAGCGTCGAATTTCCAAATCCCCACATCTTCTTGACCAATGTACAGAAATCCTGTTTCTTGGTCTGCTACCATGCCTTCTGTTTGGGCTGAAGCACCTGCTGTGGTTGGTGAGGGAATGGTGAAGCTACGAACTACCTCATAACCGATTTTACCGTTGCCTTTGTCTACTAATTTGAGTTGAGCTATATCTCCAGTTTGGCGACGACTGGTGAAGACGTAATAATCGTTGGTGACGGGACTGCGATAGATTGCTAATCCATAAGCACTGCGAGTAGATGCAGAATAAGGAGTAGCGAAAGGTACACTTTGGAAAATTGTGGCAGCATTGCTATCGGTAATATTTTCTAAATAATTACCATTAGCACTGTTGGGGTTAATTTTGAAGATCGCTAGTTTATCATTATTTCTATCGCTTGCCACAGCAATATCAACTTTTTGACCACCTAATGTAAATCCATATTGCAAATCAACGTTGTTGTAACGAATATCTGGATTACTAGGATTAATGGTTTGCAACAAGTTTCCAGCTAAATCATAAATTCGCAAACCGCCATTTTTGACACTGGTTAAAACCAGACTCTTGCTAGAATCTGTAGCATTAACATAAATTGCTGGATCATCCGCATCGGCTCTTTGACTAAATGGTAAACTACCATCATCTAAAAGCGCGGGACGGGTTTCTACAATTGGGGTAGCAGTGGGAACTACATCTGCACTCAAGGTGAGGATTTGCGTAAATTGGGTGCCGCTGAAGTTGTTATCACTCACCAAAACAATGGATTGTGTACCATCTGCCAATTTTGGACCAAATGCCAGACCTTCAATATTATCTGTACCTGTGGGATGATTGCCGTCACTATTGGGCAAATTCAGGGTATCAAGATTTAATAACAGACGTTTTTGAGTAGGTTGAATTGCGGCTAGTTGATTAGCATTGAGACTACTCAAGGAATCAACTGTATTAATGTCTGTTGCCCCTTGGAGGGTGATTTCATAGATTTTGATCGTGTTTCCTTGTCCGACAGCAAAGGAGCGCTCTAGGGCTAATAATGTGCCACGATTATCAATTGCTAATAAATCTACCAAACCGTTATCAGCCGCAGTTCCACCTGTAGGGGCTTTAGCAATAGGATCGGTAACATACAGATATTCTTTTTCTGGTTGTCCTGTCACCAAATTGTATTGAATAATCCGAGAACGAGCGCCTGTGGTAGTTGTAGAAATTGCACCATCTTGAAATAGGGCGCTTTCTGTAGCTGTGAATAGGGTTTTCTGGTCAGGTGTAATGCTTAAACTTTCAAAGGCTAAGTTGTTACGCACCCCTGAAGTTTGAGTATCACCAGTATCAACAACATTGTTGTTGTTAGTATCTTGGACAACTGGGAGGAATTTCTTGGGTACTGCTAAAGAACGAATTTCCTGTCCTGTAGTCAGATTAAACTCTTTAATGAAAGGATTGGTGACGCGACTTGCACCTAAATCTGGTCTAACTTCTCCTTCTGAGGAGATTAAAACTGTCCCATTGCTGGTTAAAGCAATACCTTCTGGATCTAAGCTATTAGTTGCAAAAGGATTACCATTAATATCCTTGAGTTGGACAACGTTGGTAAAAGTTACCGCATTAGTAACAGGGTCAAGAGTGAAGGTATAAAAACGGGCATTGGATGAGCGATCATCGGAAATGGCATAATAGCGATTATTTACCGCATCGTAAGTTACACCGGACAATCCACCCAACGCAACTTGTTGACCATTTACTGTTCCGGCAGCGCCAGAGGGAACAAAACCGGTATTGAAAATAGTTTGTCCTTTAAATCCAGCACTAACAGCCGTTTTTCCTGCTTCTGTTACACCAACTTGCACATCTGCATACACTAACCGATGGTCAGAACTAGGGAAACCACCAGGAAGACTAGAGTTAAAAGTTCCTACTAATGGGAAATTTGCATCAGTATTGCTAGGCCAATACACTTCTGATTTACTAATTTGTAAGTCAGAGGAAGGAAGTACATAGTCTGTTCTCAGATTTCCCGGTGCAGTATCAGCAAAGTCTGCGGTGTCGAAAGCAAAATTACCCTTGTGATTGTTATTTGCCTGACCTTGTGAAGTTGCCTGTTGAGGAGCGCCTAAACTGGTGGGGATAACATTTGTATTGATACTGGGATTTAGTAACAGTTGGCGAATTGCATTGTTATAACTGTCACCATCTAAGGGGTCAGCATTTTGATCACCCATGATGACAAAGCTTGAACCAGCAGCAAGATTACCCTTTTTACCGCTATCATCATAGATATAATCACCTTTGCCTGGGGTAATATAATCTGCCCAAAAGCGGATTTCATCACTATTGCGCTTACCGTTGCGGTCTTCAGTTGCGTCAAAAGTGGGTGGTGTGGGGTGACTAACCAGAACATGAACTGTTTCCCCATTTACTGTAATTGGTACATCCCAATGACTTTTAGAAGATAAGCGGAGAACGTTAATTTCTTCAGGTGAATAAAAACCGTTTAAGTTCTCATTTACTGAAGTTGCAGGATTATCTAAACTTGGGTCATTTGTTAATAAGTTTCCCGGCATATCCTTCCACAAGAAATTCTGGAAGGTGCGGACGTTAGCTGTATCAATAGGATATTTAGAAAGTAACAACATTCCAAACTGTCCAGGGAAATTCCCAAACCCAAAAGCATCATCACCGTATCCTGTTGCGCCTGGGGTTGTAACTGTTGCACCATTATTATTTAAGTCAAAACCGGAAGCAATTCCAGTATTAGAAGGAGCAATATAAAAGTAGGGATAATTAATTGGTGTCGCACCATTTTGACTGATTTGCAGATAATTTTGTTGGAAAAGATTTACTGCTTCGGTCGAATAGTCAAATTCATTGATTAATAATACATCAGGGTTGTTGCGTTGAATAATTTCCGCAACGGTTTTTGCTTGAGCGTTGTTAGGGGTAGATAAATCAGTTACTAACTGACCGTCAGCGTTGCGATTGAGGGACGCATTAAATTGGGAAAAGCGGACTGTAGTAAGTACCATATTTTTTATGCAGATTTAGCTTACACAAAGATAATCTGGTGACAGGAAATTGCAGATAATGGAATTGAGAATATCAGTCAAAAGTTAAGATACTATTGTCTATAGTTCAGATTTATTTAAGTGCTGATTAAGCTTACGGTTTATATCCCCGACTTCTTAGAGAAGTCGGGGATATTTTAGTCTTGAGTAAAAAAGGCCTTTCTCAATTACAATGGGTCTATTCTCATTATTATTGAGAATTTTATCAATAATTCAACGAGTTTTGGTGATTTCAGCTAAGGGGCTTGACAGTGTTCCGAGTTTTGGGTATGCTAATGGTAAGCGTGGGAAAGTGTGCGTCCATATATATAGAGTTTTTATTTATCAAGATTATAATTTTCAAATTAATTGTCTGAATCAGGATTTGCACCGATTAAAGGATGTAGAGGATTTTAGTTTCTGTTTTCGCAACTGCTAACATTCAAACATCTATAGTTTTATCTGAATCGCTTTTAGAATAATTAATATTCCCGTCTAAGTCTGCTTCTCCAAGATGATTTTTACCTGTTTTATCAAAAACTTCTAAATGAGAAGCTTGACCATAATGTAAATTATCTACATACCAATAGCGTTCTGTATTTGATTCAAGGTAAATAACTCTTGCTTGACATTTATTGGCTGTTTTTTTAAATCTTGTGGTATCTCGTAAAATTGTCTGTTTATCCGTTGGTGATTTTGTGCTATCAAAAGAATATTCTAATTGACTTAAATTTAGCTTATGTTCCAACCAACATTCCAGCGCTAATTTACTATCTATGCCATCTAAACATATCAGATTGATTTCATCATTATTTTTAATAATAGTAATTAGACAATTATTTTTGATATTGGGGTGCGCTATTCTAAAACTAGAATTTGCAAAATTAATTAATAAATATTCACTTTTAGGATTTTGTAATTTTCGTTCTGTAACTTCAGCTAATGAAGTATCATTAACATTTTTGTAATTATTATCACTAATTAAACAATCAAATAAATCTTCTGAAAAATGTACTTTTCCTTTACGCCATTCTTGGGGATTTGATTTATTAAAAACTATGTTTTGAAAAGCTATTTTTAAAGATTTATCTTTAAGTAGATTAAGACTGGTATGAAAGTTAGAACCTCTAATCGCTTCATAATTGATAAATATAGCACTTTCTTCTTTGTAAAGCTTCTTGTCTTGAATCTTTTCATTAATTAACACAAAGATAGCAGTGAATGTTTTCACTGCATCTCGAAATTCTGCTTCGTTAAGATACTGACCCTCTAGAGACACCTCATTAATAAATATTTCCATTTTTTACATCCCGAAAAGTCGTGCAAAATCTTTATCCATTTGGTCAAAAAATCCTTCTGGCCATTCTTCAATTCCCCCATTAGGTTGGACAGGAATTTGCACAACTGGCTGTTCTGGATTTTGTTGAAAATATAAGATACTTAAGTCTTCATGAGTAATAATATCATCAAGAACAGCGATTCGCAAGGCATTTAAAATATGATCACTATGGGATTCAATAAAAACTTGTACACCACAACTACTCACTTTAGCTAAAAATTTAGCTAGTCGTGATTGTGCTTTGGGATGTAAATGTGCTTCAGGATTTTCGACTATTAATATTTCTCCTTCTTTAGCAATCAAACCTGAAACAACAATTGGTAAAATGTAACTATATCCAAATCCCACATTAGCTGGTCTAAAACGGTCTTTTGATGTGCTAGTATTAAATAAAAGTTCGAGGATATTACTTTCAGAACTGGGAACTTCAACTTTTGCGCCATTAAATATTTCGTTCAGCCATTCTTCGGTTTGGGTAGCTAGTGTTTTTGCATCTTCACCTAAGCATAGTTTTTCATTAACTAAATCATCTCTTTTTTTATAGAGTAAGTTAACTGTAAATTCACCTTTTGCACCCACATTAGGAAATTTGTTGATGGTAGATTTTAAATAATATTCTTGAGGACCCAGACGGTCTGCGGAGATATAGTGAATATGACTAAAGTTTAAAGATTTATGTAACCACTCTGATGCTATTTCCTGATATATATTATCAATATTATCAACCATAAGATAATGTTGTTCAGGTATTAAATTATTTATAAGAGTACCTCCATTATATGAATTTGTATTATTATTTTTATCTATAATATTAATATTATAATGAACTATAAATTTGCTTAAAAAATTACTTAATTGAGGTTCATAAATAGAAATTATTTTATATAAATCACTTTTATTAATATGCTCATCTTGCAAAAAATTTAATTCTAATTCATCGTAAAATTGAATTTTCTTAATTTTCCCTACCATGTCATCTTCTGAATTTTCACTCAAAAAGTATTTAGCATCTCCACTTATGTTGAATTTAGTATACTTATTAGGATTACTTGTATCATAAATTTCAACTAATTTATTGTAACAATATTGCAAAATAATGTCTTCATTTCTAGAATTGTTTATATTTCTAACATCATTAAAACTATTTAAACTTACACTATTACCATTTAGCAAAATTTGATCAGTATTTTCATTATGATCAATAGATTGTCTCATTAAAAGCAAAGACTGAAGCAAAGTTGACTTACCACAGCCATTGATTCCTGTAAGCAGTGTTAATTGTCCTAATGAAAAAGAAGTTCTTTCTTTAAAGCATTTAAAATTTTCTAATTTAATTTGAGTTAGCATACCTATACATTCCCTAAAATTTCTTGTGCGAGATTAAATCTGATAATAACTTTCTTTCTACTATTTGTACCATATTTAACTGCATTAATATATTCTTTGTTTTCTAGCAATTTATCAAAATTATCTTGAATAGATTTTTTATTATCTTCCAGAAATTGATCGTTATTTACAGAAAAGAAATAAGAAACAGATTCAAAAATAGCAATATTTATTTTTCCTCTACTTTTTCCTACTGGTAAACGGAAATTCTTATTTCCAAAAAACTCAAAAGTCAAATTCATTACGTCATTAAAATCTTTTTTTAAAGCATTTAATTCTTGATCTGACATCAAATTAATCTTTTTCATTGCATTTTCAACAAAATCACTTAAATCATTCTGATATTCGTTTTCATAATCAAAAATTCTAAACGCTAGATAGCGCAAAATAACTTCTCTATCTTTCATTCTTGTAGCAGATATTCCATAATCAATAGCTTTTTGGAAATAATCTGTTTCTGATAATTCTTTGAGTAGTTGAGTAGATTTTCCCGAAAATATACAATTTCTAACTTCTTGACGTTCAAGTTTTGTACCACCAGTATTGATTCTATTAAAAATATCATAAACAACTTTAGCTGGTACAGAAGGTCTGATCAAGTATATATTAAGTTTTTTATCTTCTATTCTGGTTTGATAGTCACCGGGGAGTTTTTTGAGTCCTGAAAAATTATATCCATTCAAATCCGTTAAAGCTTCTAAACCTTTTAGTTTAAATTCATCATTAACAAACTCATGTAAAGTTGATGTTCGTTGTAAACCATCTACAATAATATATTTACCTTCTACGGTTTGATTAACATACCAAGGAGGTAAGGGAAAGTTAAGGATAACTGATTCAATAAATTTACTTTTTTGTTCTGGTTTCCAAACTAGATTACGTTGAAAATCAGGATCAATAATCAGTTTACCATTATCATATTTTCTCATTAACTCAAAAATTGTTTGCGGTTCTTCTCGAATGTCAATGTCTGCTGTATTTGGATGATAAGGATATAAACCTCCGTTATCATCTCTTTCTTCTTCAGCAGTATCTTCATCTTTCTCAATGACATCGCTATCTTGCAATTCTTCATCCATATCTTTTACTCCTTTTCTTATCTAAAGTGTTTAACAGTTTAATTATGACATCTTTGAGAAGAATAGAATTGGTTATAGCTCCTTCTGATAAATGTATTACATAGGGACTTTCATTTATTCCTCTTTCATAAATTCTAAATACCCTTTGCTCAATTCTTCCACAGACAAATCATAAAACTGCTTACCGTGTTCTGGGGTTGCTAAATCTGGATTTGAACCCATGCGACCATCTGGATAACGAGAACGAAAATCAACGGAACTATAGATTTTATGTCCACTAGCAACTTCTGGAGAAAGATGTGCTTTTTTAATTGCTTCTGGATAAATATATTGGGTAACAGCTACTTCGCTGGGGGTAGCGTGAGAACCTTCTTGATTACCATATAATTCTTTGGCAAGTTTGTAAACGGAACCACCCATAAACCAATTACCAATTTGACATTGCACTTTTGCGGAATTGGGAATTTGTAAATCTTCTAAATGAGCGTAAGTTTCCGAAAAAGCTGCTTTGAGGGTAGCGATATTTCCCCCATGTCCATTAATAAAATAGAATTTGGTAAAACCAGCTTTGACTAAACAAGTTAAATAATCTTTTATTACTAAAATTAATGTGCTGGGACGTAAACTAATTGTGCCGGGAAAAGCAGTATGATGTAATGCCATACCGACATTAATTGTTGGCGCTACCATTGCTTGAGTTGCTTCACCAACACCTTTGGATATGGATTCTGCACAAATCGCATCAGTCCCAATTAATCCTGTTGGTCCATGTTGTTCTGTTGAACCAATGGGTAAAATAATTCCTTGAGATTGTTGTAGATAGGTTTCAACTTCCGGCCAAGTGCTTAAATGTAAGAGCATTTTTTATTAAGAATTAAGAACTTTACAACTAATTATCATAATACCCAGATCCCCGACTTCTGAGCTAAATTCATAATATGATTAACAAATCAAAAAGAAGTCGGGGATCTTAATTTGTAAATTACCCAACAATTTCCCACCAACCGAAAGCGGGACCGATAAAGCGGATGATTACCCAAGCAAATACCATACATCCAATACCAATCCATGCACCACGAGTGGTGATAGCTACAAATTGTGAGGCTTGGGTTTTTGTGATGGGAACCCAAGGTAAGATTTTTGTAGTGTCTTGTCCGTAGTCTTCTCCGAGTGAGTTTTTACGGCGTTTTGCTTCACCCATAATTCGATAATTTAGTTTGTTTTTGAGTTTATTTTAAATTCTAATAGAAATTTGGCAGGGAAGTTAATTAAGCGGAATCATCTTCATTATTGGTAGAAAACAGACTAGGATCGAGATAGTTCAAACGGGCTAGGGGACTAAGAGAGGAAAGGATTTGTACACCATAGCTGCGGTTAACGACACGACTGTCGAGTAATGCTACTATACCTTGATTTTCGCGGACGGGTGCGATCGCTCTTTGTAATTCATTCATGGCTGTGGGCAGTAAGTATAACCGAAACCAGTCTTGGTGCGATCGCTTATAATGAGCCACTCTACCAGCTACCAAAGGATTTTCCAAGGATGGTAAAGGTAAAGTTGCAATAATTAACAATCTGGGTGATGGTAAAACACTTTGATTTTCCCGCCAAAATTCCCAACCAGTAATCAAAATCCCATTTTCATCTAAACAAGTTTTTTCCACCTGTACCCGTGAACCAAATTCCGAAGCCAAAATTGCTCCCACTCTGGCTTTTAGTGGTACATCTCCAATTAATATTACCGTCATTCCTGGTGCGGTTGCACTCAAACATACCAAGGTGCGAACTTGATGAATTAAAGCTGGTTGAAATTCCGGTGTATTTGGTAAAGGTAACTTATAGGGAACATAAAGTTGAATTGCTTCCCCTTGACTATCGGCAGCAAATTTCAAGCAAGTAACATCTTCTAAACCCAAGCGTTGACGGAAAAGAGGTGCTTCTGTTTCTGGTTCTAAGGAACTACCAATTAATACTACAGGTTGACGTTGCCAAATTGGGGCGAGGATTTTACCCAATTCCAGGGGAGCATAATGTAGGGAAAATAATCCTTGACGACGGGAAATTGTCGCCCAAAATAAGGTAGGAGCAGAAGAATCTTCCAAATTGGGGAATTGTTGCCAAAATTTTCGCCAAGCATCGGGAAGATGATTTTTATCTAAAGCTAAATATAAATCTTGTAAAATATCAATTTCTGGCTGGGAAATCAGATAACAGTGATAGGGATTTTCGGGGTGCTGAAATAATTTATATGTTAATTCTACTCTAACTTCCCGAATTAAATCCGCTTGATATGGATAAGCCAGCATTAATTGATCCCAATCATGGGTTTCAATGCTTTGAGTCAGCCCAGAACGCACCCAATCTTCTAAATCGTCAACGCCATCAATAATTGTGGGAATATTCGCCGGAAATGGATTGTTATCAGCAAATTGTCCCTTTAACCAAGCTTCAGGAGAAGTCAACAGTAAACCCTGAAAATCGGGACTTGGCCAAAAGTCAGCGGTTCTAATGGGTTTATTCGCTGGTAGCCATTGCTGGAGTCGGGGAATTTCTACCTTTAACAACCGTTGCTGGACAGTTTCCGAAGCGACAATAATTACAGAACCGTGCCACATTAAAGCAGAAGCGATAAAACTGGTGCGATATCGTCCTTGATGTCCACAAACTGCCCCTACCTGAATTAAAGCACTACGTCCTAATCGCAAAGCACGTGCTACCAACCTAGCCATTGTCAAATGATGATGCCAGGAAGGGAAACCTGCTTGCGATCGCAAGAAGTTATGTAATGATAAATGAACTTCAGCCTCAATCACGCGCTTTTAATTCCATAACAAGTTTTTTTCGTTGTCAGTCGTTCGTTGTTCGTTATTTTATCTTTACCAATGACCAATGACCAATGACCATTTATTTACCCATTCTCCTAAATTATGCCAACTTATCCAGGAATTTCCAGCGAAGCCTTCAGACATCCATTAGATAGTCAAGCAGAACAAGCTTTACGCAGTTTACCCGGCTTTGATTTAATCGCCCGTAAATTTGTAGAATTTGTTTATGAACGACCCCAACTTGTCTACTTAATGGGTAACTCCATTCAAGTCGGACCCCGCCAATATTCTACTATTTACCAGATATTCCGGGAATGTGTCCGAGATTTGGACATTAGCGGCGAACCAGGCTTGTTTATCGCTCAAAACGCCCAAGTTAATAGTTATGCTTTAGGACAAGAACACCCTTATATTGTTGTTAACACTGGGTTACTAGATTTACTTAATGAAGCCGAACTACGGACGGTCTTAGCTCATGAACTGGGACATATTAAATGTGGTCATACTATTTTAATTCAAATGGCGATGTGGGCGATGAATGCCGCTTCCGTCATTGGTGAATTAACCTTCGGTTTAGGTAATATTGTCAGTCAAGGCTTGATTTATGCCTTTTTTGAGTGGCGACGCAAAGCTGAACTATCCGCAGATAGAGCGGCTTTATTAGTTATGGACGATTTAAACCCAGTCATGTCATCTATGATGAAACTCTCTGGAGGTAGTCATAAATATGCCCATGAATGTAGTTTACAAGAATTTATTCAGCAGTCAGAAAAATATCAAGCGCTAGATGATGATGGGCTGAATCAAGTATATAAATTTCTCTTATACAATGGCGGACAAGGAATGATGCTGAGTCACCCTTTCCCCGTAGAACGCTTGCACTACTTACGCAGTTGGGCAGTATCAGAAGAATATCAACAAATCAAAAAAGGCAATTATCAACGTTCTGCTGACGGTTCAGTAGATGTTACACCAGAAACACCAGATCATGAAGCAGAAAAACTCAGAAAAGAAATTGAAAAATTACAAGCAGAAATTAACAAAATGAGAAAATCTGATTAGATTCGTAGGGTGTGTTAGCGACAGCGTAACGTACCGTTATCTTAGAGGATGTTTGAAAAATCTAATTTATTACTTACCTTGGGTAACTGTTCACACCCCCCAGGAAAAAGGGATTGAAGGAAGATGGAAAACCTATACCCAAACCTTCTACAGAAGTTGGTAAAGTTGCAGTGACAATATAAATCTAGATCCCCGACTTCTTTGAGAAGTCGGGGATCTGAATCCTATTTTAACGCTGCTAACAAATCGTTTTTCGCAGTTTCTAAAGCCTCCGGTAACTTACTTGCGTCACGTCCCCCAGCTTGCGCGAGGTTGGGTTTTCCACCACCTCCACCTCCACAGATTTTAGCTATGTTACCAACAAATTTCCCCGCTTGGACACCTTTTTTATTCACTTCAGAACTAAATGCTGCAACGATACTCACTTTTCCGGCTTCGGGAATAGAACCTAAAACTACCGCACCGTTACCGATTTTTTGCAGCAATCTTTCCGCAGCGTCTTTTAATGATTCTGCGTCAATATCTTCCAGTTGAGAAACAATAATTTTATGTTCTCCGATGATTTCCGCAGTTTGTAATAAGCTGTCAGATTTAACTATTGCTATTTGTGATTTCAGGCTTTGAATTTCTTTTTCGTTGTTGCGAAGTTCGGTTTGTAAAGTTGTGATTCTGTCGGGTATTTCTTCCGGTTTGACTTTAAAGCGATCGCACAAGTCTTTCGTCACTATATCACGCACATTCAAATAATCCAATACCGCCGCCCCAGATACCGCTTCTATTCTTCTCACCCCAGACGCAACACCAGCTTCAGCAATGATTTTGAAAACGCCAATTTCCGCAGTATTATTAACATGAGTTCCCCCACATAATTCCATAGAAACGCCAGGGAAATCAATCACCCGCACTTGATCACCGTACTTTTCCCCAAACATTGCTACTGCACCTTTAGCTTTAGCTTCGGCGATAGGCATCTCTTCTATTCTAGCAGAATGAGCTTCGCAAATCCAACTATTTACTAATTCTTCAATTTGGATAACTTCCTCAGCAGTTAAAGCACGAGGACAGTTAAAATCAAAGCGCAATCTATCAAAAGAAACCAAAGAACCAGCTTGAGAAATTCCTTCATCAACAACTTTCTTTAAAGCAGCTTGCAATAAATGAGTTGCTGTATGATTAGTTTGGGAACGACGACGACAAGCGGTATCTATTTGTGCAGTAATATTGTCACCAATTCTAATTGTTCCCCGTTCAATGCGTCCGAAATGAATAAAGAAATCAGATTCTTTTTTCACGTCTTCAATTCTGACTAAAACACCATCACCGCTAATATATCCTTTATCGCCAATTTGTCCCCCTGATTCCGCGTAAAAAGGAGTTTTATCTAAAACAATTTGCACTTCTGTTCCTGATTCTGCTGCTTCTTCCGAAACACCAGCAACTAATAAAACTTCGATTTTTGCAGTTGTTGTTAATTGGGTATAGCCAATGAATTGTGTAGAGTGAATATGTTCTGCAAGTTTATCCAAAGAACCTTGAACAGTTAAATCAATGGTTTCATGTGCTGCTTTTGCACGTTCTACTTGTTTTTGCATTTCTGCATTGAAACCATCAACATCAACAGTAATGTTATTTTCTTCAGCAACTTCTTGGGTTAATTCTAATGGGAAACCGTAGGTATCATAGAGAGTAAAAGCACTTTCACCACTAATAGAAGTTAATCCTTTTTGTTTTACATCTTGGATAATTTCAGCTAATAGCTTCTCTCCTCTATCAAGAGTTTTCAAGAAGTTACTTTCTTCTCTTTGCAATTCGGCTTTAATAGCAGTTGCTCTTTGTCGCAAATTTGGGTAAATTGATTCCGAAAGAGAAATTGCGGTTTCTGCAACTTGGTTAATAAATTCTCCAGAAATTCCGATTAATCTCCCATGTCTAACGACGCGACGAATTAAACGCCGTAAAACATAACCTCTCCCCACATTAGAAGCGCGAATTTCATCAGCAATCATGTGAACCACAGAACGGACATGATCACCAATTACCTTTAAAGAAACTTTCGTATTTTCATCACTTTGATGATAATCAATTTTGGCAATTTTTGCCGCTGTTTCAATAATCGGGAAAATCAAATCTGTTTCATAATTATTCGGCTTCTTTTGCAGGATTTGCGCCATTCTTTCCAAACCCATTCCCGTGTCAATATTCTGATTTTGTAACGGGGTTAAATTTCCTGACGCATCCCGATTATATTGCATAAATACCAAGTTATAAAACTCAATAAATCGGGTATCATCTTCTAAATCAATATTATCTTCACCGCGTTCTGGGTGAAAATCATAATAAATTTCCGAACATGGTCCACAGGGACCAGTAGCACCAGATACCCAGAAATTATCATCTGCACCCATGCGCTTGATGCGTTTTTCCGTTACACCAATGGTATCGCGCCAGATGGTAAAAGCTTCATCATCATCTTCAAACACACTGACAACCAGATTTTGAGGAGAGAAACCAAAGACTTGAGTAGATAATTCCCAACCCCAAGCGATCGCCTGTGGTTTAAAATAATCACCAAAGCTAAAATTCCCCAACATCTCAAAAAATGTATGATGGCGGTGAGTCCGTCCTACATTTTCGATATCATTGGTACGAATACACTTTTGCGAAGTCGTAGCGCGTTTAAATTCCGGTGTCCGTTGTCCCAGGAATATCGGCTTAAATGGTAACATACCTGCGATCGTCAGTAGCACAGTCGGATCTTCAGGAACAAGAGAAGCACTCGGAAGCGGTTGGTGTCCCCGTTGGGTGTAGAAATCGAGGAATAATTGACGAATATCGTTACCGCTAAGATACTGGGGATTTGAAGACATGAGTAATTACAAAAATAATTTTACAGGTGAAAGACCTATATTCTACAAGTCTAGAGACATTTCATGAAACCTCTCCACATTCTCTCTGCGCCTCTGCGCCTCTGCGTGAGATAATTATTTCCAAACACTCCACAACAGAAACCCGTTCTCTCATTGCTGCTACCAAAGCTTGATAACTCTCCCAATTTTCCTGAATCAAAGTTTTGGACTGAAGCAAATGAAAACGCTGTTTTTGCTGATAACCTGCTTCCGAAAAACCAATAACTCGCAAAACTTCAATTAACTTACTTTTATCATCATTACCACCTTCAGATGAGTTAAAAAACAAAGTTTCCGCCGCAATTCCCGCCATCCAAATAGTACAATAACGGTCTAACATTTGGGCAGTAATTTGACCCTTTTCTATTTGCGCTGTTAACTCCCCATCTTCTAAAGTTATTCCCCCTTGTCCCGGTTGTCCTTTTTTCCAAGCTTCCCAAGCGCTAAGAGTGTAACCAGTCACCGGAATTTCTAACAAGTGAGCCACGAGAAAATGACCGGCTTCATGATGTAAAATACGTTCTTTATATTCTGGAGAAAATCGCGCCACTAAGTCTAATACTATCGTTCCTCCCTTGCCTTGAAAACTGAAATTATCTAAAGTTGCAATTCCTAAAAAAGTCACCGTAGCTAAAGCAGGTATTGTGGGAGAAAGATGTATTAATGGTCCTAACAGACTGGAAAGAGTCATGAGAAAGACGAATATAGCAACGAGATTTATGGCAGTTTGGCTCATGGGAAGTTTTTTAAAGAGGTTGTTTAAATATCATAGAATATAGATCCCCGACTTCTTTAAGAAGTCGGGGATCTGAACATCTTGAATATTGCTATGATAAAATCGTACCATATTCCGTAAAACCATCTAAAAATCATGCAATCTTCATTAAATATTCTCACCGTTGGAACAATACCTAGAAGCTGAAAAATCTAACGATATTCGCCATGAATATGTGGCCGGACAAGTTTTTGCAATGGCAGGTGCAAGCGAAGAACATAACCTGATAGCGGGTAATATTTACGCCATATTACGTCCCCCATTTGCGTGGGAGTTCCTGTCGTGCTTTCGTGTCAGATATGAAAGTAAAAGTTAAAATCAGAAATGCTAATATATTCTACTATCCTGATATTATTGTTACTTGTGATCCTGAAGATAAGGAAAGGTACTTTAAAACTCGTCCTAATTTGATTATAGAAGTTTTATCTAATTCCACAGCAACAATAGACAAACGTGAAAAACGCATTAATTATCAAACCATAGAGAGTTTAAAAGAATATGTTCTAATTTACCAAAATCAAATAAAAGTGGAGGTTTATCGTCAAGATGATCAAGGAAATTGGTCAACGGAAGTATTAGGAAAAGATGATAAATTACATTTAGATTCAGTTAACTTAACTTTGACAATGGCAGATATTTATGAAGATGTAATAGAACAAATAAATATCAAATATTAAAAAATATTGATCAAAACTGGATTATCGAATAAATTTATTTATACTTAGGAAAAAAAATAACCTTTATGCAGCCAACTACCAGACCAGAAACCAATCTTCAGCCATCATTATTAGACAAAGCCCTGAATCACTTTCAAGCTTGGGCAATAGAGAACCCTCAAAACCCAGTCAGCCGTACCTTTCTGCCTATAATCAGTTTTGTAGAGGGAACAATTGCCAATAATCCACCTTACCTAGATAGGAAAAGGCAAGTGCTGGGGGAGGCTTTTTGTTGTGCAGGGGAAGTAGTCTTAGGAGACTTTAAAACCCTAGAAACCGCCTTAACCTCACCACAAGCCCGTGACTGGAGACTAGGAACTTCCATGCTTAGTTCTAGTCATGGTCCAGGAGTTGATCAAGGAGGTCGCAATGTTCTTTTAATTACTCTCTCAGACGCAGCCGCCGGAGGGGAAAATCATGATGCTTTCCGTAAGTGTGTTGATAATTACTTCTTTAATGAAGAGATGGTAATCCGTCAAAATGATCAAGTAGCACAACGGTTATTAAATAAGTTAGCTGCTGATTATGTAGATAGAATTACCAATAATAGTTTAGAAGAATTTTTCAATAATGATCAACGGGATTGGATGGGCTTTTTAGTCCGGTATCTTCACTATGTTATTTTTGGCATTAATCCTGATGATCAAGCAATAATAAGAATTATTACAACCTTGCACTATACAAAAAGGGGAACATTATATTATTTTGCTGGCAGCAGTAGTTTAGAAAAGTTAAATATATGGGGATTTCGTCAAGTTCCTGAACTGGTAGAGCAAGTAGCGACGATTTACGAAAATTCTCCAGCCTTAGCTAATTTTCAAGAGAACGACCCTAAATATCATAAAATGACACGGCGAGAACTTGCAAAACTGATGGTGTCTTTAATGAGTATTGCCGGGTTGCAAGGGCCGCTACACTTGGGAAAAACAGCATTGGGTTATCAATCCCTTCCTGCTTACCAAGGTCGTCAAACTGATAAAATTGATGTTAAGAATTATTGGGACAGACTCGATCTTAATGATCGTCCTAGTATTCAACTTTTTCTGTTAGAATGCGCCCGTCTGTTTATGCCTGTAAGTGCCTCTCACCGAGTAGCGACAGAACCATTTACGGTGACATTGGCGGGTAAAGCGCGAACCTTTCCGAAAGGAACTAAAATTTTAATTCCTATGCTTTTGGGGATGTTAAGTGAAGATTTTTGGGGAAAAACTGCTTATGAATTTAATGCAGACAGAGAAAATCTTTGCCCTTTTCACATGGGTTTTAATTCCGTTGGTTCTCGTCATGCTGGCCGCATTTGTCCGGGGAAAGACTTAGCATTAGAAATGCTAACCAATGTTATTATTACCGTGGGTAAAGCTCGCCGCTCTTATTTAAGCCAAATATCCTAGTCCATATCATAAATAAATATTATGCAGCCATTTCTACCTCAAAATGACCCGAACCCGGCACAACGCCAATCTTCTCTAGAGAAAGGACGCAAAGAGTATCAATTCATGTATGATTTTTTGCCGCCTATGGCGATGCTCAAAAGCGTACCTCCCGCAGAGAATTTTTCTACTAAGTATATTGCTGAACGGACATTAGAGGCAGCAGAACTTCCTCTAAATATGATGGCTGTTAAAACTCATGCTATGTGGGATACTTTAGATGAATTGCAAGATTATGAGGACTTTTTCCCAGTTTTGCAAAAACCTAATGTGATGAAAACCTATGAAACCGATGATTCCTTCGCCGAACAACGGCTTTGTGGGGTGAATCCAATGGTTTTACGTCAAATTAAGCAAATGCCAGCTAACTTTGCCTTTACCATCGAAGAATTACAGGATAAGTTTGGCAATTCTATTAATTTAATCGAAAGATTGGCCACAGGAAATCTATATGTCGCTGATTATAGATCCTTGGCGTTCATTCAAGGTGGCACTTATGCCAAAGGAAAAAAGTACCTACCAGCACCTCTAGCCTTTTTCTGTTGGCGCAGTTCGGGCTTTCAAGATCGAGGCCAATTAGTACCTGTAGCCATTCAAATCAATCCCAAGGCAGGTAAAGTCAGCCCCTTGCTAACTCCTTTTGATGACCCTTTAACCTGGTTTTATGCTAAGTCCTGTGTGCAAATTGCTGATGCTAATCATCATGAAATGAACAGCCATTTATGCCGGACTCACCTGGTAATGGAACCCTTTGCTGTTGTCACCCCGCGTCAACTGGCTGAAAATCATCCTCTGAGAATATTACTCAGACCCCATTTCCGGTTTATGTTGGCTAATAATGATTTAGCTCGCAAGCGTCTGGTTAGTAGGGGCGGTTTTGTGGATGAATTATTAGCAGGAACTCTGCAAGAATCATTGCAAATTGTGGTAGATGCCTATAAAAGTTGGAGTCTAGACCAGTTTGCTCTACCTAGGGAACTCAAAAATCGCGGTGTAGATGATGTGAAAAACTTGCCACATTATCCTTATCGGGATGATGGAATTTTGTTATGGAATGCGATTAATAAGTTTGTATTTAACTATTTGCAGCTTTATTATAAGAGTTCAGCAGACTTGAAAGCAGACGGAGAACTGCAAGCTTGGGCGCGGGAATTAGTGGCTCAAGATGGTGGTAGAGTTAAGGGTATGAGCGATCGCATTGATACCTTAGAACAATTAGTTGAGATTGTTACTACTATCATATATATTTGTGGTCCGCAGCATTCAGCGGTTAATTTCTCCCAATATGAATACATGGGTTTTATTCCTAATATGCCCCTAGCTGCTTATCAAGCAATTCAACAAAAGGGTGATATTAAAGACCGTCAAGCCCTCATAGATTTTCTACCACCTGCGAAGCCCACAAATACCCAATTATCAACTGTGTACATACTTTCAGACTATCGTTATGACAGACTGGGATATTATGAAGAGGAAGAATTTACAGATCGAAATGCTGACCAAGTTGTGAATAAATTCCAGCAAGAATTGAATGTGGTACAGAGAAAAATTGAATTGAATAATAAGGGACGTTTAGTAAATTACGAATATCTCCAACCCAGACTTATTCTCAACAGTATTAGTATTTAACTAATTGCAGAATAGACAAAACCCCTTTTTTAATAATTTTTAATAATATTAAAATGGGGTATTTTATTCTTCATCATTCACTATAAACAATTGATATGATAGTTTCTCGTTCCCATACTCTGTATGGGAATGAATTACGGAAGGCTCTGCCTTCATTGATACTAAATTATGGAGGCAGAGCCTCTAGGTAGCATTCCCAGTCGGAGACTGGGAACGAGAAAAAAACGAGAAGAATCACAAAAATGTAGGGTGGGTTAGCGACGGCGTAACCCACCATTTAATGGTATAGTGTGATTGGTTTTATGCTCTAGACAAGTTTAGTAACGACGAAACCACCAATAGTTACCAACAGCCCTCCAAGCATAGCCATATGGTGTGTAATAAATAAAACCACCCACTACCTCAAGTTCCAAATCAGATAATTCATCAAACTGGTTTTCAACTTGTGCTAAATCAGCAATTTGAATATTAGCCATCTTTGTATTCTCCTTGGTTTTAAAAAGTCAAAAAATCTAGAAAACCGGAAATGTTATACTTTTTCATTTCCTGACTACATCCTATGAAAAATAAAAACCTCTGTCTAGAGACTTAGACAAAATAAAAGTGACATAATTGTTTCAGTTTTGTCACTTTCAATAGCTTGATGATAACAGCATTTTCCGCAGAAATATCCGTAAAATTGCCCTTTTAGGTTGAAAATATCACTAAAAAACAGACAACTACGGACTAAAAATAGCCAAAAAAAGGGACATAATTGCTGCAATTTTGTCACTTTTGCCTATTAACTTAAATATAAATAGATCCCTAAATTATTAAATAATTTAGATATATGTATTAGCTCTTATAAGCGTAAATTATATGAGATATGCAATTTATTTTACATAACTACCTAATCAGATGGTGGGTTACGCTTTTGCTAACCCACCCTACGTATATTTGAAGACTTCAACAAGACGATTAATTTAATTGCAACTTAAGAATCCATTTCCGCTAATTCTAACCAACGTTCTGTGGACAAATCAATATTTTTCTTGAGAGTTTCCACCTGTTCATAAAGTTTTTGCACTTCGCTATAATTTCCAGCTACAGTTGCTAACTTCTTTTCTAATGCTGTTTTATCAGCTTCTAATTTGGCAATTTTTCCTTCTAATTCTGCAAATTCCCGTCTTTCCCAATTGGATAATCTGCGGCGTTTTTTAGTCTCTGTAACAGGAGAGACAACCTTTTCTTCGACAATTACAGGTTTTTGTGTTTCTTGTTTTTCTGCTTCCTCAGCTTTTTTATAATCTAAATAAATGGAATAATTTCCTGGATATTGACGTAAACCTCCGCCTTCTTCCAAAGCAAAAATTCTATCTACCGTCCGATCTAAAAAGTAACGATCATGAGAAACTACTATTACACAACCATTAAAATCTTCTAGATAGTCTTCTAATACTGCTAATGTCTGCACATCTAAATCATTAGTCGGTTCATCCAAAATCAACACATTGGGCGCACTAATGAGAATCCGCAATAAATATAAACGGCGTTTTTCTCCCCCAGAAAGTTTATTAATGGGTGCATATTGTTGATTTCCCGGAAACAAAAATCTCTCTAACATTTGGGAAGCGGTGATTTTCGTCCCGTCGGATATTTCAATAAATTCCCCTTCTTCTTTAATATAATCAATCACTCGTTGATTATCATCTACCGCCGTCAATAATTCTTCTGAATGTTGGTTAAAATAACCAATATGAATTGTAGTCCCAATTTCCACACTACCAGAATCTGGTTTAATTTTGGCAGTCATAATATCCATTAAAGTAGATTTTCCTGCACCATTACCACCAATAATGCCAATCCGATCTTCTGGACTAAATTGATATGTAAAATCTTTAATTAGAGTTCTACCATTGTAGCCTTTACTAACATCTTTGAGTTCAATAACCTTCTTACCAATCCGCCTACCAACGGTAGAAATATCAACTTTGCCATTAAGTTGTTTAAACTCAGTATCTCGCAAAGCATGAGCGCGTTCAATTCGGGCTTTTTGTTTGGTACTTCTAGCTTTTGGTCCTTTTTTTAACCATTCTAATTCCCGCCGTAAAATCCCTTGATGTTTCCTTTGAGTGCTAACGGCAGATTCTTCAGCTAAAGCTTTCTTTTCTAAATAATAGGAATAATTACCTGTGTAATTGTAAATATCACCTCGATCAATTTCGATAATTCTATTAGTAACTTTATCTAAAAAATAACGATCATGAGTAATTAATAAAAGTGCGCCGCGATAGCGATTTAAATAACTTTGTAACCATTCTACCGATAAAGCATCAAGATGGTTGGTAGGTTCATCCATTAACAACAAATCTGGTTCTGATATCAAAGCCGCTGCTAAAGCAATCCGCTTGCGATATCCCCCGGATAATGTGCCAACTTTCACATCAAAATCAGCAATTCCTAATTTTGTTAAAATGATTTTGGCGTTGGTTTCTACTTCCCAAGCACCCGTCGCATCCATCCGCTGCATTACACTAGAAAGACGAGACATTAACTGACTATCATCGGGATAATGTGCCAATTTATCAGATAATTCTTCATACTCTCTGACGAGATTCATTTGTTCACCACTGTCAGCAAATACTTGTTCTAAAACAGTGTGATTTTCGTCCATATCTGGTTGTTGGGGTAAATAAACAATTTTTGCCCCAGAATTAACTAAGATTTGCCCACTATCAATTGATTCTAACCGAGCAATCATTTTTAATAGAGTTGATTTCCCAGAACCATTAGTGCCAATTAAACCAACTTTGTCATTAGTATCCAGACTAAAATTAGCATCTTTTAAAAGTTCTTTAATTCCAAAGTCTTTCTTAACTGATTGTAAGGTAACAATGCTCATATTATGCGGTAATTAGTGATTAAGAAGAGGGCGGGCAATGCCCACCCTACAGATGATTGTAAATGAAATCCTAGACAAATAAATCGAGGGGTAAATGTCCATACATCTCGTTAACTCCTCCCTCTTGATAGGACTGGCAAGATACTAACACTCCCCGATGATGCCCAGAATAGGAATCGAGATAACACAAGCCATTTTTGCCATTTAATTTGATATAAACTGGTCCTTCTGGATGTGGTAAATCAGTTGGTGCTTGATAACCCAAAGCGCGAGAATAGGTTTTCATGGCTAAAATTCCCTCTTCGGCTGTATCAGCACAAATACCTAAGATTTGATAATCGGTAAGACTGGTGAGAAAAATTAATGCCTCACGAGTGGGAACTTTTTCTGACGGTTTAAGAATGGGGGCAATATCCAGACAGTTAAATTTGTTGAGTATTTTCTTGGCTTCTGGGAGTGAGAGTTGCTGATGATTGGGAGTAGACATAATATTGATTTGTCTAGTTTTACGTCTGGTTCTGGTTTCGGGAGGGAGATTTGCTCACATTAGTGGCATTTTTAAACAAAATCAAGATTGATATGGCATATTCCCTGAGTTTTAGTAGGAATTTTTGCTGTATTGGTAGTCTTCACTGAAAATTAGCACATCTGGTTGATTGACAAGGTTATTATACCCTGCTGTTTGCTGCTGGGAACAATAATTTTAGCGACAATATTTTCTAATATAATTCCCAAAAGTGAAGTTTGCCAAATTACAAGTTACCAATTTCTCAAAATTATCTCTTCTGTTCCTAAAGGAAGATAACTGTATCTATTGCTTCAATATTGATAATAAATCAACTCAATTATATGGTAGTATTAGCTGCAAGTAATTATTAATTAATGTGGCTATGCCATTTAAATCTCTCCGATTATCAAAAAGGCGTGAACATTCTGTTCGTCCCCTCCAGCGTCTATTTAAATATGGACATCAGTATATTAAACAAATTCGTCTGGCTATTGGTGCTTCTATCCTCAATAAAGTTTTTGACTTAGCACCCCCTGTATTAATTGGGATTGCGGTGGATGTGGTTGTTAAGCAACAAGATTCTATCATTGCCCGGTTAGGTGTAAAAGATATTTATGGGCAATTTCTGATTTTATCCTTGTTGACGGTAATTACTTGGGTGTTGGAGTCATTGTTTGAATATGCCTATAAGTTACTATGGCGCAATTTGGGACAGAATATTCAGCATAATTTAAGGCTAGACGCATATAAGCATTTACAAGAATTAGAATTAGCTTATTTTGAAGAACGCAGTACCGGTGGTTTAATGTCTATTCTCAGTGATGATGTTAACCAATTAGAGCGGTTTTTGGATGTGGGCGCAAATGATATTATCCAAGTCACTACTACTATTATTATTGTGGGGACTGCGTTTTTTATTTTAGCTCCTAGTGTGGCTGGGATGGCAATTTTGCCTATGCCATTTATTCTCTTTGGTTCGATAATTTTTCAGAAATTTCTAGCTCCTCGCTATGCAGAAGTTCGGGAAAAAGTAGGGTTACTAAATGGGAGATTATCTAATAATTTGAGTGGGATTACCACTATTAAAAGTTTTACAGCAGAAGCTTATGAAGCCGCGCGGGTAGAATCAGAAAGTAATGCTTATCGTCAAAGTAATGCTAAGGCGATCGCTTTATCTGCGGGTTATATTCCGATTATTCGGATGTTCATTTTAATCGCTTTTACCATCTTGCTATTATTTGGCGGGATGGCAGCAGTAGAAGGCAGATTGGCTGTAGGTGCTTATAGTTCTTTGGTGTTTTTAGTCCAGCTTTTACTGTGGCCATTAACCAGATTAGGTGATACTTTTGATTTATATCAAAGGGCAATGGCTTCTACTAATCGAGTGATGGATTTGTTGGATACTCCGATGGCAATTCATACCGGAAATATTGATTTACCTGTAGATATGATTCGGGGGGCTTTGGAATTTCAAAATGTGAGTTTTGCTTATCAAAATAGAAATCCAATTATTCACAATTTATCTTTGGAAATTCCCGCAGGAAATACAATTGCAATTGTGGGTTCGACGGGTTCAGGAAAAAGCACTTTGGTTAAACTATTGCTGCGATTTTATGAGGTGCAAAATGGAAAAATTACTTTGGATGGAATTGATTTACAACAATTAAATTTGCGAGATCTACGCCGCGCTATTGGTTTGGTGAGTCAGGATGTGTTTTTATTTCATGGTACAGTGGGAGAAAATATTGCCTATGGGACTTTTACCGCTACCGATGAAGATATTATCATGGCGGCGAAAATAGCCGAAGCTCATGATTTTATTATGAGTTTGCCCCAAGGTTATGAGACAATTGTGGGAGAACGGGGGCAAAAGTTATCTGGGGGACAAAGACAACGGATTGCGATCGCTCGCGCAGTATTAAAAGATCCACCAATTCTCATCCTAGATGAAGCCACATCAGCGGTAGACAATGAAACAGAAGCCGCAATTCAGCGTTCTTTAGAACGAATTACGGTCAATCGGACCACAATAGCGATCGCTCACCGTCTTTCCACCATTCGTAATGCTGATTGCATTTATGTCATGGAACATGGCAAATTAGTCGAAGCCGGAACTCATGAACAACTACTAGAGAAAAATGGCATTTACACCAGTTTATGGCGTGTACAATCTGGGTTAAAATAGCAAAAATAAAATTACAAATTAATCATCATGTTTAGTATTCCTCAACCTGAAACAGCAGAGAACAAATGGCGCGGACAATTAGATAGATTTGTCAAAAACAATCAGTTAGAACTAGCCGCACTTTTTTGGGGATTGTGGTTAGAAAATGGTAATCGTCAGGGAACTATTGGGATTGATTTACAACCAACTCCCCATTTTGTCTATTGTCCCCAAACCGAAATAGAGAAGTTAAATGAGCGAGTTGAAAATCGTCTCCAAGAAATTTTAGGAATTATTGATAATAACCAACCCGAAACAGAAGTAGTGATGATTGGTATTGGTAAAGGAGAAATTAAGTTAATTCAATTTGCCCCCAAATCATCACCAGAAACTTGTTTTCAGGAAATAGGAAAAGATGTAGATGGATTATTGGATTTGCTAGAACAGCGATTAGTTGAGCAAATCAGGGATTGATATAACTTTAGACAAAGATGGTAATAACTTGGTTTAATTAAGAAAAAGAGGTATCACCAGAAAGATGATGATTTTGGCTCAAAGCTTAACTATTGATGCAGTTTTAGTAAACAACTGTATCCAGTTCACAACCTGGGGATTTTCCTCCCTCCTACTCGCAGAAATTGTCAGAGATGCTTATCATGCTTTGTGTCATCAGATAACATGGTTAGCGAAATGGCACAATAAACATCATGCTGTATATCGGCGGGATTTGACTTTAACTTCGCAAAAAGCCTACGTAGATTCCCAGTTGTATCACGATATCGTCGAATCGGGCATATTAGTAACAATATTAACAATAATTGCCTTACTAGCACATCAATGGGGATTATGGTTAGGAGTTGCTTATGCAGTCACGTTTTTATACGGTGCATCTCTGCGATATTTTCAAGGAACAATAGACACAGACTACAATCATTTACCCGGACCATTAGACAAAATTCCTTCCGTTTTCTGGGTAAATAGAACCTATCATTGGCGACATCATTTTGATGATGTTAATGCTTACTATAGTGGTGTTTTTCCCCTAGTGGATAAAATACTAGGAACAGGACTTTCTCTCAAAGGTAAAACCGTAGCCTTAACAGGTGCTTCCGGTGCATTAGGACAAGCATTAGCAGCGGAATTATTAAAGCATAATGCCAAAGTTGTGGCATTAACAACCAATCCTGAAAAAATCGCAATTCAAGAGCGGGTCAAAATTGTAAAATGGGAATTGGGTAATGAAACTCAACTAAAAGAAAGTTTAAATAAAGTTGATATTCTCATTATCAATCATGGCATAAATGTTTATGGAGATCGTACTTCAGCCGCCATTCAAAATTCCTATCAAGTTAACACATTTTCCGCTTTGGAACTGATAGATGTTTTTTCTGCAACTGTCACAGGACCCCAAGACAAAGCCACCAAAGAAATTTGGGTAAATACTTCAGAAGCAGAAGTTTCCCCAGCTTTAAGCCCCTTGTATGAACTAAGCAAAAGAGCATTAGGGGATATTGTCACCCTCAAAAGATTAGATCAAACTTGTGTCATTCGCAAATTAATTTTAGGACCTTTCAAAAGTCAATTAAATCCCTATGGTGTCATGTCAGCAAATCAGGTTGCAAAGGGGATTGTATTTTTTGCAAAACGGGATTTTAGAAATATTATTGTCACAGTAAATCCTTTGACTTATATCCTATTTCCCCTCAAAGAATTTAGTACCTGGTTGTACTATCGGATTTTTAGTAAAGGGGTAAAAAGCAAATAATTATCAAGATAACGTTGCTAAATAAAATCTAACATCTAACAGTCTCCTTTCTCTCCACCTCTGCGTCCTCTGTGCCTCTGTGGTTCGTATCAAATAAGATGACTGATGATTTGTGAAAATGCTATTAGCAACGTTATCCATGATATTGGGAAAGAATAAATATGAAACTAAATATTTAGACATTATGGGTATTGATTCCGTACAAACATCCATGTTAGGCTATGTAGTAACAAGTAACATCTAGTTTATACATTTTGCATCTCACCTTGATTAATCAGGAGTATCAAAAATGCCAGTAGGTTTGCCTGAATTCGTGGAAAACCCGGAAAATCGTTGTCCGGTAATTCTCTTGCTTGATACTTCTGGCTCAATGTCAGGACAACCTATCCAGGAGTTAAATAGAGGTTTGGCGGCTTTCAAGGAAGATGTGATGAAAGATGCTCAAGCTTCTTTAAGTGTAGAAGTGGCTATTGTCACCTTTGGACTCGTGAAACTGACGCAAGATTTTGTCACTATAGACCAGTTTACAGCGCCTAAGCTAGAAACAGAAGGTGCAACACCAATGGGTGAAGCCATAGAATACGCTTTGAATTTATTGGAAACCCGCAAACAGTCTTATAAGGATAACGGTGTACTCTATTATCGTCCTTGGGTATTTTTAATTACAGATGGTGCGCCTACAGATGCTTGGGAGGGTGCAGCGCAAAGGGTGAGGGAAGAAGAAGCACAGCGCCGAATGTTGTTTTTTACTGTTGGTGTTCAGGGTGCAGATATGAATAAACTTAAACAAATTGCACCTCCAGAACGTCCTCCAGTGACGCTGAACGGCTTAGATTTTCGCTCTTTATTTGTTTGGCTTTCCACTTCCATGAAACGGGTTTCTAGTGGCAAAGTAGGGGAAGCTGTGGCATTACCGCCGGTGGGATGGGGGCAAATTACTACTTAGAGGGTGTATAAGCTAGAAGAACCTCTCCCTAACCCTCTCCTATGAGGAGAGGGAACATGAAAGGAAAAGATAAGTGGTGAAACGGGGAGTTTTAAAGCCTCTCCCCTTGTAGGGGAGAGGTTTGGAGAGGGGTTATAAAATCTCATAAAATATACAGGATTTATTTATTGTGGGTTGGAAAGCTATAGCGCGTTCTGCTGTGGGAACGAGTCATCAAGAGCAAAAAATACGTTGTCAAGACTGCGGAAATTATCGCATTTTTAATGATGTGATTGTGGGCGCAGTTGCTGATGGTGCTGGGAGTGCTAAATATTCTCATTTTGGTTCTGAATTGGCGGTATAAACTGTAATTAAATGCTTTGCTGATATTAATGAACTTCCTGATAAACAAGGGTTTTCTCAACCACTTTCGGAAATGGAAGCTAAGGAAGTTTTTACTAAGTTTGTCAAGGATGTTATTACTGCGTTAAATAAAAAAGCAGATAATAATGATTATTCTGTTCATGATTTAGCTTGTACTTTGTTAGTTTTTATAGCGACTCCTGAATGGGTTGCAGTCATGCAAATTGGGGATGGATTTATGGTGGTGAGTTCCCAAGATGCAGAATATCAATTGTTGTTTGAACCAGATAAGGGAGAATTTTTCAACGAAACAACTTTTGTGACTTCAGCTAATGCGCTGGAGGAAATGCAAGTACAGGTAATTTCAGGAAAACAAGAGTTTATTTGTGCTTCTACTGATGGATTAGAAAAAGTGGCAATTCGCTTGAGTGACTGGAAACCTCATCCACCATTTTTTAAACCTTTGGAGGAATATTTGCGAGAAACAGATAAACCAGGAGGAAATGATGATAATTATATTATTGATTTTCTCAATTCTGAAAGGTTAAATTCTCGCACTGATGATGATAAAACTTTGCTTTTGTGTCTCTTCTTCAAAGAGATTTAGTAGCTAAGAACCTCTCCCTAACCCTCTCCTAAGAGGAGACATGAAAAAATGAGTTTTTGTACAGGGAGTTTTGAAGCTTCTCCCCTTGCAGGGGGATTTTCTAAGAACCTCTCCCTAACCCTCTCCTAAGAGGAGAGGGGACATGAAAAAATGAGTTTTTGTACAGGGAGTTTTAAAGCCTCTCCCCTTGCAGGGGAGAGGTTTGGAGAGGGGTCAAAAATTGACTTTGCAACTTTTCAAATACCATTTGATATTTATTTCAACCCATCTAATTAAAATTATATGACAGTTTTTACCTGTGCCATTACGGGAAAATCAATTACTCTGTTGGGTGAAGAGATTGCTAATAGTGGTGAAGCCAAAATTTGGCGAACTAATCAAAATGGTTATTTAGCGAAAATTTACCATTCTCCAACACCTGAACGGGTGCAGAAGTTAGCGGTAATGATAGCAAATCCACCCACAGAACCAAATTCCCATCTTCATCATGTTTCTTTTGCTTGGCCTAAGTCAGTTTTGAAAAATGATCAGGGTGATTTTGTGGGCTTTTTGATGCCAGAAATTAAGGATGGAAAAGAACTTATTGATGTTTATAATCCCCAGCGTCGAAAGCAGTTAAAACTTGAGATTGATTGGCGGTTTCTGCACACAACGGCGCTGAATATTGTTTCAATTATTGAAGCACTGCACGCTGCTGGTTATGTTTTGGGAGATATTAAACCACAAAATATTTTAGTTAATAATCGGGCTTTACCTTCAATTATTGATACAGATTCTTTTCAGGTGAAAAATCCGAAAAATGGTAAAGTTTATCATTGTTTAGTTGGTTCTGAGGGATATACACCACCGGAACTGATTGGAAAAGATTTTGATAGGATTGAGCAAACGGAAGTACATGATAGATTCCGGTTAGGAGTAATTATCTATCAATTATTATTTGGTGGTAATAATCCTTTTCAGGGAAAGTGGACTGGTGCGGGGGAAATTCCAGACATCAATGAACTTATCTGTCAGGGTTTATGGGTTAATGGGTCAACTAATTTAATTGCAGCAGTAGCAAGAACAATTCCCCTGGAGATTGTTCATCCAGAGGTTCAGCAATGTTTTCTGAAATGCTTTAATGATGGGCATAAAAATCCTAATTTCCGCCCTACGGCTAGGAAGTGGTTGGAGGCGTTAAAAGTAGGGAATGATAGGCTAACTATATGTGGCAGGGTAGATAATCATTACTATAGCCGAACTTATGGTAAATGCTATTGGTGCGATCGCTCTACAAATCTTGGTGTTGATATTTTTCCTGGTGTTGTTAAAGCCAAACCGGCTGCTGCTGTGGAATCAACATCACAAACTAACATTTTTGCGGCTACTAACATCCTAGAACTGGTTAAGCAAAAAGGAAAGATAATAACTGTAGTTGGTAAAGTTTTTATTACTAGACATCTTATAAAGCAGAATATAGTATTTATTAACTTTGGTGATGTTTCAAATCTGGTAAACGGTTACAGTTCTTTTACCATTGTTATACTTTCTGAAGGTTTAAAAAATTTATCTAATTATAGAAGTTTAACAGTTAATCAATTAAGTAATTGTGCTGGAAGTTATATCAAAATTACGGGAACTCTTGAACTATATCAAAAAACAGGTCACATTACTCCATAAATTATACTAAAAGATCCAAATCAAATCAGTTTAATTAGTGAAACTGAGGCGAATAAATTGATTGTAGGACATACTAATACAACTAATTCATCTTCAGTTAAGCAGAATCAATCTCAAGTTTCACAAACACCAGTTTATAAACCTCAAAGTCAATCTGTAATAACTCAACCAACAGCAATATCTAGCACTACAAATAATTCATCTTCAGTTCAGCAACCTCAATCTCAGGTTTCGCAAGTTACACAGTCTACAAATTTACCTAATTCTTCCCGTCGTCGTTTTTTGCGAACTGTGGCTTTAGGTTCAATTGTTGGTGGTGTAATTGTGGCAGTAGGAAGCATTATCAAGCGTAGCAATAAACAAGCAAACTACTTTGAAGAAGACTTAGGAAATAGTGTCAAATTACAAATGGTGCAAATACCAGGGGGAAAATTTCTCATGGGTTCACCGGAAAGCGAGGAAGGTAGAGAATCAGATGAGAGTCCCCAACATGAAGTAACTGTTCCTGGATTTTTTATGGGTAGATACGAGGTGACACAAGCACAATATCAAGCCATAATGGGGAGTAACCCTTCTAACTTCAAAGGTGATTCGTTCTGGTTCAACACCAACCAGCGTCCTGTAGAAACAGTAAGTTGGGATGATGCTGTTAAATTCTGTCAAGTATTAAGCCAAAAGACAGGAAAAAACTACAGATTACCTAGTGAAGCAGAATGGGAGTATGCTTGTCGAGCGGGAACAACTACGCCATTTTATTTTGGTGACAATATCAGGAGTATCACCACTGATTTGGTAAATTGTAGAGGTGTAGATGGATATCGGGGAGAAACCACAGATGTAGGAAATTTTCCCCCTAACGCCTTTGGTCTGTATGATATGCATGGGAATGTACGCGAATGGTGTGAAGATGATCAGTATGGAAATTATACAAACACACCTATAGATGGCAGTGCTTGGACAAGTCAAAACGGCAATAGAAAAGTGCTGCGCGGTGGTTCGTGGCTCAACCGTCCTGAGGATTGCCGTTCTGCTTATCGCGGCAACGGCTACTTCGATGAGGACGGCTATCTCTTTAATATCGGTTTTCGGGTTGTGTGTACGGGTGCGGCGAGAAATTGAGTAACTCTTTATACTTTTGCCTTCTTGCTCTTTCCCTTTCTTATGCCCCTGCTGAAGGCGGAAAAATAGTTTTCCAAAAATTCAGAGGTTATTTATTGAGTAAATTACATAACTTAGGAAAAGTTAATGATTTGATTTTTTGAAAAATAAAAATATATTCTCTATCATTCAATAAAACCATAATTTATCAAAAAATATCCTGTAAATCCTTTAATCCTGTAAATCCTGATTCAGACAATTTACTTATTCCCCGACTTCCTTTATAATCAAAATACTAAACAATAGAAATAGCCAAACAGGAGTAAATAGATTATTAACCTATCTTCCGCACCCTCAACTGTCACAATCGGTTTTTACTGTTTTTTATGATGAAATGAGGATGTATTATATACAGAATCTCAATGAATTAACGGATACATGATGCCGACAAGGCATAATTTATATCCAGAAATCAAGAGAAAATCAAGTGATAATACTATGTGACACCCCAGGGTGCGGAATGTGGGTTATTAATAATCAACCTCAACTACTTCCAGGAGAAGGAATTGTAGGCACTTATGGAGACTTAATCAAACAGGGACGTAGAGGTGATAACCTCACACCTCATCATATACCTGCGGATGCTTTTATGAAAGCCAAAGTTCCACTTAATTATACAACAGATCAAGGATATGCCATTATGATGGAACATTTATCACCAGGAAAAGGAGGTCGTCACCGGCAAACAATGTCTTACGGTAAACGCCCTAATTTAAACCTAGCATCCAGAGAAGCATTAGCACAAGAAATTTGGGATGTACGTTGTATTTATCTTCGTCAAGGTTTGTATAATAGAGAAATCAGGGAAAGTTTGCAAACATTAATCAAACGGAATAAATCTACTTGGCCATGGATTTTTGAGAAATAAGGGACAAAACAATGAATCAAAATAATTTATTGGCAACCTTGCAAGAAAATCGCTTAATGCAAACAGAAGAACAAGTTACAAATTTTGAAAATGCTTTATCTGAAATAGCTGAAAATCCTGATGAAAATAATTTATCTGCCTATCATCTCATTTTAGATGATCAATGTCAACAGCCAGAAGTGATGTTTAGCTTAATCCATTTTCTTGAATCTTTTGATATGAAAAAACAAATTACAGCATTTATTCATGTTGTCCCTCAATTAATGATAACTGCACCAGAATGGACGAGAATTATTCACAGCCGGATTTTAAATGATGTATCAGCGTGTGGAGTTTATTGTCACGGTCTAGAATTAATAAAGCGTAAAAACCCTCATCCTTTTATCTATGATCTGTTAGAAGAAAGTGTTATTAATCAAATAAATTATCATATAGAAGGACCTCGTAGTATTTTAGTAGGAGAACCTGCTTCTTTGGCAAGACTACAAGTAAATGAGGTCAAGAAATAAAATGCTAAAAATATTGTGGTTTGGGCATCTTCTCCGTCTTTGTGTACATGGATTCAAGGAAAATATATATGATAATGCTGATATCTTTGCTCAAGCTGAACCGACACAGTACCAAATAGCATTGGATATTTTAAATTCAGCCAAAGAATACTGGGAAGCTAATAATATTCCTCTCAAGTTTTTAGTTATTAACAAATAGGTAAAGTTACTTTTTCACTATTTGGAGATTGTTTGTTGTGGTTGTCAGAATCAGGATAACCAGGATTTAAGGATGTTCAGGATTGTAGTTTGTAGCTTTTCTGTGAATATTTAATGATGATATTTATTGAATAATAAACATATATTCTCTCTCATACAAAAACCATAATTTATCAAAAACATCCTGTTAATCCTCTAATCGGTGGATATTATCTCGACTTCGCTCGATAACCACCTGATTCTGACAAATAATGAAATTTATGCCCCGGCTTCCTAAATTCATGGTATTTTTACTCTGATTATAGTTTTCCATATTTCTTCTAATCTGGCTAAAAATATCCTACATCATGACTAATAATGATATTGTCCGTCAACTAAATGATATAGCCGAACAATTTCATATTTTTGAATGTGTTCCTTGTGCTATAGCTTTGCGTCAATTCCTGATTAATCAGAAAATACCTGGTAGAGAAATTAACTTGTTTACAGGCAGTACAGAAGACCCATTCTGTAATATCTACCATGAAGTTTTACAACAAAATATCTCGATTAACGGTAGACATTATGCTATTGCAATAGAAATTAATGGACAAGAACTAATTTTTGACAACATTCACCCTGAAGGAATTTCTAGGGTAAACTGGATAAATAACTTATATTGCGTTATACAAGATTTAGGTGGAGAATTTCAAATTACTGAAGAGCCATTTTAACCAGAGGAATATCATGTTAGATTTATACGATTTAATCCGCAATATCCAAAAACGTCCAGCTATGTATTTAGGAAAAGCAACCATCGCTAACCTTCGCACATTTATAGCTGGTTACAGTTTTGCCCGTCGTCAAATTCAAATACCTCAAACTGTACAAGAACAAGAATTTTCAAATTTTCAAACTTGGATACAACAAAAATATAATGTTGCTTATAATCAAACGTGGGATCAAATTATTTTGTTTTTCTCCAAAGATGAAAATACTGCTTTTGAGGAATTTTTTCAATTATTTAATGAATTTACACAAACAAATTCTGTATCTAAACAGCAAGAAAATATAAAAGTCAGTTCGGGAAGTATTGTGTAATCGTTATTCTTTCTAAGAATAAGGTACAAAACAATGAATCCAAATAATTTATTGGCAACCTTGCAAGAAAATCGCTTAATGCAAACAGAAGAACAATTTACAAATTTTGAAAATGCTTTAGCTGAAATAGCTGAAAATCCTGATGAAAATAATTTATCTGCCTATCATCTAATTTTAGATGATCAATGTCAACAGCCAGAAGTGATGTTTAGCTTAATTCATTTTCTGGAATCTTTTGATATGGAAAAACAAATTACAGCATTTATTTATGTTGTACCTCAATTAATGATAACTGCACAAGAATGGACAAGAATTATTCACAATCGGATTTTAAATGATGAATCAGCGTGTCAAGTTTATCAAAATCTATTACATTCAGCTAATTTAAAAACTGCCCATTTTCTCTATCATCTTTTGGAAGAAAGTATCATAAATAAATTACAAGTTCGAGAAAGCGTATTATTGTGATTGTCAGAATCAGGATAACCAGGATTTTAGGATGTACAGGATTGCAATTTATAGATTTTCTGTGAATATTTAATGATGATATTTATTGAATAATAAACATATATTCTCTCTCGTACAAAAACCATAAGTTATCAAAAACATCCTGAAAATCCTCTAATCGGTGGATATCCTGATTCAGACAATTTACTTATTCTCTGACTTCCTTAATAAAGCCACAAAACCAGCTTGAACAAAATGAATATCAGCCGTTACTGCATAAATTAACCCCTGATTTTTCATAACAACAAATGAGATACAATCTGTTAAACCCCAATTTTTATCTTGACGACTGTGATAAAGTTCCAGCGCACGCATAAGCAGCGATGAATCTACACTAACAACTTTGATATTTTCTGTTTGATAACACTGATTAATAAACTGAACTGATGCTGTACGGTTCACTGCACTTAAAGCATTACCAACTTCTATTAAAATGGCTTCTGTTACCCATACTTCAACGGCATTTTTCACCCTTGGTAATAATGCTTTTGCTTGAGTATGGTATTGATCATTCTTGTTTAATAGAGCCTGAATAAATACCGTATCTAAAAATAGTCTTTCCTGATTCATTCTCTGATCTCATTGTCATGTTTAGGAGTACCATATAAATAGTAATTATGTTGATTTGACCAATCACTTGGTGCTTCAATAGTTCCTGTTAATGCCTCTAGCACGTCCCAAGCATTACCTTCAGCTTCTATATCTTCTATTATTTCACCAAAAAGAGGATTATCCTTGTGCATTACTGCAAATTTCAGCCAAGGATGTTCTGTTTTATCTGGTTCAATTTCTAAAGTTACTATTTCTGGTTTTCGTGCTTGAAAAAGCTGAATAAGATTATTTAATGCTTCCTCTTTATTCGCACCTAAACCTTGACATTCTGGTAAACTTAATAATGTCGCTTTCACAGTGCCATCTTCTTGGTTTTCAATTAACACATCATAAGTTAACTTGGGTGCAATTGTGGAAAGAGCATTTTTAACAGCTAAAATCATGATATTTTTACTCTTCTAACTCTGAATTAATTATAACACAATACTTGAACAAAGTTAAAATTATCATCTACATGATTTTAAGATTTATAGATTTTTATTAACAATCGTCCATTTTATATTTTATCATCCTGTAAATCCTCTAATCCTGGACATTATCTTGACTTCGCTCGATAACCACCTGATTCAGACTATTTTGCTAACCTATTTCCTCACCATAAATCTATGAATCATAAAGTTTTTTATCTTGATGGTAAAAAAATCAATAGCAAACAAACATTTTTAAAACAAGCTGCTGAAGCAATGGAATTTCCTTCATACTTCGGCGCTAACTGGGATGCTTTTGATGAATGTATCACCGATTTAACATGGTGTCCGGCTCAAAGATATGTGATATTATATGATCATGCTGATATCTTTGCTCAAGCTGAACCGACACAGTACCAAATAGCATTGGATATTTTAAATTCAGCCAAAGAATACTGGGAAGCTAATAATATTCCTCTCAAGTTTTTAGTTATTAACAAATAGGTAAAGTTACATTTTCACTATTTGGAGATTGTTTGTTGTGGTTGTCAGAATCAGGATTACCAGGATTTAAGGATGTACAGGATTTGATTGACTTTTTACCTGATGAAAATAAATATAATATTCCATCATTCCCAATAGTCGGTTTAAACCGACTTTAGCTTTTAGACAGGGAATTTATTCCCTGGCTTCCTATTTGGAGATTGTTTGTTGTGGTTGTCAGAATCAGGATTGCCAGGATTTAAGGATGTACAGGATTTGATGGACTTTTTACCTGATGAAGATAAATGTAATATTCCATCATTCCCAATAGTCGGTTTAAACCGACTTGAGCTTTTAGACAGGGAATTTATTCCCTGGCTTCCTATTTGGAGATTGTTTGTGGTGGTTGTCTGATAGCGTAGCGTGGCGCAAGCCATATCAGGATTACCAGGATTTAAGGATGTACAGGATTGTTATTTATAGATTTTCTGTAAATATTTAATGATTATAAATTATGATTTAGAGGAAAATATATTTTCTATCATTCACAAAAACCTATATTTTCTAAAAAACATCCTGTTAATCCTCTAATCCTGGATATCCTGATTCAGACAAATAACATCCTGTTAATCCTTTAATCTTAGATATCCTGATTCAGACATTAAACTTTTAACAAATTTATGTTAAAATAATTAATTAAGCACCATTAAGAGATTTTTCAATTATGCAAGTAACAATTGATTTACCAGATAAATTAACAACGAAAATCATCAATCAATGGGGTAATTTACCAGAAAAAATCCTGAATAATCTTGTATTAGAAGCCTTTCGAGAAAGATTAATTGATTTTGATGAACTAAAAGATTTACTAAACTTTCCTTCTGACACTGAACTCAAAAGATTTTTAATCCAAAATAATATTCTCCATTCCGCAGGTTTACTTAATTTATATGGTGCTTGTGCTGATATTGATTTTGCAACGGATGATGATTTAATTGAGGTTATTAATGAAAAATGATTCTTTAATTTATTTACTAGATACGAATGTTTGTATCATGTATCTCAAGGGTAAATCTCTCAGCATTAATCATCATCTTGATAATTTAGAACCTGAAAAAATTGCGGTTTGTTCTGTAGTCAAAGCTGAATTATTTTATGGTTCTATGCGTAGTAATAATCCTCAAAAAGCTATAGCTGTACAAAAAATATTCATAGAACAATTTGTTTCTTTACCTTTTGATGATGAATGTGCAGAAAATTATGGCAAAATTCGCGCTGATTTAGCAAATTCTGGAACTCCTATTAGTTCAAATGATATACAAATTGCTTCTATTGCTTTAGTGAATAATCTAATTTTAGTTACTCACAATGTCAGGGAATTTAAACGAGTTAAAGGGTTACAAATTGAAGATTGGGAAATTGTCTGATAGTGTAGCAGAAGCTATATAAAGTTACTTTTTCACTACTTGGAGATGACATTTTTATTTTTTATCATCCTGTTAATCCTCTAATCCTGGGTATCCTGATTCAGACATTTTTAACTAATACTCCAATCTTCCAAACGCAAATTAGGCACTTTTTCAAAATCCTTCCAATTACGAGTTACTAAAATTCCATTAACTGATAATGTAATTGCAGCAATGCGTAAATCTTGAGTACCAACGCGGATTTTCTGCTTAACTAATTTAGTGTAAATATTACCAGCAGCTTCGCTAAATTCCAGTAAATTCACACTTTGTAAAAAATCTAAATTATTCTGAAAATTTGCATAAGCTAATACTAATTTATCCGATGATGAGGCATTTCTAATAACATTAAACCTACCACGCAATTGTTCTTCAGCAGTAATTATAGTTATGGCAATTTCTTCAAATTTGACACTATTAACACACTGTACAATCAATGGATTTCTGTGTTGAAAGAGAGAAACGTGATCTGTATCAAGTACCCATAAACTCATTTTATATGCTCCTGATTTTCAATTTCTTGGTAATATTCCTCCATTTCTGCATCTAATTCACGACGATATTCTGCTATATATTCCTGCACTTCATCAAAATGTGGATCATCCTCAAACATTCCCGCAAATTTCAGCCAAGGATGTTCTGTTTTAGCTGGTTCAATTTCTAAAGTTACTATTTCTGGTTTTCGGGCTTGAACAAGTTGAATCAGATTATTTAATGCTTCCTCTTTAGTCGCACCAAAACCTTGACATTCTGGTAAACTTAATAATGTCGCTTTCACAGTACCATCTGCTTGATTTTCAATCAACACATCATAAGTTAACTTGGGTGCAATTGTGGAAAGAGCATTTTTAACAGCTAAAATCATGATATTTTTACTCTTCTAACTCTGAATTGATTATAACATAATACTTGAAAATAGTTAAAATTATCATCTACATGATTTTAAGATTTATAGAATTTTATTAGCGATCGCCCATTTTATATTTTATCATCCTGTAAATCCTTTAATCTTGGATATCCTGATTCAGACAATTTTGCTAACATATTTCTTCACCACAAATTTATGAATCATAAAGTTTTTTATCTTGATGGTAAAAAAATTAATAGCAAACAAACATTTTTAAAACAAGCTGCTGAAGCAATGGAATTTCCTACATACTTCGGCGCTAACTGGGATGCTTTTGATAAATGTAATATTCAATCATTCCCAATAGTCGGTTTAAACCGACTTGAGCTTTTAGACAGGGAATTAATTCCCTGGCTTCTTATTTGGAGATTGTTTGTTGTGGTTGTCTGATAGCGTAGCGTGGCGCAAGCCATATCAGGATAAACAGGATTTTACGATGTACAGGATTGTTATTTATAGATTTTCTGTGAATATTTAATGATTATAAATTATAATTTAGAGAAAAATATATTTTCTATCATTCACAAAAACCTATATTTCCTAAAAAACATCCTGTTAATCCTCTAATCGGTGGATATCCTGATATGGCTTGCGCCACGCTATGTTATCAGACAATTTACTTATTTTCTAACCTCCTAGTAACATTAGGAAATTTTCAGCGAAATAAAAATATTTTCATGATTGACTTGAGAAAAATCACACATCGCGCTAGTCTTCATAGCGTCAACCCGTGAAACTCAAACCATGACAAACCACCCCCAAATACCCCCCTGTACCTGGAAACGTCCCATTGGCTTAGGCTGGGAGAAACCCTACACCGTCCGTTATCCTAGTAATATTGATGATGGTCCCTGGCACGGAATGCCTCTTGGTGGCTTTGGTGCAGGGTGTATAGGACGTTCTTCACGGGGAGACTTTAACCTGTGGCACATTGACGGAGGAGAACATACTTTCAAAACCGTTCCCGCTTGTCAATTTAGTATTTTTGAATCTGGACAAGCTTACGCTTTATCTACCCAACCTCCAGAAGATCATACACTGCAATCTTGGCAATGGTATCCACCTTCTCCCCTCTCTGCGGATGGTTTGGGGTCAGGTACATATCATGCACTTTATCCCCGCAGTTGGTTTGTTTATGAAAATGTCTTAAAAACTCAATTAACTTGTGAGCAATTTTCGCCAATTTGGGCAGATAATTATCAAGAAGCAAGTTATCCGGTTGCGGTTTTTTTGTGGAAAGCGCACAACCCTACAAATACACCAATTACTATTAGCATTATGCTAACTTGGGAAAATATGGTGGGTTGGTTTACCAATACTTTGAAATCTCCCGAAGTTAGAGTTAGAGATGATGGCAGTCCAGTTTATGAATATCTACCACGTTGGGGAGAAAGTCAAGGAAATTATAATTGTTTAGCAGAAGATCATCAATATTTTGGTTGCGTTTTAGGTCAAGTTTCTAATAGTCGAACTGTTCAAGAAGGAGATGGAACTTGGTGTATTGCGACTACTAAAAATCCCCAAGTGGAAATATTTCATCATTCCCGATTTAATCCTGTGGGTAATGGTGAAGATGTTTGGCAAAGTTTCTCTGCAAATGGTTCTTTACCTAATTATCTAGATGAAACTCCCGCAGATGAAAATACTCGTTTAGGTGCAGCAATTGCGGTGCGTTTTACTTTGCAACCTGGGGAAAGTTTGGACGTTCCTTTTGTATTAAGTTGGGATTTCCCCGTTACGGAATTTGCAGCGGGGGTGAACTATTACCGCAGATATACAGACTTTTTTGGTTGTAATGGTGAGAATGCTTGGCAGATTGCCACTACTGCTCTTAAAGAATATCAGAATTGGCGATCGCTCATCGAAAATTGGCAAAACCCCATTTTAGAAAAATCAGATTTACCTGACTGGTTCAAAATGGCTTTATTTAACGAACTCTACGACTTGACCAGCGGCGGAACTCTCTGGAGTGCGTCCTCGGAAATTGATCCCATTGGTCAATTTGCCGTGTTAGAATGTTTAGATTACCGTTGGTACGAAAGTCTTGATGTGCGGTTATACGGTTCTTTTGGATTATTGATGTTATTCCCAGAATTGGAAAAGTCGGTAATTCGCGCCTTTGCTAGAGCAATTCCCCAAAGTGATGACAGAACTAGAATTATCGGTTATTATCTGACTATCAAATCGGAAAGTCCTAACGCAGTTCGGAAAATTGCCGGTGCGACACCCCACGATTTAGGCGCACCCAATGAACACGTTTGGGAAAAAACCAATTATACTAGTTATCAAGATTGCAACCTGTGGAAAGATTTAGGTTGTGACTTTGTTTTGCAGGTATATCGAGATTTTCTGTTTACCGGTGCAAATGATATCCAGTTTTTAGCAGATTGTTGGGATGCTATTGTCCAAACTCTCGATTATGTGAAAACTTTTGATCTCGATGGTGACAGTATACCAGAAAATTCTGGCGCACCTGACCAAACTTTCGATGATTGGCGCTTGCAAGGTGTCAGCGCTTATTGTGGTGGTTTGTGGTTATCTGCTTTGGAAGCTGCTATTGCTATTTCTAAGATTTTAACGAACCGCAGAGGCGCAGAGGACGCAGAGGTGGAGGTGCAAGGGTCTATTTATCAAGGTTGGTTAAGTCAATCGAAGCCAATTTATCAGGAGAAGCTTTGGAATGGTGAGTATTACCGTTTGGATAGTGACAGTGGTTCTGATGTAGTTATGGCTGACCAATTGTGTGGGCAATTTTACGCTCGCCTATTGAGTTTACCAGATATTGTGCCGAGCGATCGCGCTTTGTCTGCCTTAACAAAAGTATATGATTCCTGTTTTCTCAAGTTTCAAAATGGTGAATTTGGCGCTGCTAATGGTGTTCTTCCCAATGGTTTACCCGAAAATCCCAATTCTACTCATCCTTTGGAAGTTTGGACGGGAATCAATTTTGGTCTAGCAGCTTTCCTGGTGCAAATGAACATGAAAAATGAGGCAATGCGGTTAACTGAGGCTGTGGTGAGGCAAATTTACGACAATGGTTTGCAATTTCGCACCCCGGAAGCAATCACCGCTAATGGCACTTTCCGCGCTAGTACCTATCTCCGCGCTATGGCTATTTGGGGAATTTATTTACTAATTCCTTAAATCCAAAGTTCTTTATATCCCCGACTTCTCTAAGAAGTCGGGGATATTGTTATTCTTGTTATTCAATTTTATTTTCCTGTTGTTTCCGGAATTGCGCGAAAAAATCAGTAATGGTTAAGAGTTGAGGAACTTAAATCTGAAAACAAATGTCTTAAGATGCACTTTTTTCCTTTATTTAGCCACAAGGATAACTTCTAAACCCACACAGAACTTGACACTCTCCGGTCTAAAGACGCGGAGATTCTATGGGGAGTTTCAGTCTATATCCCTCAGTTATCCCAGTTTCAGGATTGGTTCCTTAAATATTTGGGTTCTTGCCCTGATTTCGTTTGCCCTGGCGGGCGAAATCATATCTGACAAGCGTAACTTTCCGAGAGTCCCCCGGTAGCTTTTTATGTCTTTAGTGACAATTTGATTGTATCACGAATGTTGGGTAGAGGCTGTGGCAATGATAGCACGTTAAAACGGTAATCACTTCAAGTAACTTTTTTCCCAGACACAGTAAAGACAATCACCAATTCCCTACTTGATTTAGGGCTATGGTAGATTAAAAAATTGAAATTACCTACACCAAAGAATTCCCCAATCTAGTTGACGACAGATGAGAATTTATCAGTAAACTCCAACTGTGTAAAAATATCAGTAGTTGCAGGATAGTTGAATAAAGCAAGGACAGCAGGAGCTTTATCAAGCTATTTAGTCAGGTTGGTCAGGTTCAAACGCGGTTGTTGGTATCTATGACTGGCAGTATTGGCGATAAGTTCCCAGTTAGTTCGCAAATATTCAAAGATTTTGATTCAGAGCGAACTGCTTGCAGCAGCACTAGTTCCCTCCGGGACGCTCCGCGAACGCTATCGCTTGAAAAAATACACCTGTTGTTTAACAGCTTAAACAGCTTGGGAGTTACACTATAACCTCCTCATTTTTATCTGTCAAGCAATTACATCAGAAATTCTTGGGAAAGTTATCCAGAAAATCCGAGTTGGTAATTCCTGCTCAACCCTGAATAGCAGCAGTTCACATCTGGAAATTTTAGCCGATTTAATTTATTAAGAATTACTTAGCCATAGGGACTCAATCCTGACTCAATACCGAAGTATCGGCTTTACCCAAAAGAATCGGCAGCCATTGATAATAAATAATGATAGTTATTCCTACCGAATTAGCTGAATGAACATCCTGTAATCTTACTTATAGCAATAAATTGTATACATATAATTAGCAGATTACTAATTCCAGTTGATGGTAATAATGCCTAATAAATAAATAGCTATGAGTAACCAAATAAGATAATAGTTAAATGTTCATGGTGATACGGTTTTTGTTATCCACATCTAGCTGGATGTCTTCTTTATCCAAAAATAACTATCTTGATAAAATTAATTAGTTAGCAATATTAGATTATTAACAAAAAAATACTTTACTAATTTTTGAATTATTTATTAATTGATATTTGTATCTATTCATAAAAATCATAAATCCATAAAATCCTTGCTATCCAAGCACTTTGCCTGAATTAAATGTAAATTTAAGCATTTATTTCTTCGATAAAAATTTAATTTATTTGGATATGACTGTTCATTCAAACTATTTATATACTAAGAGCTTAGGTAGACCATATTAGTGGTGTTTTCGTCTTGTATGACAATGATAACATCTGCCATTGAGATTAAAGTGGGGGGTAACACCCCTCATTTTTTGCCAAGTGGGGACAAAACCCAAACTTGCACAAGACATAAGTAAATATCTAGATAAGTTCAGTAAATTTAACTTAAATCTTGCCACCTTGGCAGATGACATTAGCGACAAAAAATAGTATAAATAAAAATGTGGCTTTTGAAATTGAGAAATTAATGGTTTTCCTGATTCCACTGGTGCAATTGTCAGCTTTTACAGCAAAAGCGGCAGAATCAATGGTAAGAAGTTATACAGCAGTAACTAGGGTGAAGCCAAAAATTTCCACTTGGAAGTTTCAACAGTAAACAACGGCATCTACGAAAAGCTACGTCAAACTCAATTCCTCTCGGTAGAAATCAGAAAATTTGGTAAATTTTTACCTTTGATTCATTAGTAAGTATAAATCTGAAGCCCAGACGCAATTAATACATATTATCTGGAGTGAGCTATAGATATTACTAATTGAAAACTGTAAAACTGCCTAGAAAATCAGGGTATACACGGTAAGCACAGTAGTACAGAGGCTTGATTAAAAACAATCAGGTTTTCAATCACAGGTCAGGTTATGAAAAAAATCATCAGGTCAAATGCGTTTTTTAGCTCAGTTCAACGGGTAGTTTTAGAGATGCAGTTTTCTAAAATCCGTTCTATCCAGGTATCCGTGTTGGCAATTACCGTATTTTTGCAACAAGTTGTTACTATTTTCCACATCTGCCACCAATTGATTATTTATAGGTTCTGGTCATTCCCGCAACAGCAATTTGGCTGAAGACCATCGCATTTGCAGAAACTGGACTAATTTATTTACTCAATTCAAAAATAACTAAGATGATGAATCAAGATATTGCTGGCAGTGGTAACAACTTAGAACCAAAAATCCATCCCGAACAGTTAGACCAAGTAGTCGAAGCGATTTTGGCAGGGAAGTATTCTTGGGCTTGTGTTTTAATGTTACGATTCGTGGGCTATAATCCAATGCACTATATCCCTTATCGGACTTATAACCGCATTCTCAAAGAAAATGCTCGTATGAGTCGCTCCAATTCCCAAAATAATGAAACTCTAAAAATTGCTAACTCCACCACAGAGAAAAGATCCGAAGGTAATCTGGCATCTAACTGTTTAAGTAAGATTAAGGATATAGCCTATATGGAAGTGGGAGGTAAGCATCATGCTGAATCACGCGCCAACGGTAGAGAAAAAAAGTCGGCATAGTTGCTGATAATCTCGTAATTGCTTGTTACTCAGATCAGTTGATCGGCAATGTGAGTAACTGCAATTACTGACTTCGTTGTAAAAATCTGCCAGAATGGCAAATACACACTGATAACATCCTATAGATTAGAAATAGCAACCTAAACAAAGATTCATGGCAGACTAATTGCATTTTTCCCAAAAACTGTTTGCGGTTGCACATGAAATAGCAGACTAATTGCGGTTTTCCCAAAAAACTGTTTGCGTCTGCATATGAAAGATAGGGTCTGATTGTTTTGGCATTCAGTTCCTGATTAATTAAATAAATTCTTCATTAAGACTGATGAACCATAACTAAAGGTGGTTCTTTTTCCTAAGAAGTCTGAATGCTTTTCAATTGGGGTGGTGGATTACCCTAATAAAATTGATATGGCTAGATAACTTCTACTACCAAATTTTCTGTAACTAAGGTTTGGCTAACTTTAGTTATTAAGGTAGATAAGGAAAGGGAAAGATTATGGTCAAATCATGCTCTTACTTACAAATTTTTACTGTTATGTCAACTGGCAATTGATATAACGTTGACACTCCCCGCTCTCTAAAGAGACGGGGATTCTTAAAACCAAATAAATAATCTTAATGGCGATATCAATGCGCCTCTACTGATTTCACTAGAACTTAATCCTAGTAGTCTGTCAAATAAATTTTGACGGATAAAGAAGAAATGAGCCACGTTCGCGGAGCGTGCCGTAGGCATTAGGCCGCAAAGAGCGCGAAGGAAGAAGGAAGAAGGAAGAAGAAAAATTTATTTACCCCAACCCGTAATGGCTATTAAGGGAACACCAAAAAATAAATTACCCAATTTTGTGGGATAACTGAGGGATATAGACTGAAACTCTCTATAGAATCTCCGCGTCTTTAGACCGGAGAGTGTCAACAACTTTAAGTTAATATGAATTTTCTATAAAGTCTTCATGAAGTTTAGATGAAGATTTTATTTTTTATATAAATTTTAGAAGAAGATGTAGCAGAATTTAAAGATAAGAACTAAAGCTTTGTCACTTTTTTATCTAAACTAAATGACTAACGCCATGCTATCAGACAAACAATTTCATATTTAAGAAAGTTTGCTGATGAGAGTTTTCTATTTTTAGGATAGTGTAAGAGATAGATTACATCCTGCTTAAGTTTATTTAGTGTGAGGCTACAATTTTTGAAAAGTTACGTAATTGTTAGTTAGTTATAACTGCATCAATTAATTAACTGAAATACCAGTGTTTATCAATAGACTCCCATCTCAATTAGGGGTAATATCATTCCCTATGTAGATTTTTGGCATTAGCAAGCTAAATCTTGGGAGTTTGTTTATGGGTGTTTTGCCAGACAATGCTGTTTATTGGGGGGACACAACAGCTATGCCTGTTACATAGATATTGAAAATTAAATGAATATTCAGGAAACATCCTACAGATTAAATATTGCATATCTGTGAAAGTTTTTGCATCTGGATTTTAGGAATAGATGTAATAGATGAATTTGCCCGAATTTGAAAGTAGAAAGCAACTGGTAAGAATTATGTCATCTTATTCTCATCAAGATCAGGTTGTGAATATTTACGATAATTATGAAAGTAAGTTTTTAACACCTTTTCAGCGAAAGGTGTTGCTAAAAAATTTACAAAATAATTCGCAACCAGAATATCGGCGACGAATTGAGATTATGTTGTTAGCAGATATGGGAAAGTCGCAAACTCATATTTGTGAAATGATTGGTTGTTCTCAGGAGATGGCGAGATACTGGATCGGTATTGCTGAGGCGGGGATGGCGCATAAATGGAATCAGCGACCATTGGGTAGACCAAAGATTGTTAATGATGAATATATTGAAAGATTGAAGGAATTAGTTAATTGTAGTCCCCGTGAATATGGCTATGCTTTTGGTGATTGGACGGCTCAATGGTTGAGTAAACATTTGGCGAAGGAGTTGGGAATTCAAATTAGCGATCGCCACATTAATCGCCTCCTTAAACAAATGGGACTGTCTACTAAACGCAAAAGTTCCCCATTGATAACTACTGAAAATCAGGATTTAGCAATTAAAATTAGTGATTTGCATTCTCTACCTGAACCTAGTTTTCATTGGTCATTTAATCTCATGCAGACCAATAAATAATAGTGTTTTGGAGGTTAGGAAGTGCTATCAGCGTTTTCTCAGGAACAATTAGCTACATATATTAAGCAAGTCTTGGGTGATGGATTATCAGATCAAGTAGTTACAGATTGTATCCAGGCTTTAGAAATTATTGAGCCACCTGTAGCAAAGCAATTTTGGCAAGCGACTACAGCCAATCCGGGAATTTATATTGTGCTGTCGGGTAAGGTAAGATTGCTTGATAGCTCCAACAATTTAATTAATACTCTCACGCCAGGATCATCATTTGGGGAGTTAACTTTATTTCCAGACCAAGATTTTAGCAGTTATGTTGCTAGAGCTTCTGTGAATTTAAAGGTTGCCTATCTTCCCGAAAAAACGGTGAAAAAGGTTATGGGAGAATTTCCTCGTGTTTATAATTTCTTGCTGAATAAAGCAGAGTTAATTAACACTCCTAAGTCTCCAGATATGCCGATTGTTGAATTGCCAAGAAATGGCAAAGTTGTTAATTTCTCTCAACCAATTGTTCCCCCACCAACATCAACAAAGAAACGCTCTCAATATTTTCCTATTCCTACTGTTATTGCTGGCAATTGGTGGCGGAAATTTACTAAACGCTACCCATTTTTTGAACAACAAAGTGCTGCGGATTGTGGTGCTGCTTGCTTAGTTATGATTGGTCGTTATTGGGGGAAAAACCTAAGTATTAATCGGCTGCGGGATCTGGCTAATATTAGCCGGAGTGGTGCATCTATGCGGAGTTTGAGTGCAGCGGCGGAAAGCCTTGGTTTTGCTACCCGTCCGGTAAAAGCCAGTTTGGATAAATTTGCTCAACAACCTTTACCAGCGATCGCTCATTGGCAAGGTAAACATTACATTGTTGTCTATGAAATTACCAAAAAACAGGTAATTATTGCCGATCCTGCCATTGGTCAACGTCGGCTGACTACCAAGGAATTTCTCACAGGTTGGACTGGTTACGCTTTACTATTACAACCTACAGCTTCCCTCAAAAAAACGCCAGAAGCTAACACGCCATTTTGGCAGTTATTGGATTTAGTTAAACCTCATTTTCAAGTTCTCCTAGAAGTATTTCTGGCTTCGGTCTTAATTCAGATATTTGGATTAATCACGCCTTTATTTACTCAACTCCTATTAGATAGAGTCATTGTTCAAGGCAGTGTTTTAACTTTAAATACTGTCGGGTTTGGATTGTTAATTTTCGGCTTGTTTCGGGTTGCCATTAATGGCTTAAGACAATATTTACTAGATCATACAGCCAACCGCATTAGTATCGCCTTGATGGTAGGTTTTATTAAACATACATTTAGTCTACCGCTGGCATTTTTTGAATCTCGTTATGTCGGGGATATTGTTTCCCGTGTCCAAGAAAATCAAAAAATTCAACGTTTTTTAACTGGTGAAGCTCTTTCCATTGGATTGGATTTACTAACAGTCTTTATTTATGTGGGATTAATGTTTTGGTATAGTCCACCAATGGCATTAATGACATTAGCAATTGTGCCGCCATTTGTGATTTTAACATTCTTTGCTACACCATTTTTGCGGCGGATTAGTCGGGAGGTATTTACAGCAGGAACACTGGAAAATAGTTATTTAATTCAAAGCTTGACTGGCATTTCTTCGATTCGCTCAATGGCTATTGAACAAACGGTGCGTTGGCATTGGGAAGAATTGCTAAATAATTTAATCAAAAAGAACTTTAGTGGTCAAGTAATTGGTAATCAACTGCAATTAGTTAGTTCTACTATTCAATCTTTGGCAAGTACAGGATTATTATGGTTTGGAGCTTGGTTGGTTATTCAAAATCAACTTACCATTGGTCAATTAGTTGCCTTTAATATGTTATTAGGCAATATTATTCAGCCTTTCCAAAGATTAATTATTTTGTGGAATCAGTTACAGGAAGTAATTGTCGCCACAGAACGAATTAATGATGTCTTAGAAGCACAACCAGAGGAAGATTTAGAACATAAACCTCGGCAATTTCTACCAAGATTAATGGGGAAAATTAGTTTTAATAATGTTACCTTTCGCTATCATCCTGAAAGTGAGATTAATATTTTAGAAAATCTCAGTTTTGAAATCTTGCCAGAACAAACTGTAGCAGTTGTTGGTCGCAGTGGTTCTGGAAAAACAACACTTTCTAAGTTGATTTTGGGTTTATATCTAGCGACAGATGGAAGAGTTCTGATTGACAATCAAGATGTTACTAGTATTTCCTTACATTCCTTGCGATCGCAAATTGGAGTTGTTGATCAAGATACCTTTTTATTTGGAGGAACAATTCGGGAAAATATCACAATTGCTCATCCAGAAGCCTCTTTAGAAGAGATTATAGAAGCAGCCAGACTTGCAGGTGCAGATGAGTTTATTAAAAGGATGCCAATGGGTTATGAAACTCAAATTGGTGAAGGGGGAGGAATGTTATCTGGAGGACAACGCCAACGGTTAGCAATTGCCCGCGCATTATTAGGAAATCCCCGACTTTTAATATTAGATGAAGCCACGAGTCACCTGGATGCTGAATCAGAACGGATTATTCAGAACAACCTTAAAAAAATCTTGCAAGGACGTACAAGTGTAATCATTGCTCACCGTCTTTCCACAGTTCGTCATGCTGATCTAATTTTAGTCTTAGATCGTGGTGTTTTAGTAGAAAGCGGTACACATGAACAATTAATCGCCAAAAGAGGACATTATTTCTATCTTAATCAACAACAATTAGCACAAAAAAATTAATTTTCACCATATCCCCGACTTCTTGAAGAAGTCGGGGATATATAACCAAAATTCTCTAATTATTTATGCCACAGTCAGTTTACACCCAACCAACTACTACTATAAAGCCGCAGCATCAACCTGAATCTACTGCTGTAATAACAAACCAGCAAATCCAGATATTAGATAAAGCCAAGGATTGGTTTTATGGCACAGAGGAATTATTAGATGCTTTACCAAAAGCATGGACTCGTTCCATGTTGTATTTACTAGTTAGTTTTGCTACCATTATTTTGCCTTGGGCAATGTTAACTAAAGTTGATGAAACAGGTAATGCTAGTGGGAGAATAGAACCCAAAGGAGCAACACAAAAATTAGATAGTGCGGTAACTGGTAGTGTTGTTAATGTCAATGTTAAAGAAGGAGCAACTGTTAAAGCTGGACAAGTTTTATTAGCAATGGAATCTGATGTTTTACAAACAGAAATTCAACAAGCACAATCTAAATTAGAGGGGTTGATTAATCGCCAATCTCAACTAGAGATATTAAAAAATCAAGTCTTAATGTCAATTAATATTCAACGTCAGCAAAACCAATCTCAATCATTAGAAAAAATTGCTCAACTTAATCAAGCTAAACAAACATTTGAGACTAAAAAAAGTGCTTATAATTTCCAAGATTTGGAAAAATTAGCTCAAATTGATCAGGCAAAACAGAATATACAATCTAATCAAACTAACTACAGATTAGCTACAAGTCGCTTACGTCGAGATATTTCGGAAGTTCAACGTTATCGTCTGCTATTAAAGGAAGGAATAATTGCTCAAACTAAAATAATAGAATTAGAAAAAATTGCTGAAGAAAGTCAACGTTCTCAAGAAGAAGCAAAATTTAATCTGCAAACAGCAAAGTTAAAACTAAAGGAGGAAGTCAGTCGTTATCAGTCACTAATGAATCAAGTTAGATCAGATATTGAACAGGCAAAACTACGGTTACAAGAAGAAGAAAGTAGTTATAAAAGTTCTCTAAAAGGCGGAGAATTAATTTTATTAAAAAGTCAAGAACAGTTTAAAGACATTCAAAATCAAATCATTTCCCTTAAATCAGAAATGATGCAGACAAAAGGACAGATTACAGCCTTAAATTTACAACTAAAACAGCGAACTATCCGTTCTCCTATTGATGGAATAATTTTTGAATTACCTATTAAAAAATCTGGTTCTGTTGTCCAAGTAGGACAAATGATTGCTCAAATTGCTCCCGAAAATGCTCCCTTGATCCTGAAGGCACGTATGCCTAGTCAAAATAGTGGTTTTGTCAAGGCAGGAATGCCAGTCAAAATTAAATTTGATGCTTATCCTTTCCAAGAATACGGAATTGTGTCAGGACGTATTAGTTGGATTTCACCTAACTCTAGAGTTCAAGAAAATAGTTCTAACCGCATAGAAACTTATGAATTAGATATCGCTTTAGAAAATCCTTATATTCAAGTCGGTAACAAACGGATTCCTATTACCTCTGGACAAACAGCAAGTGCGGAAGTAATCATTCGTCAGCGTCATGTTATTGACTTTATCTTAGATCCATTCAAGAAGTTGCAAAAGAGTGGTTTAGAGCTTTAAATAAAATTAGTATCAAAGACATAATTTAATAAGTTATGTCTTTTTTTAAAGGCTTTAATATGCAACTTTTTGATTATTTTTAAGAGAAAAATGTCAGAATGAAATAGTTGAAATTACTAAAGATGAGAGGGTAAGACAATGAAGAAAATAGTGATAAATGACCTATATCCTAGTCATTTATTAACCTTTATTGATGATTTAATGCCACCAGAATTGTATGTTTTATTAGGAAGAGGTTTAGGAGGGTTTTATCCCCCTCTAGGGCTAAGTCCTAATGTTTTTGTAACCACTGTTTATGATGGTGTAAATACCATCTCAACAACTTATGAAGGAGCCGGTAGCTTTCATGATAATAAATTTAATACGATAGATTATGCTCGGACAGTTAATGCTTGGGTAAATCGTTAATTATTTCCGCATATTCAAGGGCGATTTTGTCACATTTACCAAAACTGTTCACTGTTTAATAGGGAAATAAGATCATGGCTACAATCATAATTTCTGACTTGCAGGAAAAGATATTTTTGGATGACTTAAATTCAGGGCAAATACAACAAATTTTAGGTACTGGTATTATACCTTTACCTTTCTTGGGTGGACGTGATGTTGCTTTAACGACTGTTTATGATGGTATAAATAACTTGGAAACAGCATATCGTGGTCCATTGAGTTTCTACGATAATAAGATTTTTACTCTTGATCTGGCTAGAAGTGCTGTCTATTTAGTATTGTGAACAATTATTAGGTGGTTATTTTTTCTTTACACCCCACCGCTTATCTCCGAGGAAGTAAAAACTTCCTCTTTTTTGTTGTTCTTGCTGATAATTGTTTACAGTTATATGAAAACTGCTGTATGTTATAATCTAGGATTATAGATATGAATTACTGCATATAATAAGTAGGTGAACACAATAAAACCAATCTGTGTAAAGAAAAGTAAAATCGCCCAAACCCTCTTCACTCTTGCCTCTTGGATGAGTGCCTCTTGCCTTGCCATAACGACGATTTTCAATGCTAACCTACTTAAATGATAGAAATTTCTCAGACAGTAATTATTCCTGATAGCGATATTGAAATTAGTGCAATTCGTTCCCAGGGTGCAGGTGGTCAAAATGTTAATAAGGTGGCTACTGCTATTCATTTGCGCTTTGATATTGGGGCTTCTTCCTTACCAGAAATCTATAAGGAACGGCTTTTGAAGTTGAAAGATCATCGCATTACCCTTGAGGGAGTTGTGGTTATTAAAGCGCAGGAATATCGCAGTCAAGAACAGAACAAAGAGGAAGCTTTCAGACGACTTCAAGAACTGATTAAAAGTGTATCTGTGTTACCTCGAAAACGCAAACGGACAAAACCAAGTCGCAGTTCTCAAAGAAAACGTCTTGATAGTAAAAACAAGCGGGGACAAATTAAATTGACTAGAGGAAAAATCACAGAATAATCACGACACTATTACTGTAATGCTAATATACAGAAATCCTAAATAAAATAAAAACATCCCCTCCTCCTCCGTGTCCTCTGTGCCTCTGTGGTTCGTTAAACAACAAATACCATATATTATATATTAACGTCCTAACATTTTATCGCGCAGATGTTTAATGCGAAGAATAAAAATATACTACTCTAGCCAAAAATAACCAATGAGGTTATGAAATCTAGTATTATTGGCTCTAATTGTCAAAATTATAGAGAATCATAATTATTTGGAGTTGTTTTGTCATTAGTAATTACCAAAAATCAACCACCCGTTCTGTATGTGGATACAATAAAAGACTATCCGCGTCATGTAGAGATGCTTTTGAAAGACTGGTATGAGATATTGCAACTCCCTGAATACTGCTTGGAACTGATAATTGATTTCCACTATTGCGAATTCCTTGGACACATCGGTGTTACCTTTTTAGGGGGAATAGTTCGCCTATTTGCATACAGGGGTGGAAATGTCATTTTTCACTGGAATACACTTATAGACAAAATTCGGATGAATTTGGCTCAAAATGGGTTCCTCTATGATTTTGGCTACAATCAGAAACCTTGGGATGGTAACTCCGTACCTTATCGAAGTGATACTCAACACGACCCTATAGCCATAGCTGACTACTTAGGATATAAATGGCTAGGTAAAGGTTGGGTTAATATCAGTCCTGGATTACAGGATGCAATCGCAGGTAAAGTTGTAGAAATATATTTTAATGCCTTTGAACATAGCCAATCTTCAATAGGTGTATTTAGTTGCGGTCAACATTATCCTGAGTCAGGTACTCTTCAGTTAACGGTGGTTGACTTTGGAATTGGTATCCCTAATAGTGTTCGTACTTTACCCGAAAATGCAGCAATGACATCTATTGAGGCTTTAAAGTGGGCATTTGAGCCGGGAAATAGCACCAAGCAGCAAGGTATCCGCCAGGGTGAAGGTTTACACATACTACAGGAATTTGTCCAAAAAAATCATGGAACTCTGATGATTTTCAGTAATGACAGCTATGTCAATATAGGAGATAATGGAGTTAAATACGAAAACGTTTGTACTAACTTTTCGGGAACGCTAGTCAATATAGCTTTTCGATGTGATGAAAAATACTACTGTTTAGCTTCAGAAGTTCCTAAACTCAAGAAGCTGAAGCTTTAGAGAGAGGGAGATAAGGACATGATGTATAAAGTTTACGATATAGTTGGCGAGTATGCCATCACTCCTGATGGTGGACAAAAGTTATATGATCAGATTCATCCATGTTTACTAACTGATGAAACTGTGGAGTTAGATTTTGCAGGAGTGAAGGTTTTTGCATCTCCATTTGTGAATTTTGCATTTGGTCAATTGTTAAAAGATATCCCATCTGAGAAGTTGAATCAATTGCTTGAATTTACTTCTCTCAATGCTGATGGATGGGATGTTATTAATCACGTAATGACTAGAGCTAAACGTTATTACTCTGATGAAAAATATCGTAATGCTGTGGATACGGTGATAACAGATATGGCTGCAAGTTTTTGAAGTATGGCGATTATTCAAGCTGATATCATAGATATCAAAACTGATACCCCACAGCAAAGTGACATTTTCTTTGTAGATACCAACATCTGGTTTTGGCAAACTTATACAAATGCTGCATTTACGGCTAAACGTTACCAAATTACAGATTATCCCAACTATATCAACAAAACACGCCAAAATGGAGCTACTCTTACTTATTCTGGACTCACTTTAGCTGAACTTGCTCATATTATTGAGAAAACAGAATATGATATTTATGTTCAATCTAATGGATATTTACACTTTAAGAAATACCGTCATGATTATCCAACAGAAAGAGCTAATGTAGTCGCTGAAGTTCAGTTTACTTGGCGACGAATCAAAAAAATTGCAATTCCTATTGATTTAACAGTAGATGACGCAACAACTGATGCTGCTATTAACCGATTTACCACTCAAGCAGTTGATGGTTATGATTTGCTGATGCTTGAAGCTATTAGCAAAGCAGGAGCAGGAACAGTTAAGATTATTACTGATGATATGGATTATAGTGTTGTTCCAGGTATTCAGGTGTTTACTAGCAATAAATATGTTATTCAAGATGCTGCTATGCAAAAGAAGTTAGTAAGGCGTTAATTATACATTTATGTTATCTTCCTAACATTTTATCTCGCAGATGTTTAATGCGATCGCTGACGCAGCGCAAGGCTAACGCGCAATTTTCCAGCTTTCTAACGTCCTAACATTTTATCTCGCAAATGCTTAATGCGATTGCTGACGCAGCGCAAGGCTAACGCGCAATTTTCCAGCTTTCTAACGTCCTAACATTTTATCTCGAAGATGCTTAATGCGATCGCGCAATTTTCCAGCTTCCTCAAATTCCATCTTCTTCGCTGCTTCCTTCATCTGTTTTTCTAAAATTGTAATTAACTCTGGAATATCTTCCACCGATAATTCATCTAAATGTTCATCAACCATTTTTAAATCAGTTGCATTTAAACGACGAGAGGCATCTAAAAATGATAAAATTGAATTAGTTTGTTTTTTGATAATCGGTTGCGGTGTAATTCCATGCAGTTTATTATAAGCCGTTTGAATTCCTCTTCTTCTATCAGTTTCATCAATGGCTTTAATCATACTACCTGTTAATTTATCAGCATATAAAATTGCCTTTCCTCTAATGTGACGGGCTGCGCGGCCGATAGTTTGAATTAGAGAACGTTCAGTCCGCAAAAATCCTTCCTTATCTGCGTCCATAATTGCAACTAACGAAACTTCGGGTAAATCCAAACCTTCCCGCAATAAATTTACACCGACTAACACATCAAAAACACCATTTCGCAAATCTTGTAAAATCTCAATCCGTTGAATGGAATTAATTTCTGAATGTAAATATCTGATTTTAATTCCCCTCTCTGCTAAATATTCAGTCAAATCTTCCGCCATGCGTTTAGTTAATGTAGTAATTAACGTTCTTTCTTGACGGTCAACTCGATCTTTTATTTCTCCTAATAAATCATCAATTTGTCCTTCCGTGGGACGCACAAATATTTCTGGGTCAATTACTCCCGTCGGTCTAATTACTTGTTCAATAATATTCTCTTCCGAAATTTCTAATTCCCAATTTCCTGGAGTCGCAGAAACGAAAATACATTGATTGACTTTTTGCCAAAATTCTTCGGCTTGTAAAGGACGATTATCCGCAGCACTGGGAAGCCGGAAACCATGATCTATTAATACTTTTTTCCTCGCTTGATCTCCATTATACATTCCGCGAATTTGGGGAACAGTAACATGAGATTCATCTATCACTAATAACCAATCTTTAGGAAAATAGTCAATTAAACATTCTGGTGGTTCTCCTGCTTGTCTTCCGGCTAAATGGCGAGAATAATTTTCTACACCGTTACAATATCCCACTTCTCTTAACATTTCTAAATCATAACGGGTGCGTTGATCAATGCGTTGTGCTTCCACTAATTTACCCATTGATTCTAATGTTAATTGTTGCTGTTTTAATTCGGTGGCTATATCTTCACAAGCTATTTCTACTCTTTCTTTAGGAGTAACAAAGTGACGCGCTGGGTAGATATTTACTGCTTCTAAACTGTGGAGAATTTCCCCACTAACAGGATCTACATATCTAATTGCATCAATTTCATCCCCAAAGAATTCAACTCTAATAATTCTATCTTCATAAGCAGGAGAAATTTCTAAAACATCACCACGAACTCGAAATTTTCCTCTCCCCATTTCGATATCATTCCGAGTATATTGAACTGCGGTTAAATCTCGTAAAACTTGACGTGGATCAATTTCCATTCCCAATTGTAATCGAATTGCGGCTTTCAGGTATTCCGCCGGCATTCCTAAACCGTAAATACAACTAATTGAAGCCACAACAATCACATCTTTGCGTTCAAATAAGGAACGAGTGGCGGAATGTCGTAACATATCTATTTCTTCATTTATCGCTGATGTTTTCTCTATATAAGTATCAGTAACGGGTAGATATGCTTCGGGTTGATAGTAATCGTAATAACTGACAAAATACTCAACTGCATTATGAGGAAAAAACTCCCGCAGTTCGTTACACAACTGGGCGGCTAATGTCTTATTATGGGCTAATACTAAGGTAGGTCTACCGACTTTTTCAATGACTGCGGCTATGGAAAATGTTTTACCGGTTCCTGTCGCACCCAGTAATGTTTGATAATGATTTCCTGTTTGAATACTAGCAGAAAGTTGTGCGATCGCTTGTGGTTGATCACCGGTCGGGACAAAAGGCGCTTGCAGATTAAAATCCATTATCTAGCTTCAACGTTACACCTAGCAATTCTACACAATTTCTCAGTTTTACGTTTGGCGCGAAATTTTTTTTTTCGGGGTTTGGCTTGCAACATCGCCGGCGATGTGCTATATTAATATAATGGAGTGGTGATAAAATTTTTATTGAGGCACACATTCCCATTATCAAAATATCACCCCTAGCGGCGCAAGTCAACCCCCAAAACTTTAAAAAAAGAAAATTTTTTTACTTAAATATCAATTTATACTTGTAATTACATAGGAATGATAGCAAATTAAGATTTTTGGAATAATTGAACGCAGATAAACGCAGATAAACGCAGATAAATATGGATGATTGTTATTCTGTCCCTAAGGAATAAAGGTTTTAGAGAATTTTTGCGTGGGTTATATCTATAGTATCAGAACTGGTTAAAATAGAAAATAAATCTATTGCTGTTTTGAAATGATACCAGAAGCAAATATTGAAGATGTTCAAGAACCAATTACCAGCGCACCACCGGAGGTGAAGCAAATTATTGAGAAGGTATGGAGGTTGGAGAAAAGCCGATTAGATAGAAAGAGTAAGGGTCATATTAATGATGATATTCTCACTATTGTGAAGGAAGCGGTACAATGAAGCTAACTTCGATTAAATTATGTAATTTTCGTTCTTTTTATGGGAAAACCCCAGAGATAACTTTAGCTGGTGGAGATGTTCGCAATACTACTATGATTTATGGTAGTAATGGCGCAGGTAAAACTAGTATTTTGAATGCGTTTACTTGGGTTTTATATGAAAAATTTAGTGCGGCTTTTGCGTCAACGGAACAGTTAGTAAATAAACGCGCAATTTCAGAATCTCAACCTAGTCAACCTGTGGAATGTTGGGTGGAAGTTGGTTGGGAACATGAAGGTAATCGTTATCGCGCTACTCGTGGTTGTCGGGTTTATAAAAATGAAAGTGATGTGATTGAAGCTGGGAAAACTCAGTTGAAAATTCAAGTTGCTGGAGATGATGGAAAATGGTATTTTCCTCTTCAACAAGCTGAGGAAATTATTACTCAGATTTTACCAGCAAGTTTACATCAATATTTTTTCTTTGACGGTGAACGCATTGAAGAAATTGTCCGTTCTGATAATAAAGCGGAAATTTCTGAAGCCATTAGAACTTTTTTGGGTGTGGAAGTTATTGAACTTTCGATTAAACACTTGAAAGATGCTAAGAAGAGTTTAGAAACTGAGTTAAAACATATTGGTGACGCGGAAACTAAACAGTTGTTGAATCAGCAAGAAAAGCAAGAACTGGAAATTGACAATATTAATAAACGTCAAACGGAAATAAATCAAGAGTTGGAATATCAACAGACTTTCAAAAAGGAAGTTAGTAATAAGTTACGAGAATTGAGTGCTGTTAAAGAATTACAGGAAAGAAAGCAAAGTTTAGAATCTCAAAAAGATAGTTTGCGGGAAGAGTTGAAAAAAACACGGGAGAATTTGAAAAAGGTTATTTCCGCACGGGGTTATACTGTTCTGTTATCGGAAACTACCGCTAAGTTTCGGGAAATATTTACAGATTTAAAACAAAAAGGTGAATTAACTGCGGGAATTTCGCGGGAATTTATCAATGATTTACTCAATACTGGACGTTGTATTTGTGGTGCAGATTTAAGGGAAGGAACTCACACCCATTTTCATGTCAAGAATTTAATGAGAAAATCTGGTTCTTCGACTGTAGAAGAAACCGCAATTAGAATGAGCGCGCAAGTTGATGAAATTGATAAACAAGCAGTTGCTTTTTGGGAAGAAGCGGACAGGGAACAAGTACGAATTCAACAGTTACGAGAAAATCTTAATCAAGTTGAATTGGAATTAGCAACTATTCAAGAACAACTCCGAAAAGATCCCAATGAGGAAATTAGTAGTTTACAAAAACGTCTTGATGAAATTGAAGCTAAAATTGATGACTTAAATCGAGAACAAGGTGCAAATCAACAGGAAGTTTCTCATCTAAAAACAGCTATTGATGCTTTGATAAAACAAATATCTAAGCAAAAACAAAATGAGGAAAAACAATCTTTAGCACAGCGTCGCATTAATGCTACTCAAGATGCAATTGACAGATTATCGGAAGTTAAAAACCGTCAAGAAAATCAATTTCGTCTCCAATTGGAACAGCGGGTACAGGAAATTTTCTCAGATATTTCTTTTACTCCTTATGTTCCCAAAATTAGCGAAAAGTATGAGTTGAGTTTGGTGGAAAATACGACGGGATTTGAAGCACCAGTCGCAGCTTCTACGGGAGAAAATCAAATTCTCAGTTTATCTTTTATCGCTAGTATTATTGATAAGGTGCGTGACTGGAGTGAGAAGCGGAAAATGATGATGGTTCCTGATAGTAGCACTTTTCCTATTGTTATGGATTCTCCTTTTGGGAGTTTAGATGCTAATTCTCGTCGTCACATTGCGCGAACTATTCCTAAGTTAGCAAATCAGTTGGTTGTGTTGGTGACTAAGACTCAGTGGCGGGTTGAGGTTGAGGAGGAAATTGCTGATAAGATTGGGAAGGAATATGTTTTGGTTTATTATTCTTCTAAGCCTAATTGTGAACAGGATTTTATTGAGTTGGGGAGAGAAAGATATGCTTTGGTTCGACAGAGTTTGAATGGTTTTGAATATACGGAAATTGTTGAGGTTGAATAAATAATTTTTGTTTCGCGCAAAGTCGCTAAGAAGCAAAGGCGCAAAGGAAGAAAGAAATGGTTTTTAATTTTGAGAAAAGTTATATGAGTCCTCTGGAGTATTTGGAATGGGAGGAACAACAGGATATTAAATATGAATATATCAATGGTGAAGTTTTTGCTATGACTGGGGGAACTATTCCCCATACTACTATTGCTTTAAATTTGGCTTCTGGGTTAAAAAATCATTTGCGGGGTGGTAATTGTCGTCCTTTTATGGCAGATGCTAAAGTGGGTATATCGCAAAATGGTCCGTTTCATTATCCTGATGTCATGGTAAGTTGTGATGAACGGGATAAACAAGCTATTAAGTTTATTCAATTTCCTTGCTTAATTGTTGAGGTGCTTTCTCCTAGTACGGAAGCTTATGATAGGGGGGGAAAGTTTCAGCAGTATAGACGGATTGAATCTTTGCAAGAATATGTTTTAATTAGTGCTGATAAAATCGGTTTGGATTGTTTTCGGTTGAATGATAGGGGTTTATGGGAGTTACATCCTTTTGTTGAAGGTGATAATGTACATTTAGTTAGTGTTGATTTTACTTTTCCTCTTTCTTTGGTTTATGAGGATGTTTTTTGATTTTTTGTTTCGCGCAGAGACGCTAAAGAGCAAAGACGCAAAGAAGAAGATAAGATTGTGGTATTAGTAAGTTAGCTTTGGTTTATGATGTTAAGGGTGTATATTTTATAATTATGGCTGCAAATAGAATCAAAATTGCTCAAGATAAGGCTGAGTTGGTGAAGTCGTTAGTAGCTTCCAAAGATACAAGTGGGATTTTTCAGACTTATGTAGAAGTGATGGTATTTGCAGCATCATTAGGAGTCAAGTATAAAAAGCGAGTTCCGTTAGAAGGAAGTTCTAAGGATTTATCCCCTTTACGACAGGATTATTTTCCTAGTAGCTTCACTATGCTAATTAATTTATTAGCTATCACCGAAATACAAGATATAAAAATTTTAGGTGATGATGAAACATCTGATGATCAACGTATTCATACTTTTGAAGAATATGCTAATGGTGGACTAGAAATATTACAAAATGAGTTGAGAGGTGCGGTAGATTATTCAGAACGAATTTTATTATTTCTCAAGTATCAAAAAATAAATACTCATGAAGAAACGGAGGAATTTGATTTAAGTAAATTCCTCTCCTAAGCCTTTTCTAAAGTAAATAGTTAATCATTCATACCCATCCCAATTTATTTTTTACTGCCTTTACTGCGTCTGTAACAGCACCAGCAGTCGCTGATATTTTATAAGGCTTGCTTGAATTTTTGGGTTGGGATTCAATTCTAACTATATTATCTCTCCAAACTTCATCTTCTCTTGACCAGTTTAAACTTGCTAGTTGAGAAATTTTTTCTGAATCAAAATAATTTTCTTCAGCATCATAAGACCAGTATAGTAAGCGACCTAAAACTTCTAATCCTACACTTACACCCAATAAACAATCGTCTTTAAATGCAGCAACTTCATCATTTGTTAATTCAGATACACTGAGTGAAGCTATATATTCTGTATTACTACATTCTGAGAAAAACTGATTTAGGCAAGTAACCAAAGTATCAGATGTGCTATCTACATCTATCTCTTTTAATTGGTTCATCATATCATTACTAAATACACAACTTACAAATTTAGCGATGTAGTTCATTGTGTAAATTAGATTATTTTTAGTTGAAGGTGATGCTTTAATTTTCTCTGTTTTCCCCTTAAATAATGACACCCGGCTTACTAACTCTTTACTAATGCCGACTCTACCAGAAAATTCACCAAATGACAGCAATAAAGATTTATCAAGCTGTCTAGTTTGTGCCATATCTCTAAAATCTGCCTGACACTGTTGAAAATCTCCTTCTAAAACTAAAGTTATTGAAAAATTGTCATCTTTAATTAAGTAACTATCAGCACTTTCTATTAATTCATGAATTGCACGTTTTCGATGTTGTCCATCAGTAATGTCTAGCTTCACTCCTCTGCGAATAACAACTAAGCCAAAATCTCTATCAAATTCTAAAAAAGTGATCTCTTTTGGGGAAACATTTGCTGTTAATGTTCCCACAATCCAAGGTTTTTGTTTTTTAGCACGTTCGATAATGTATTTTTTAATTTCTTCTGCATGGCCTTTAACTTCTGGACGATTCTTACCAGAATCAGGATCATTACCACTTGAAGGTTTAGCTTGCAAAAGTCCAGAAAAGTCACCAGCAGGGACATTAATTTGTAGCATAGTCCTGTTTCCATGTGTCAATCTCAGTCCTAAATAGCACCTATCACGATGGTATTTAGAGAAGAATGGAGCTATAAATGAGCTAAACTGAGCTTTCACTTCAGGAGTAATATCGTTGTTGTTTTCTTCGTTCAATTGAGTCATATAAATGTTGATACACTTAGCGATGTTAAAAAACATAGTAAACAAGATCGGTGGTATTGAACATCCGTAAAAACCACAGAGTGATATTACTCGCTAACTTGTCTAACTCAGTATAACTGGAAGTCCTACATCCTGGGGTTTTACCAACTTTCCATCAAAACCTATAGTTTGTTCCTCCATTGTCCTAGCATTAGCTAAAGCTTTACGTAAAGCCGTAACTTCCATTTTTTCAGTCATTCCTCCCAACATATAAATAAATAACTTCACAGCTAAATCTTTTCCTACTACCTGTACCCGCTTTTTATTGGGGTCATATAAAACCCCATACCATAAAGAGTGAGGATATTCCATACTACTAAAACCCCCTTGACGGTCAAATTTCTCCAACTTCTTAAAAATATCCGTCAAAGCAAAATCTTTTTTAAACACCAAAGTTCCCAAAGCTTGCGCTAAAGCAACTTGAGAAACTGGACGAAATAACATATTTCCCTCACCTCCGTCTTTTTCAAAATGGAAGCGCCGCAAAACAGTTGTATCTTCGTGTTCCAATATTTTATAACTGGGAAGATTAGCTAAATGATCAAAAAGTAGTCTAAAATCTGCAATTCCTTCCTGAATTTCTTCATTTTCTGGACGCATGGGAATTAACCCTTTTTCCAAAGGTTTCCAATGGGGGAACTTTTGCCCCAAATATCTTTCAGACATATCTTGTAAGGCTTGCAGAGTGGTTAAAACTGTAGAATTAGCGGCTACTGTGGCACTATTCCAATTAACACGGGGATTGCGATTTGGTTTTTGTTCTAAAAGTGGATGTGTAACGGCAATTTTTCGCGCTACAATAGCAAAACCATCATCTTCATTTAATTGTGCTAACTGACCTTTAGTTAAAGGTGCAGCCATCAAATTCACATGAACAAAAATTGATCTTACCCGTCGTTTTGCTTCTGTATGAGTTTCTCCAGTATTCACCGCACAAATAAATTCAATGCCAATTTTTTCTTTAGATAAACTTTGTAAATAAGCAGGTTCTACTTGATATTTCTCAATCAAATCAGATAAGGTAATAAAACTATCATCCGCAGTTTTATCCTTTTTATAACGTTGGAGTTTACCTGATTTAATTAACTCCATTAAACCTTGGACACCCATTAATCTATGCTGACCATCTAAAGCATAAATTGTCACATTGTCTTCAGAAATATTCAGTAAACCGACTTTACCATCTTTATCTAAAGGTATAAAATCAGTAGTCGCTTTTTTAGCCCGTCCTTGACTATCCCACTCCGCTGCTTTGGGGTTATCTACCCAAGGTTGATTAATTACCACCAACACAGCCGGAAATTTATGATTTTTCCTCGCTGCTAAATACTGTACTAACGGTGCTTGACGCGACCAATCAACAGGGCGTTGTTGAATTTCATCAATACTATCAGCGTCAATTTCAATATTCTCTGTCTCTGGGTTGTACTTTTTTTGCAGCAGGGGTAAACCAGACGCAAAATGTACCCGTCCCGCGAACCATTCCAATGTCACAGAACCTACATAAGCCTCCGTACCACCCATTTCTGTTTTTTGGACAAGAATTTGGTCTTTTTTCTCTAAAAACCTGTCTAGCAGTAAAGCTAATACCTGTTTATCCTGATTTTCCCGTTCTAAATACTCGTTAGCGAGTTGATTATTGAGTGTATCTGTATTATCATTCATGTTAATTTTTGAAAACTTGGTGACTAAATCTTGCTTTATTGTCCAAAAAGATGGATACTAGGGATGCGATTTTTAAAAATATGCTGCACGCATAGCTTAGATTTATTTATATACTAGATGATTTCATGCCCCCAAAGGGAAGTATTGATTCTATGTTCATGTATCCACAGGTAAGGGAAAATGACTACAACACAACAGCCAGAAAATAAAAATCAGCCGCATCGTACTGTACCAGAGTTAATCGAAGATATTCAAGCTTTGACTACAGAAATTCAAGAATTGTATTGTTTAGATCAGATACCTTGGATTATAGGTGTATCTTGGGGCAAAGATTCTAGTACAGTCTTGCAGCTTGTTTGGAATGCTATCTATTCACTTCCTCTAAATAAAAGAACTAAGACTATCTATGTTATTACAACTGATACAGGGGTAGAAAATCCTATAGTAGCCGCTTGGGTTCGTAAATCTATCAACAATATTCGGTTAGCTGCTCAAGAACAGAATATGCCAATTGAAGCGCATCTTCTAGAGCCAGTAGTTGAAGATTCTTTTTGGGTAAATCTTATTGGTAAAGGATACCCAGCACCTCGTAATCAGTTTCGTTGGTGTACTTCACGTTTAAAAATAAATCCGGCTAATCAATTTATTCGTCAAATAGTGAGGGCTAATGGTGAAACAATTCTTGTTTTAGGTACACGTAAAGCGGAAAGTTCCAAACGTGCAGCTACCATGAATAAACATCAGGTAGGTAGAGTTAGAGATAGGCTTAGTCCTAATGCAAGTTTACCAAATTCTCTAATTTATACCCCCGTTGAAGACTGGGGTAATAACGATGTTTGGATATACCTAAATCAATATAAAAATCCCTGGGGAGGAAATAATAAAGATTTATTTAATATGTATAGAGGAGCTACAGCAGATAATGAATGTCCTCTAGTTGTTGATACTTCTACACCTAGCTGTGGTGATTCTCGGTTTGGATGCTGGGTTTGTACATTGGTAAATAAAGATAAATCAATGGAGGCAATGATTCAAAATGATGAAGAAAAAGAGTGGATGCAGATACTACTAGATATTCGTAATGAATTAGATGTTAAAGATGATAGAGATAAAAGAGATTTTAGAAGAATTTGGGGACAAGTTCAATTATTTGAACGTGAAATAAAAGGAGAAAAAGATGTTGTACCAGTACCGGGTCCATATACAAAATATTGGCGAGAATATTGGTTGACAAAATTACTAAAAGCGCAAATACAAGTCCGGCAAACAGCACCTAAAAATATGGGTGATATTACTCTAATTAGTATGGAAGAATTAAGTGCTATCCGCCGAATATGGTTAGAAGACAAACACGAATTTGATGATAGTTTACCCCGTATATATGAAGAAGTTACAGGAGAAGTATTTAAAGATCCTCGTCCTGGTGCAGATCAAAGCATACTTGGTAGTGATGAATGGGGAGTATTAGAAGAAATCTGTGAAGGTGACGGAATGCACCTAGAATTAATGGCCAGACTATTAGATACAGAAAGACAATTCAAGAAAAAAACTCGCCGTGTGGGTATCTACGAAAGCCTAGAAAAATGCTTTGATACAAGTTCCCGTTCACCAGAACAAGCGATCGCAAATGCCCATTTAAAACGGGATTTACGACAAGCAGCATTAGAAGGTGATGTTGCGACAATTCGGGAAAAATTCAAACAATTAAGTTTAGGAGATACCGCCGAAAAACAAGAGAGTAAACCACAAACTTGGGCTAACTTCAAATATGCACAAAAGAACCCAGATGATAACCCAGACCAATAGAATATCCTCCCCACCCTCGTTCCTAGCCTCTGGCTGGGAATGCCAATCTTGAGGTTCTACCTCAACTCATTATAACCGAGGCAGAGCCTCTTGACAGCATTCCCTGTCAGAGACAGGGAACGAGATAAATATCTCCCTTCTCTCTTTCTCTGTGTCCTCTGTGCCTCTGTGGTTCGTTTAAAAAAACTAGAATACCCAACCCAAAAACCCATGATCTTCCTAGAATTAGTCCTGCAAAACTTCGGTCCTTATGCTGGTAAACAAATCATCAACCTCAACCCCCAAATTGACGAAGACAACACCCGCCCAATTATTTTATTAGGGGGAATGAATGGCGGCGGAAAAACCACCCTTATGGATGCCATTCGCCTAGCATTATATGGACAACGCGCCCAATGTTCAACCAGGGGAAATTTGAGTTATAGTGATTTTCTCACCCAATGCGTGAATAGTAAAAGTACCCCCACAGAAAAAACCAGAATAGAATTAGTTTTTGAACATATCGAAGAAGATAGACCAATAAAATATCGGGTTGTGCGGACTTGGGAAAAAAATCCTAAAGATGGAAAAGACCATTTAGGAATATTAGGAGATGATGAAACATGGCCAATTGATTCATTAGTAAATATTTGGGATGAATATATAGAAAATATTTTACCTTTAGGTATTTCTAATTTATTTCTCTTTGACGGTGAACAAGTTAAAGAACTTGCAGAACAGGAAATACCCCCGCCCATAGTTGTAGATGCGATTAACGGACTTTTGGGTTTAGAATTAGCCGATAAATTAGCAATTGATTTAGAAATATTAGTAAATCGTAAAAGACGAGAATTTGCAGATACTAAAGATTTAGCAAAATTAGAAGTAATTGAAACCCGAATCCATGAAAAACAGGAAGAATACAAAAACAATCAGATAAAACTAGCAGATATAAATACTCAAGTTACAGAATTAGAAAAAGTTCATGAAGAGGCTTTAGACAGATTTGTGAATGAAGGTGGTAAAATTGCTGCTGAACGTAGTCAGTTAGAACAACAAAAGGAAGAGAAAATTAAAGTTGCTAATAACGTTCGTGAATCTTTGTGTGAACTAGCTGCTGATGTTTTACCTTTAGCCTTAATTAGTCCTTTATTATCTCAAGTGCAAAGACAGGGAGAAAAAGAACTGAAAACTCAACAAATTCAATTAGCGAAAGATGTCTTAATTGCTAGAGATGAAAGATTACTAAATTGGCTACAACAATTAAATCTGGAAAATAATAAAGTTACTAATATTCAATCTTTTTTAGCTGAAGATATCAATAACTTATATACTAATAACTTATCAACAGAAAATACTTGGTTAAATGGAGATGAAGAAAGTTTAAGTTTACTTGACAATATAACCTATCGTTTACAAGTTTCCCAAAATAACGCCCAAAAGCAATTAGATGAATTAACTAATTATGAAGAAGAAATCCTCACCTTAGAAAGACAAGTACAAACTGCGGCTGCACCCGAAGAATATACAAAACTACAAAAAGCAGTAAAAGAAGCACAAACTGAATTTAATAAAATTAAATCTCAGTCAGACATAATGACTCAAAAACTGATAGAATTAGATACAGAAACCAAAAAATTGAGACAAGAACTAAATGAATATACTGTACAAAATATCAAATATCAAAATAGTGAACATATTATTGATTCTGCATTAAAAGTTCAACAAACATTAAAAGTATTTCGAGAAAGATTGACTTTGAGAAAATTAAATAAATTAGAAGAAGAAGTCAAAAACTGTTTTCTATATTTATTACACAAATCAGACTTAGTACATCGCATAGCTATTGATAGTAAAACCTTCGGCTTATCATTATATGATTTAAACGGAAAACAAGTCCCCAAACATCGGCTTTCCGCCGGTGAAAAACAACTATTAGCGATCGCATTTTTGTGGGGATTAGCCAAAGTATCAGGAAGACGCTTACCCATAGCCATAGACACCCCATTAGGAAGACTCGACTCCTCCCACCGAAACAACCTAGTAGAAAGATACTTTCCCTCAGCCAGCCATCAAGTAATCCTCCTTTCCACCGACACCGAAATCGGCAAAAAAGAATATCAAAACCTGCAAGAAACCGAAGCCATAGCCCGCGAATACCTACTCCAATATAACTCCAACAAAAGAGAAACCACAATAAAACCTGGTTATTTTTGGTAAAATGTTATTTAGTATTTCATGGATTTAAATATGACAATTCCTCTACTACCAACTTTACATAATTTACCTGCTACCTTACCCTTAGAAGGTGCTGTCACAATCGAGTTACAAGAAGGAACACCTATCTTTCGTGCTTCTAGTAATGTCCAGAATCGCATTGAAACATTACTTTTTAAACAACAAAATTCTCAACTCACACCAGAAGAAGAAAACGAATTAAATAGTTATGAAGAAATAGATGATTATCTGAGTTTTCTAAATCGCATAGTCCGTAATCTAGCCCAAAATCAAAATAAACAAACTATATAAAATTAGCAAAATTCAAACTTTTGATTTATTTCTTCCTTTGCGTCTTTGCGCCTTTGCGTGAGACTTAAATTTATTATCACCAATCACCAAAATGGAATCACCAATAGAAAGAATCAAACTTTCCCAAACAGCCAAAGAACAACTCCTAAAACTCAAACGCAGCACCAAAATCGAACAATGGAACATATTATGCCGGTGGGCGTTTTGTCGTTCCCTTGCAGAAGCCGCCGCACCTTCCCCCGTACCTATTCCCCAAGATAGTAACGTCGAACTGACATGGCGGGTTTTTGGCGGAGAAATGTCCGATATTTTGCTTTTAGCACTCAAACAACGCTGCTACAACGACGGATTAGATACCGATAGAGAAACCCTAATTACGCAATTTCGCTTACATTTACATCGCGGTATTGGTTATCTAGCTGGAGATCAGAATATTAAGAAAATTGAAGATTTAATTGAACTAGCCACAAAGAAAGTAAAATCCTGATTTTGCACTTCTTGTGCCAACATGGCAAGATTCTCTATGAAAGAAATTCAAGCACTCCGACAGGCATTCCAAAGCCAGAAAATGGGTGCTTTATTATTACTAGGTTTTGCATCAGGTTTACCACTATTCCTGACCAGTAGAACCCTACAACTATGGATGCAAGATGCCAAAGTTGATATTGCCAAAATCACCTTATTTGGGTTATTAAGTTTACCTTATTCCTTAAAATTCCTGTGGTCGCCCCTATTAGATAGATTTACACCACCATTGCTAGGTGGCAGAAGAGGGTGGTTAATTATTACCCAAATTGGGTTAGTATTAGCGATCGCTGCCCTTGCCATTCAACAACCAGCCCAAAGCGAGCAAATATTACAAATCCTCGCCATCAACTGCCTGATTATTACCTTCCTCAGTGCCACCCAGGATATCGCTGGTGATGCCTACCGTACCGACATTTTAAACCCCCTAGAGGCGCAGCCAGGGGCATCTGTGTGGGTATTAGGCTACCGGATCGCCCTATTTATTACCAGTTCCCTCGCCTTAGTCTTAGCAGATTACTTACCTTGGAATGTCGTATATTTGCTCATGGCAGTGATTATGGCGGGAAGTATATTTACTACTTTGTGGTCGCCCGCAGAACACAAACTACAAAATAAAACACAACTAGCCCCCATTTCTGGCAAAGACGTGATTTTTATAGTCATGATCACGTTACTAGTAGCAGGGTTAATAGCTGGCGTTTTTGTCGGCTTCATTCCCCAACCTATATTTTATTGGTTATTAGCAGGATTATTAGTAGCTTGGATAACTGCATCCGTATTATTACCAAACTCCCTATTAAATGAAGTTAGCGAAGATAGTCCGCCTGAAAACTTACAAACAGCTATTTTCCTACCCTTTAAAGAATTTTTTCACCGCTTTGGCATCAAACAAGCCAGCTTAACACTCAGTTTTATTCTCCTCTATAAACTAGGTGATTCCCTCGTCGGCATTACAGCCAACTTATTTTTACGAGAAATAGACTTTACAAAAACCGAAATCGGCGCAATCCAAGCAGGAATGGGATTTCTTGCCACCACCGTCGGCGTATTAGCTGGGGGTGTAATCATGACCAAAATTAACTTAAATCGCAGTTTGTGGGTATTTGGAGCGCTGCAATTACTCAGTAACTTGGGTTATTATGCCCTAGCTGTGGCTAATAAAAAAGATTATTCCCTACTAGTCATCGCCGTAAACATCGAAAACTTCTCTGCTGGATTAGTCACAGTCGCTACAGTTGCCTTTTTAATGAGTCTCTGTAACCACCGATTCACAACCACCCAGTTTGCTTTATTCTCCAGCCTCATGGCCATCAGTCGAGACGTACTTTCCGCCCCCGCAGGTAGTTGGGCTACAGCCACAGGTTGGCCGACATTTTTCTTACTCTCTCTTGTAGCGGCGTTACCTGGTTTGCTACTATTACCTATGGTTGCCCCTTGGCATCCCAAGGTATTAGCAGCCACCAGACCAGGACTAGAAGAAGATATATGGGAACACAAGTAGTTATTATTGTCGGTACATTAGTTCTAATAGTTACAGGTCTATTACTGGGCTATGTCCTCTCACAATTAGTTCTGCAAAATCTGGCTTTTAGTTTCCTCACACTCCTGGGAACTATCAGCCTGATCCTAATTTTTGGGACACTTTATTACGTCCTATTTTGGCAACTGCGACGCGAACCCCTGCAAGCACTCAATCCCAGCATCCCCAACCAACCAGATGAAGAAGTGACCGGCAACTACCTCAAAAATCGCCTCATCGCTAGATTATCTGGGGACGTAGCGGCAGCGGAAAGACTAATTGAACAAGCCAAACAAAACGTTCCGGGAATGCCCGAAAATTGGTACTGTGAAAAAGTCTTAAATGAATTAGACCAGGATCAGCCTTAATATTAGGGCAGAAAAAGACAAATTCATTTTGCTTAGTGCAAGTTGGCTAATTTATTGTTGAGAATTCGCTAGAATTAATACTGTTGCTATTTATTCATAAACAAAAACATGGCTATTTTTCGTCAATATATTGCCCCTTTGATTGCAGTGTTGATATTTACCCTGGCTTTGGTAGCAGTCAGCGCTCGCATCTTTTTACCCTCGGATATGGTAGCTCCCGCTCCCATTGGCATGATCATTAGGTAATTGAGGCATAAGTCTATTTTGAATTTCATTCCCGGCTATTCTCTTCGCCAAGGTTCTACCCTCGATAAAGCCCTCTTGGTCAAGTTCATGCAGCGCACTTACCAAGAACAATTCCCTGATCAAGACTTTTCCCACTTAGCACATACAGTTGAGCAATACTTCTGTCGTGATACCCCCCTATGGTGGGTCTATAAAGAGGTAGGGGAGGTGGGGGAGGTGGGGGAGGTAGGGGCGGTAGGGGAGGTGGGGGAGGTGGGGGAGGTGGGGGAGGTAGGGGAGGTAGGGGAGGTGGGGGAGGAAATTCTTCACCAATTACCAATCACCGATTACCAATCACCCGTAGCTTGTTTATGGGTGGGGAATGCTATAGATCAGGTTAGTGGCGATCGCCATCCGTACATCTTTCTCCTGTACGTCATCCCAGAATATAGGCGCAAAGGCATTGGTAAAGGATTAATGGCTTATGTAGAAAATTGGGCTACACAAAAACGTGATGTCTCCGGCAAGCCCAGCTATCGCCAAATTGGACTACAAGTATTTCTCTCCAACACACCCGCATTAAATCTTTATCATCAACTTGGTTATCAAGAACAATCCCTCTGGATGGTAAAATCACTCTAATTAGGGAACAGGGAACAGGTTACAGTTGAATAATTATGTACGACGAATACGAACTAAGCCTACTCGATGCTGAAGTTGAGCTAGAAAGCCCATTAGATAAAATAGAACCACTTACTGATGAGTCAGAAGTGGAAAAACCTGATGCGGAATTAATGCTGGTACTCTTAGAAAACACCCAGCCTCAACAACGGATGTTAGCAGCGCGTGCTTTTTGTGATATTCAAGATGAACGAGCAACACCTCATCTTATCCATCTTTTAACAGATAATTGTCCCCTAGTGCGAGTTAGTGCTGCTTATGGTATCGGACGTAACCCAGCCAAAGAAGCCGTAGAACCATTAATTATGCAACTCAACCGCGATTTTAATGGTTATGTTCGCAAAGGCATAGTCTGGGCTTTAGGTAATTGCCGCGATCGCCGTTCCTTAGCACCCCTCACTAATGCCCTGAGAACCGATATTCCCGCCGTCCGTCTCTGGGCAGCCAGCGCCCTAGCACAGATGACAGAAGTAGGTTATGAAGCCATCGTCGGCGCAATTCCCGCCCTAATTGAAGCCTTAGTTACAGACCCCATCGCCGCTGTACGAAGTAACTCCGCTTGGACAATTGGCCAGCTTTGTAAAGAACTACCATCTAACGTCGTCTATGCCACAGCTATAGACGCATTAATCCAAGCTTTTGCCGAAGATAAAGACTTAGGAGTGAGAGCAGACACCAAAGCCTCACTACTGGGCGTAGGAGATCCTCGTGGTTTACAATTAATCGAAACCCTAGAACAAGAAGGATGGTTTTAGCTTAAATACCATTCCTTTGACGCATATTTAATCTTCTTTCGCCAAAACGGATGAGTCGTTCAATAGCCAGAAGACGGTTTTCCCAAACTTTAACTTGATAGAGATTGGCTTGATTTTTCCCCGGTATCTGTGAAAATTGCAATTGAACCTGGTTGAGGGCTTTTCTGGCTGTAATTAAATTAAGAGCAGACGGTACAGATGCTAGTTGATTCAACGCATCTTTTAACTCCTGATCTAATTTCTCAAACTCAGCATTGGTGATTGCAGACTTATGTAACTGACTATTTTTTTCCACCACGCGCCATTCTCTCTGCAAAGCTGCATAACGAAACGCCGCCGTGCGAAAAGGTTGACGCTGGGGTATCGGTTCGTTTTTAATTCCTTGGGTACTATTAAATATTTGTTCTAGTTCAGGATGAAAATTTTCCGCTGCAAACAACGCATAACCGTTCACTGGCAAGTCTCGCAAAAGTTGCAATTGATCAAATGCACCCATAGTTGGTAATGACTTCAGACGGATTCCTGGAACTAATAGGGTAGCACCTAATTTTGTAGAAGTAATCCACGGTTGAGCTAATCCTTGAAACCGAGGTGTATCCAAAGCATAGGTCATCGGCACAATTAAATCTATATCTCCTCTTCTTGCCCATACTTCCCAATGTTGCTGAATTTTTTCTACGCGTTCATATTCTGGTAAGGGAAAAACAGCTACTGACAAAATCAGGGTGTTTCGTTTTTGTCGCAAGGTCTGTGATAATTCAGCCACAAAGCTATCCACCTTTTGGGTGCGGAATGCTGTCCATTGTTGCCACAAATCCCGTTGACTGGGAGAAATATCCAAGGGGTCAATACCAGTCTGCTGTTTAAATTGCTCCCTTGCAGCTTTACCATAACCATAGCTACGACCAACAAGAGAGTCTTGAAAAGGATAACGAATATAATCCAAATGAATACCATCTACTTGATAGCGAGTAACAATTTCGGTATATAATTTAGTTAAATATTCTCTTACCTGGGGATTAGCTGGATCTAAAAAAGGTTTAGTTTGACCAATGGGAATAATATTACCTCGATTGTCATAATTAGCCCAATCGGGATTTACGGCTAATACTGGTCCCAAATAATCAGGACTAACATTAATAATTTCATTATGACGGTTATTTCCAGCGGCGAATACCCACACCCAAGCGTGCAATTCCATTCCCCGTGCATGAGCTAGTTTCACCGCACTCTCTAGGGGGTCCCAGTCACGAATCAGGGGGTTTTGTTGAGGTGCTACCTGACTAGGATAAATGGGATAACTGGCATTGACGGTTTCCAAAAAAATGGTATTAATTCCGGCTTTTGCTAGTTTATCAAAAATTTTGGCTAATTCGACTTCATTGCCGGCTTTGACAATAGTGCCTCTATCTAACCACATTGCCCGAATTTCTGGTTGTGCTAATCGTTGATTGACGGGAAATTGCTGCCATAGATTTGCTTTAGCTTGTAACCATTTCTGTCTAACTGTTACATAGTTTTTTTGTTGAATTAATAAGGGGATACTTTTAACTGTTTCTCTCGCTTGTACTAATGTTTCTGCTAAGTTTGATGCTGATGTTTCTGGGTTGGAAGATGCTGTTTTGATTGATTCTGCTTTTTCCAGTGGGGAATTAGTGCCATTATTGTTGATATTTTTGGCAGAATTATAAGCTAATACTGCTATATGGGTACTTTCTAATCTACCAATCAGACTTTCTAATTCTTTTTGCAGGGCTATACCTTCTTTTTGATCAATCGGCTGATTAGAATTAGGTATAACATCTAAGCGGACATTTTCTTCTAGTTGATTAATTGGATCAATAAAATTTTCATTAGTAATTTTAGAAACTACTAATGATCCTGTATTTTTTGGATTTGGTTGTAATTGGGAAGTAACAGTTATTTTTGTAGCAGGTTTTAGCCGGGAAATAACTGTGGTTTTTTTAGCAATCTTTTTAGCAGGTTTTACATGAGAATTAATAGTGGTTTTTTTAAGAGGTTTGGATTGGGAGGTAAGGGTGCTTTTTTTGAAGATTTTTTTGGTGGGTTTTAACTTGGAGGTAGCAATGGGTTTTTTGGTAATTTTTTTAGGAGGTGGGGATTCGGAAACAATCGGTAATTTTTCTAGAATTTGCGGTTGCGTGGGTTCAGTAGCTATTGTTGGCTGACAGTTTGAAGCAGGATTTGTAAGTTTACTTTTGCTATTAACTGGTAATCTTAAATAACGATTTAAGGATGCTTTTAACCAAGCAATGTCTAATCCTACAGATGTATCTTTTCCCCAATACCAACCTAATAAGGTAGATTTTTCAGTTGTTAATATTGCTGGTGGATGATCTTGGGAGTCCCAACTTACAGGAGTTTGACTAGTAGAATTATTAGGAATAATCACACCACCTCGAATTGCACCAAATAATTCTTTTTGATTTATCCAATCAGGAATATTCGTATTTGTGGGTTGCAAATTTTCAATGGTGTTGAAGCTAAATCCCCAATAACCTCCTAGAAGTTTTCGTAATAATTGACGAACTCCTGGTGTGGATAAATTACCCACTGGTCCACTAGCTATTAAATATCCACCTTGACTTACCCATTGATCTAAGGCGATCGCCTGTTCCGTTGTCAATACCTCTACATTGGGCAAAAATAATACCGATGGTTTACCCCAATCAGTCTTATCTTTAACTTGACTCAGCGGAATCACACAATATTTCACATTTAGCTTCTGTAAGCGGTTGCTAATTCTTTGCCATTCTTCAGGATTATTCTGGCTATTAACTACACTGAATACAGGAGAATCATTAATAGCTTTTACAGGCAATACTCCCCAGATATTAAACAGGAACAAGTTAATATTTAAAATAACGAATCCGACTGTCTTTTTATTCATTAGTCAGTTGTCAGTTGTTATACTCAACACGGCTTATTCATTTGATTCGGTGGGTAAGGGTTTAGCAGTGCTAAACCCCTACAAATCTAGGTTTTTCGTAATTTCGTAAAAGTCCATGTCCTAACCGTGTTTAGTATAAGTAGGTTGGCGTTGAAAATTATCGTTATAGCAAGGCAAGAGGCAAGAGGCAAGAGTAAAGAAGTTTTCAGCGATTTTACGTTTCTTTACACAGTTTGGTTTTATTGTGTTCACCTACTTAGTTGTTAGTTGCTAAGGATAGGAAAGAATTTTGTTAATTATTAGTCCGCTTGAAGACAAGTATTGATTAATTCCTCAACTCCCGCTACAGGGAAAATACTGACATTTAATTTTTGAGATACTTCTGCAACCGTCATATCATCTAAAAATACCAATTCTCCATGCTTCAGCATGACGCTAGGTAATAAAATTCCCTCTCCTAAATCTTGCCCTTTTAAGTTTAAAAGTAAATCATGTCCGGTTAATAAACCAGTCACACTGATACTTTGTCCCCAATAATCGCTAGATAAAGCTCGCATATTCACTTCTAAACCCGTGACAGTATTTAACTGTTCTACCAAGGGTTGAAATGCTGTTTCCACTGCATTACCGACAACCCAAGTTAATCTGCGTTGATTGGTAATTTTTGGTGGTAATAACTCAGTTGCAGTTTGGGTAAACTGTTTAATAAATAAGCGAATTGAACCTACACCATTATCAATTTGCGGATATTCTTCATATTCAGCTTCAGTAGGTAATTCCTCCCCAGCAATTAAAAACCATTCATCAGCTAACCAGACGACACTAGAATTATATTCTTGGCGAAATTCCTGGGAGAGTAATTTAACTTGATAGATTACCTCTTGGGCTTTTTCCCGCGTCACAGGTATGAGTTCATCTTCCTGGGGACGAAACCGCGTCAAACCCACCGGGACAACTGCTATTGATGCTACCGTTGGTAATTCTCCAGTATGAAAAGATGTTAAATCCCGCAATGTCCTCTCTAAATGTTCACCATCATTTATACCAGGACAGACAACAACTTGAGCATGAATTTGCAATCTTCGTTCTTGAAACCATTTAATTTGTGATAATATTTCCCCGGCACGATTATTTTTTAAAAGTCTAATTCTCACATCTGGTTCCGTGGAATGCACGGAAACATAGAGAGGTGATAACCGCATTTGTTCAATTCTTTGCCATTCTCTCGCGGTTAAATTCGTTAAAGTTAGATAAGAACCATATAAAAAGCTTAGGCGATAATCATCATCTTTTAAATATAAACTAGTTCGTTTTCCTGGTGGTTGTTGATCAATAAAGCAAAAGGGACAACGGTTATTGCACTGAATCAACCCATCAAATAAAGCTGTAGCAAATTCCAGTCCTAAATCATCATCATAATCCTTTTCAATTTCGACATGATGGGTTTTCCCCGTCGCATCTAAAACTTCTAATTCGAGAATTTCATCAGCACATAAAAATTGATAATCAATTAAATCACGGGGTTGTGTGCCATTAATAGCCACAATCGCATCACCGGCTGTAAAGCCAATTTCCTCCGCAATTGAGTCAGGTAGCACCTTGGTAATTTTCGCAGGTTGAATGGTAGTCATTAGTCAGTTGTCAGTTGTCAGTTCTCAGTTGTCAGGAAAGGTTGGAGGACAGAAGGAATTTATTTGGAAGTCCCTTGTCCCCTATTTTCCAGATTTTAACTACTCTAACTATTTTTTAACATTCCCGCAGCGATCGCACTTAATATTGTTGCTCCAAATGCCAACCGATACCAAACAAATATCCAAGTATTCTTGGTTTGCAGATAACGCAACAGCCAAGCAATAGAGATATAAGAAAAAACAAACGCAGATAATGTCCCTACACCTACCACAACTAGGTCAATTTTCCCCAATGCCTCCTTCAAAAACTGATACACGGTAGCAAGTGTTAAAGTCGGAATACCTAAAAGAAAAGAAAATCTAGCGGCTGTTTGCCTTTCTAAGCCGAGAAACAAGGCTGTAGTTAAAGTTGAACCCGAACGAGACGCACCAGGGGCTAAAGCCATCATTTGTCCGATCCCAATCAACAAACCATCACGAATTGTTAGGGTGCTAAAATCTCGCTTATGACTGCCCAGTTTTTCCGATGCACCTAATAACAGCGACATAACAATTGATACTATTGCAATAGAAGTCATACTGTTAATAGCTGAATCTTCGCTATTTAATGCTTTTTTCAGGACAAATCCGCCGATTACAGCAGGTAAAGTTCCTATAGCTATGCCTACTAACAATTTCCATTCTTCCTGTTCCCAGTCTTTTTGTTGAAAAGCCTTGAAACCTCCAGTTAATATCTGTTTAATATCTGTCCAAAAATAAATTAATACCGCTATGACACTACCAAATTGAATTGTTGCCAGAAAAGCTTTTGAACTCAATTCCTGCCAATGAAAAGCCTTGGTAAACACCTCTAAATGAGCCGTGCTGCTAATGGGTAAAAACTCTGTAATCCCTTGAACTATACCCAAAATAAAAGCCTGAAAAATTAACTGAATCAGATTCCCTTCCGGTACTCCTACCTGTAACAGTTGCCATGATAGTAAATTTATACTATTCACTTCTAAGATTGTTGTCATTAACAAAACTCCCAAAATCAATGCGTAATTCTAGCAAACTATCCAACTTTACTTGGTTGTTGTCAGTCTGTTTAGACAAAATCTTATCAGCGCAGTAAGTAGGTTGGCGTTGAAAATTGTCGTTATGGCAAGGCAAAAGGCAAGAGGCAAGAGTGAAGAAGTTTTCAGCGATTTTACGTTTCTTTACACAGTTTGGTTTTATTGTGTTCACCTACTTAACTCTTAAATAAACCATGCACCCAAATTACTTGTTTATCTCAGATTTTAACCATATTTTCAAATCATTAATATCTGTAAAATCTAATAATGTTTCTCCTAGCCTTTCTAATTGTTCTATGTTCAAACTTTTGATATTTTGAGTATAACTATCTTCCAGCTTTCCAAACCGTTTAGATAATATCCTTAGCAATAGGTTTGTTGCTGCATCTTTTTTACCTTCCTGTCTGCCTTCCTGTCTGCCTTCCTGTCTGCCTTCCTGTCTGCCTTCCTGTCTGCCTTCCTGTATCCCTTCCTGCTTTGCTTCTTGATATACCCGTGTTTGCTTAATATCACTCACTAAAAACATTGCTTCTATCTCCTGACGGCTTAATTGTGAAAATTTGGACAATAAAACAGTCTCCAACAACTCTATAATACCTTGTTTTTCTCTGTCATTATCAATCTCCGTCTTAGTTCTTGCCATAAGGGTTTTAACTAATTCCAGTGCTTGTGCTTCCTTACTAACAATTAACTCAATTAACCCCATACCAATTGAACCCGGTGGTAATTCATCTAAATAAATTCGTTTAATTCTCCCACTATTAATCAGTTCTTGTTGATAAGCAGTCAATTCTCCCACATCTAAACTCCGTTTCGGAAATAAAGCTACGGCTTGCCAATCTTGTACAGGTTTGAATTGATTGAGATAAATGTTGATTTCGGCGATTAATTCCCAGTAAAAATCTGGTTTTTGTTGAAATTGCACTTCCACAAAATAGATGGGTTTCTTCACACTATCTGCTGTGAAAATTCCATCAAATCGAAATGCTTTTTCTTTCACTTCCACAGAAGTAAATTTATAATCTGTGGCATTTTCTGTAGGTTCTCCCAGGATTTCAAATAATAGGGTGTGGAAAGTGAGGAAGATTTGGTAGAATATCGTGTCTGTGTGCATTATTCCTGATTTTAATATTTCTTATATTACAAAAAAAAGGGAACAGGGAACAGGGAACGGGGGAAAGAGGGAATATTTTGCCATAATATTCAAAATATGGCTCATTTCTTATACATGGCAAGCTTTATGAGATTTTTTGTTCAGATTTTGCATATTATGTACTGGCGTTGCTGATTAAGGGTATGAATTTTAGTCTCACGCAAAGGCGCAATCACGCTTCGTGATCTCGAAGAGTAGACGCACTGAGGTTTGAGTTTTAAAGGTTCAATTTGGGAATTTCATACCTCAATATGGCTACGCCTATGTACTCAAGAGCCTAAAAAACTAAAGTTTCAGAGTTTAGATCTTCAGTCAAAAAAGAGATGTTTTTACAAGATGCGTAGCAGGAAAAAAACAGTATCATTATTTCAATCTCATGTTTTTAAACATGAGTTTTTTCTGTTCCCTGTTTCCTGTTCCCTGTTAAGAGTTCCCTGCCCTCACAGACAACTTTTATGGCTTACGCTACGCTATCAGCAAACCGTAAGATACAAGATAACGTCTTGGTATTTTGGCTATGAAGACAAATATGATTTTTTTATTTCCCTAGTTCTGGAATTTATATGGGAAATAATTATCTTGATAAATAAAAGCTTTATATATGGGCGCACACTTCCCTTACTTTAACATAAGTATAGCAAAAACTCGGAACACTGTCAAGCCCCCTAGCTGAAATCACCAAAAATCGTTTGATTATTGATAAAATTCTCATTATTATTGAGAATAGACCCCCAATAATTGAGAAAGTCCTTTTTTACTAGAATCCTATACAAATAACTTATAATTCAATCACAAAATTCGCAATTTCTCTGATTAATCTGGTCATTTATCAATACCAAGTCACCAAAGTGATCACTTCTGAAAACTTAGCCAAGGTCATGGTCATATTCCTTTGCCGATTGAGTGCATACCTCTATAAATATCATGTATAATCAAGATGCCCCCCTGGGGGATTTTCAGTTATGATATTGTGAAATAAGTAAAGTTTAGTAACAAATATTAAAAACTTTGATTAATCATACATTCTCTGCCTACACAGCTACTAACCCCACTGTAGATATCAATCACAGCCTGAAAAATCATCATTTACCAAATTTTCTATCTTCCCGACAAAATTGGTTAATATTTTTAGCATCAGTATTCTTAGTATCAGTACCAGTGTTCATAGAAGCTCCATTGGTGCGATCTTCTCCCATTCTTAGTGTATTAATGACAAGCTTTTGGGTATGGATCAGTATGAGATTAATGTCACGTCCCCAAACCTACCTGTGGGGAGATTTACTCTTTGGCTTTAGCTGGACTTGGTTAACAGGAGCGATTTATTGGGGTTGGTTAAGATATGAACCAATCTGGCATATACCAATAGAAGCATTAGGATTACCTTTTGCTGTGTGGTGTTTAGCGAAAAATTGGGGTAAGGTTGGCAATTGGTTTTACCTCGGTTCTTTACTAGGAACGGTTTTAACCGATATTTATTTTTATTTGGTGGATTTAATGCCTTATTGGCGACAAATTATGAGAACAGATCCATCAGGTGCTTCACAAATCTTACAAAATGCCCTAGCACAAGTCCAAACCCCTTGGGGAGAAGGCTGGGCAGTCATTCTTGCCCTGATGCTGATGACAGTAGGAACAGTCTCTTTACTCCATAAGCAATCCCATTGGTATGCCTTTGGGGGGGCGGTTTTGAGTACAATTCTAGTAGACAGTCTCTTCTTGTTAGCAGCAGTCCTGGCGTGAAATTCCCATCAATTCAGGTAAACACCGAAAAATGGGCGCAAAGGTGCTATGAGGTCAGATTTTTGGCAAAAGTCAAATCAAACCAAATAGTCGTAAATATTATGGATATTGATACGCTGTATATTAGTTTTTGATGACTGTTGTGCAAGCTCTCAAGCTTAAACCATGAAGAAGCTAGGATCAAGTTAGAAAAGAAACTGCTCTAACACCCTTAAACTTCCGGCTTATGCCCTACAGTTCATAGCTTTTGGCTGCAAAATTTTATTATTCCTGGAAAAAAAGAGGTAAAAATCGTGAAAGGATTGGTGCGTTTATTTACTGTGTTTACATTGTTGCTAGGTTGCTGGGGAATACTGGGAACTACCCAGACAGCCCAAGCTGTTAGTTTCAATAGCTTTCTGGGAAATCAAGTTCCAGTTTTAGCGATCGCTCGTCAAAATAGAGCAGATCAGAAGCTAGGAACAGAGTTTGGTAAGAAAATTGATTTGAACAATACCAATATCGCTGCTTTCCAACAATATCCAGGACTGTATCCTACATTGGCGAAAAAGATCATCGCTAATGCTCCCTACGAAAAAGTAGAAGATGTATTAAATCTACCAGGATTGAGCGATCGCCAAAAAGAACGTTTGCAAGCTAACTTGGATAATTTCACCGTGACAGAATTGGAGCCTAACTTCAACGAAGGCGACGATCGCATTAACAACGGTATCTACAGATAACTAAGGATTGGGGATTGGGGACTGGGGACTGGGGACTGGGAATTGAAAACATATTCCCAATTACCCATACCCTAAGTTGAGATTTTAAATTTTGGGCTGTAAATCCCAAAAATCATCCAAATCACAAAAATCATAGTTAGCCCTTGTTCCCTATTCCTGGCTGTAAATCCCAAAAATCATCCAAATCACAAAAATCATAGTTATACCTTGCCCGATATAAATATTCCTAACCAATTCGATGTTTTAGTAGTCGGTGCCGGTGCAGCAGGACTATATACAGCCCTATGTCTACCCACATCCTTACGAGTCGGCTTAATTACTAAAGAAACAGTCTCACTCTCTGCCAGTGATTGGGCGCAAGGTGGCATAGCCGCAGCTGTAGCCCCAGAAGATTCGCCAAAACTGCATATTGAAGACACATTAAAAGCAGGGGCTGGTTTATGTGATATCGCCGCTGTCAAATTCCTAGCCGAACAAGCCCCCAGTTGTATTCAGTCCCTGGTTGACCTGGGCGTAGCTTTTGATCGTCATGACAGTAACTTAGCTTTAACCCTAGAAGCAGCCCATTCTCGTCCTCGCGTGCTTCATGCAGCCGATACTACTGGTAGAGAAGTTACCACCACCCTGACAGATCAAGTCCTGCGTCGTGAGAATATCAAAGTCATTCAGCAAGCCTTGGCTTTGAGTTTATGGATAGAACCCCAAACCGGTCAATGTTTGGGAACTAGCCTATTTTATCAAGGGAAAATTACTTGGATTAGAGCCGGGGCTGTCATTTTAGCTACTGGTGGCGGTGGTCAAGTATTTGCCCAAACCACTAACCCAGCAGTGAGTACAGGTGATGGTGTAGCTATTGCATGGCGGGCGGGTGCAATTCTCCGTGATTTAGAATTTGTGCAGTTTCACCCCACAGCCTTGAGTAAACCGGGGCGTTTTCTGATTAGTGAGGCTGTGCGTGGAGAAGGGGCGCATTTGGTGGATGACACCGGGCGACGTTTTGCCTTTGATTACCACCCAGCAGGGGAACTAGCACCCCGTGATGTGGTGAGTCGGGCTATTTTCAGTCATTTACAAAAAACGGCTGCTGATATGGCTACAGCGAATGTCTGGTTAGATATGCGCCCCATTCCCGCTGACAAAATTCGCCATCGTTTCCCGAATATCATTAATGTTTGTCAACATTGGGGCATTGATGTCTTTACTCAACCCATTCCTGTGTCACCTGCTGCCCATTATTGGATGGGTGGTATTCTCACAGATGTCATGAATGCCACGAATATTCCCGGTTTATACGCCATTGGAGAAACTGCCAGTACGGGAGTACATGGTGCTAATCGTTTAGCCAGTAATTCGTTGTTGGAATGTATTGTCTTTGGGGCGCAAATGGCTAATGTTGACTATGAAAAATTGCAACTGGGAAAACAGGAATCTGCTAATATTATTGAAACTGAAAGTTTGGCAGTTAACCCATCTCTAATTGAGTGGGAAAATCAACAAAGACAATTAGCAGAAATTCGCCAAAATTTACCCCGTGTAGTTTGGCAAAGTGCAGGTATTTGTCGAGAAAAATTAAGTTTAGAAAATGCCATTTCTCAAGTTGCATCTTGGCAAGAAGACTTTGCTGCTTTACCTTTAAGTCAATTATTATTGAGTTTAAAACCGACACAATCAGTTAATTTTCAACAGCCACAAATTGAAAAGGAATTACGGCTTTGGGCAGAAACTCGTAATTTATTAGATATTGCCGAATTAATTCTGAAAAGTGCTGTTTTTAGAACCGAAAGTCGGGGTGGACATTACCGTTTAGATTACCCTCAAACTGATCCTAATTGGCAAGTGCATACTCTTGTCCAAAATCAGGAATGGTGGATAGGTAATAGGTGATATTATCTCCGGTTAAACACCTTTTACCCTGATAATTGCCAAGTTTTACTGGCGACAGCACAACCCGACGCTCATGTTGGGTTTCATGCTTCAACCCAACCTACAGAAAATGGACAAGGTATTGTTAAGTAGCAAAGATTTTTTATCCTTTATAAACCAAAATTCCGCACCTCATTTTGATGTTATGGCTGTAAATTTAATTCCAAGAAAGTCTTAGAATTTGTATTAATTTCTAAAGTATTTGGTTGGGCTAGTTTACCATCAATAAGTACATTATAAGTGCTTACATTTAAATCTTCTAAATAGTAAATTCCAGCACTGTTAGTTACTGAAGTAACTCGTTTTTCTGGATGACTACGAGAAACAAATTCTACACTAACTCCTGTTATCGCTTTCCCTTCTTTATCTATCACTCTTCCCGTCACAACATAAGCTGGAATCAGAGGTATTAAAACAGTCGTATAACTTCCAGGAGAAACTTTAACTGCATAGGCTGGTTGGATAGCTTTCCAACCAAGGGGAAAACCCGCTGGATCTATATCCAAACGATAATTACCTGGTGGAAGCTCAAATAATGCCCCTTTGCTGACATTTTTTGGACGAGAGACACCTAGTTTATTCAAAGGTTGATTATTAATTAAGAATAGTGATTCTATATCTTCAGTATAAAAATCTTCTCCATGATCATGACGACCATTATTATTTTTATCCAGAAATGGTTGAAGTAAGATTCCCCCTTGAGTGCGTAACTTTTCTAATTTTGTCTCGTCACCGCTGAAATTCATACTAGGTTGTAATAACAAACTGGTAAATAAATTGAGACTTAAAGAAGAACTATTATTACTGACTGCACTATAAGTTAATCTTAATCCTAAACCAGGAACTAGAGTTGTAGAAGCAGATGTGATGATACCATGACCTTGAGAACCATTACCATAGCCAAATTCTAAGTCTAATAAACTCCTACCATCTTTACTTTTCCAAGGAGTTCGATAAATCAAATTCAGGCTGCCTAAATAGTTTTTATCATCGGTATCATATTTTAGGCTAATTGCATTGCCTGTAGAGCCAAAAAGCCGACTGCCAGAAAGATTATAGATTAATTCAGAAGAAATATTTTGGTTATATTTACGAATGCCAATCAAAAAAGGATCTAAACTAGCATTCAAAGCACCATTAATACCATTTTTATAATCATAGCTCAAACTCAAAAAAACTGGTTGTAAGTTGAAGTTAAACCCGGTTTCTAAGCGATTATTTGTTCCACTAGAATACAAATTAGAAAATAAACTAACTTTTCGGTTTAAAGCCCAAAATAAATTGGCATTATAAGATTTTTCATCACCGCCAAAACCTAAGCTAAAATTATTAGTTCTGTAGCTAATATCTGCGTTAAAACTAATTTTATTACCAGTTAATGCCCCAAGTTTAAAGGTTAGAGGAGAATTTACTGGTTGATACAATATTTCGCTGTATGGTTGAGTAGAACCATCATAAACTACCCCAGTACCTAAAGTAATTTCATTAGAAAGTCCAAAATAATAAGTAGCTCCACCTTGAAAATCACCAAGATTCCCGAAAAAGCTTTGATTTGTGCGATTTCTTTGTGTACCTGCGCTGATAACAAAAGCTGATTTTCCTTTATTGATTTGACCTTGTAAATTGCGATAATTTAGAGGAATTTCTTCTGGTTTACCACTCAAATTTCCTCCTGGATAAAGCAGAAGTTTATAATTCTGACTTTCTGCATTCCCTGTCAAAGAATTACTAGCTGTCACCACATTTTCAAAGCGGTATTTTGCTGAATTATCTACAAGTTGCTCCCCAACTATCAAATTACTATTTTGGGTAACTAATTGTACTAAAGTTCCAGGAGCAGCTTTTCCCGTTATGGTTCGTAAAACTTCATTAGTATTAAGTTTGTCTAGAGGATTAACACCTCCATAGGAAAAACTAGAATTATTTGCTGGCGTGTAGCCTAAACGTTGAATTATTGTAGTGCCAAAATACTCACCTTGATTGCGATCAAATCGTCCCCAAAAAGGTGCTTGAGTGCCGATAAGATAGTCTGTATAAGGACTAGGATGAAAATATTGCAGTTCGTTTATTTGCCAGTTGCTGCCTACATTACTATTAATTTGTTGAATTCTTGAAAATAAGCTTCCCCCAACAACACTTCCTAATGTTTTAAATTCTGAGTTGTAATTTAAATTATTATTACTAAAATTTGTTCCCTGAGTTTGACTCAAATTTGTTCGTTGAGAAATACCAGTCAAGCTCAAAAAAGGAGGATTGATTTGAGGTAAGCCTGCTAAGATGACTGGTTGTTCTTTTTCTTGGTATTGTTTATCATTAACATTTTTTGTTAACCATGATGGATTGAAAACAAGAGCATATTCTGCTATACTAAATTCAGCAGGAATATTTAAAATATTTTTAATCTGTTCTACAGAAATAGCTTGACCGATATCAGGGTCATTAACTAATAGACTTGGATCAAACTTGATGATTAAACCAACAGAACGTAATTCTAATTGACCATCATCTTTTTTGGTGACGTTGAATTTTAAGGCTTTAATGACATCAGCAAAAGGAACTAGCCAGTTGTTAAAATCAATGGCTTCTTTGCCATTCTCTAAACCCTTGACTGTGGTGGAAGGAATTACATTATTCCCACCGACATTAATTCCCAGCGGGAGAATCGTAAATTTTCCTGATAATGGTATTTTACTAGCAGCAGGAGCTTGATTAGGTTCTAAAACAGTAGAATTGTCAGTTAAATATAGATTGTTAAAGTCCTGAGCATTCACTGGTGGGTACCTGATGAAAATTGTCATCACCCCACCGATCATACTAGAGTTTGCTACAATTAAGCTTACCAATTTAAGCCCTGCACAGTTGATAGGTAGAAATTTCATCTTGATGGAATAGTCACTGGTAAACTAAAAGGTACTTTTGTAGGATTTCGAGGATCTCCCCAAAACAATTCTCCTGTAAGCTGATAATTTCCTGCTGGAATTAACGTTTTTGTTTGGTCTTTTTCAATAGTGATGGGAACATTTCTTGTTCCTTCTGCAATAATAGTAATCTTAGAAATTTCCCCTTGAAATCCTAGTTGTCCGGCTTGTTTTAATTCCCATCTACCTTCAGAACAAATAGTCACGTTTCCTTCATTTTTAACTAACAAATAGAGTTCTTTATTTTTGTAGGGTGATAAATCATTGGGACTATAGGAATCCTGTTTGATTCCTGAATGTTCAAGAATCAAATAGGAGTGCTATAGATTCTAAAAGTAACAGCTCAATAATCCGGGGTAAATCCTTCCATTTATTAGGGTAATAAAACCTGTAGCTGTTCCTTGTTTTGTTTGTGTGGAGATAACTAGGGAAGATACATTTACTTGAGCATTTGCCGGTTTATGAAGGTGCCAAGGTAATAACAACAACAGCAGTATAATTCCCATCTAACAATTCTTCTCCAGTAGTGGTTGGCTCCCAAGTAGACTTAACTGTAATGGTAATGTCACCTGCGGTACTTGGATTCCAATCAGTGGCACTGAAAGTTAAACTGTTCGATGATGCTGGCAATACTGCAAATATAGCAGTATTTGCAGTATTACTGGAAAGTGTAGTAGTATGCACCCCTTGAAGAAGAGTTGCTTGGGTTGGCGCAGTAGGTCGGGTTACGGTGACCTCTGCTGTTATATCAAGTTGATCTAGGTTGCAGTTAAATGAGGCTTGGTCACTTTTCTCCAGCTTTGAAACACCACCAGAGCCTGTATAGAGAGTTTTAGTGTAGGCGTTTGTAGTGCTAGGGAAATTTGTAGTAACGGCACAGGATGGATCTACATTCCCACCAAAACCGACAGGGTTAGCATTAGCTTTACCGGCAAAGATAGAACTAGTGGACGCAATTACACCACCTGTTAATAAAGAAGCAATAGCAGCGGCTTTTAACACTTTCTTAAATGTTTCTTTCATTTCCTTTCCTGTTTTGTTTCATAGAACTTACAAAAAGTCTTGATTTGTTCGGATTACTATTGATATGCAATTGTACATTCACTGAATATACTTATGATAATACCCCAAAAGTTACCCGATCCCTCAAAATCAAAAAGTTTTCTTTTAAAAAACCTATTTAGAAACTTAAATCAATAACTTTAAACGATGAATCAGCCCAGATTAACACCTCCATAGGAAAAATTAGAATTATTTGTTGGCGTGTAGCCTAAACGTTGAATTGTAGAAGTTTCATCTTGATGGAATAGTCACTGGTAAACTAAAAGGTACTTTTGTAGGATTTCGAGGATCTCCCCAAAACAATTCTCCTGTAAGCTGATAATTTCCTGCTGGAATTAACGTTTTTGTTTGGTCTTTTTCAATAGTGATGGGAACATTTCTTGTTCCTTCTGCAATAATAGTAATCTTAGAAATTTCCCCTTGAAATCCTAGTTGTCCGGCTTGTTTTAATTCCCATCTACCTTCAGAACGAATAGTCACGTTTCCTTCATTTTTAACTAACAAATAGAGTTCTTCCTTTTTGATATCATAGTTAGTTTCCTTGGGAATTAAACTTTCTCGAATCTCACCATGACTAACATAAACCACTGTTCCCAGTCGATTATTTACAGTCAAACCACTGGTATTTTTTGGCTTAAAAGGTTGAGAAAAAATGACGGCTCGATATTCTCCTGATTTCATACTGGGTAAGAGACGAGCTAATAATCTAACTCTACGGGTTTGTTTTGGCTCTAAAACTATTTCTGAAGGAGAAAAAATGAGATAGGGTGATAAATCATTGGGACTAGATTCTAAAACTTGGAAACCATTGGAATTATACGTAAACGGTAAAGCATATAAATTCATTTTTACTGCTTCATTTCCTCCATTTATTAGGGTAATAAAGCCTGTAGCTGTTCCTTGTTTTGTTTGTGTGAACATAACTAGGGGAGATACATTTACTTGAGCATTTGCCGGTTTATGGAATAGTAATGATCCACAAAACCCCATACTTGTTATTGCAACAATACTTTTTTTAATAAATCTTGATTTCAGCATTATTTACTCCTTCGTAAAAATTCAAGGTGAAGTGATATTGATCATGAGTTCATAAGTATAAAAGCCAGCAAAAAATTTCTGTGGTCTTTGGATTTGAATACTTACTGCCATAGGAGTGGTACTTGAACCGGAAAAGGTATCAGTTGTACTAGAATTTTGATGAATGGTCTTACTACTACTGTTATTTGTATAGGTTAATTGTGCGGTTCTACTTGTACCAGCAGGATCTATTTTCCCAGTAGTTGCCTGGTGATTTAAAGTTGGTTCAGATAGGGTGATAGTAACATCAATATTAGAAACAGTATTATCAACTACAAAACTACACTGGGCAGGTTGTGTAGTAGCAAGATTATATTGATTGGTTAATGTTAAGCTACCCTGAGTAGGGCAGGTTAGACTTAATTGTGCTAATACTTGAGTAGGATTGAGAATAGTTATAATCGTTAAAGCTACTAAAATTAGTTTTTTCATGGATCTTTTTTCTAGTCATTTACGACAGCAAGCAGCACGATTATAGGACTTAAGCATTAACACTGTAATATAAAGTGATTAAATTTAAGCCAAGAATAATCACCTACCCGATAGGGTAAGTGATGAGGTGAATACTATTTATACTCAACAGGGCTTAATTATTTGACTCTGCGGGCAGGAGTTTAGCATTGCTAAACTCCTACAAATCTAGGTTTTTCGTGATTTTACAAAAGTCTATGTCCCAACCGTTTTGAGTATAAGCTAAAAAATCAAAGAGCGGTAAAATTAGGGAGTTTTTGCCTGTACTAGTTAGGTGTGACGGTAACAATAGCAACAGCAGTATAAGTCCCATCTAACAATTCTTGTCCATCAACGGTTGGGTTCCAAGTAGACCTAACTGTAATCCCAATGTTACCTTGGAGGTTTGTTTTCCAATTTGTGGGAGCTACAGTAGTAGAACCAGTTCCAGTTGCATTAGCATTTGCAGTATCACTGGAAAGTGTAGTAGTATGCACCCCTGCAAGAGAAGTTGCGTTGACTGGCGCAGTAGGTGGGGTTGCGGTTACAGCTGCTGATACGTTAACTGTATCACTGTTGCAGTTAAATTGGGCCGTGTCACTTGTCTCCAGCCTTAAAACACCACCAGCGCCAGAGGATGAATATGTAGTTTTCGCGTAGGCGTTGGATGTACTGCTAGCGAAACCAGTAGCAACGGCACAGGATGGATCTATAGTCCCAGTAAAACCAGTAGTAGAACTAGCTGTGATAGGAGTAACAGCATTAGCTTTATCAGCAAAGATAGAACCGGTGGAAGCAATTACACTACCCGTTAATAAAGAAGCAATAGCAGCGGCTTTTAACACTTTCTTGGATGTTTCTTTCATTTTCTTTCCTACTTTGTTTAATAGACAATACCTTAGCCAAAATAAGAGTCTTGATTTGTTCGCGTTAGCGTTGCGGAGCAATGGTACGCTTACATATTATTCTGACGGGAGGCGTTAGCTATCGTGTGGCTTTTGCGGTATTGTGCCGGAGGCATTACCCGTAACATCACGTAACCTCAATATATAATTTTTTCTGCATGGTATGTGTATATTTAAGCAAGTTAAGTAAAGTTCATTAATAATAATTCTGGAAATCGCTTGATAATTTGGTTGTAGCTATTTACAAAGAAAAAATAAACTTAGTATAATAGTCTTTGACTTTCTTAAATTCCTTAAATTCATGATTTTTTTCAGTTGAATTACCGATTTAGTTTAAACTCCAGGAATTATGAAAATCCCCAGAAATCGCCAGACATACTTATTAACGGAGTTAGGTGAGGAAAAAATAATTAATACTCTTAGTGAAAACCACGTGAACCCACGTAATAGAATTACGTGGATGCAGAAACAGATGGAAAACACTGGTGAAAGTATAAGTATTAATACGATTCGTAGAATTTTAACAAAGCAGAATGTTGAAGAGTATGCAATTAAATTACTATTTAAGACATTAAACATCCCATACAAGCACAACGTAGATGTTATTCTAGCTGTAAAAGATACAAGTAGTGCGAAGAGTTGCTATCAAAACTTCTTGTCTTTTGAAAACAAAAGTCCTAATTTTTTTGGGAGAGACGATGACTTAGCAAGACTTAATACTCTAATCAATCAACATCAAAAAATGATTGTTATTCAGGCACCAGGAGGACTAGGTAAAACAACTTTAGCTAGGCAATACTTAGATAATCAAGGGTTTGATTTAGTTTTATCCCTAGAAATGGCTAGGGAGGCAGAGAACATCACTAGCGTTGAAAGCGTAGTTGAAGAATGGCTGAAACAATACTTTGAAGAAGAACCAGGCAGGGAATTTGGTATTACACTCGCAAGATTAAAAAAACACTTGCAAAATCGCCAAGTCGGGATATTAATTGATAGCTTAGAATCTGCACTAGATAAACATGGTAGGTTCATTCAAAATCATAGTCGTTATCTAGAATTATTCAGGGTTTTAGCTGATGCAACTGTGCAGTCATTTACGATAATTACTAGTAGAGAACGTTTATTTGATGACCGTATTGATATAATTTATCATTATTATTTAAGTGAATTAGGTGTATCAGCGTGGCAAGAATTTTTGGCATTTCACGAAGTTAAGATTGATATTTCTTTACTAGAAGAAATGCACATAAAATATGGGGGTAATGCCAAAGCTATGAATATCTTGCTTGGGTCAATAGAAACAGATTATGAAGGGGATACAACTGCTTATTGGCAAGAAAATTGTACTTTGGTGGAACCAGGATTAAAAAATTTAGTTGTTAATCAATTTAACCGATTGCAAAATTTAAATCCAAATGCTTATAAGTTACTGTGTCGGTTAGGATGTTATCGCTATCAGGATATACCACAAGTGACTGAAGATGCCTTACTAGCTTTGCTGTGGGATATTCCTGACCAGCAAAAGTGTATCTATATAATTAGATCTTTAAAAAATTTGCGTTTGTTTGAATTTGCCAAGGGCAAGTATTGGCTGCATACAGTGATTAAAGAAGAGAGCATAAAAAGGTTAAAATCAAGTCAAGAATGGGAGGAAGTTAACCGAAAAGCAGCCGAATTTTGGAGAGGTAGTGTGAAAAGTATTCGCACCATGGAGGATGCGAAGAAAGCTTTTGAAGCTTATTATCATTATGAATGTATTCATGACTTTGAACAAGCTGGATATATAATTATTCAACGAAGAAATGGTTGCTGGTCATTTGATGAAATGCTGGCTTTTTCTTACTATCGAATGGGAGCATTAACACAAGTAATATCTATACTGAATTTCCTGAAAGAAAAGATAAAATCTGAATATCTACTAGCAAGTATTTATAGTATTGAAGGCATAATAAATTTAGTGTCAGGAAATATGAATATAGCGATTAATTATTTGCATCAATCACTAGCAATGGCAAATTGTATTTTAAATAATTTTGAAAATCATCAAATAGACATAAGTTATGACGAGATTGTATTATTGATAGTCAAAAATCAAATCCATTTATCCTTTTACTATATAGACATCTGGGAACTGGAAGCAGCCATAAATATTTTAGAACCGACCAAATCATGGATAGAAAATATAATCCAAAAAGGAGATAAAAATTTAAAGTTAAAAATAGAAAAATATCAAGTAACCGTGTGGCTACATTTAGCTTTGTTATACTCGTACTTTAATACAGAAGAAAAATACATTCTTCCTCAATCTTTGGCTAAAAAAGTATATTATTCGCTTTTCACGGGAATTTTTGCGGAAATAGTATATTATATTATACTTAATTTAGAAACTTTACTAATTAATGCAGGCTTGGAAACTGAAGTGAATTTTTGCAGATGGCGTAAAATATATGCTTTATTAAAGTTAGGTCTAATTTACAAAAATTTAGGAAACATTAAAAAATCTTTTAAAATATATAATGCAGCGATAGAATTTTCTCAAGCAGAAAGTTCCTATGGATGGATAGAATCTGCTCAAGAACTTAACTATAATTCTCACTATAATCCGCTTGTAGCTAAAGTTTTAACTGGTTTAGCAGAACTGTATCGAATCCAAGATAATTTTGAAGAAGCACTTTTCAAACATTCACAATCAATAGAAATATTCCATAAAATCAGTGGTAACAGATGTGATTTAGCAGAAGCTTACTTTCAACTAGGTTTAACATATCAGAAAATGGGTGACTTTAAAAATAGTCAGATCAATTTTCATGAAGCCATAATATTATTTACAGTAGCGGCAGCTCCCCAGCAAGTTGAGAAAGTTGAAAGAGAGAAAAAAAACCTCAAATCAGGAGGACTGTAGGTTATTCGAGTTAAGTGGACAACTAATTTACATACTACCTAGTGTGTTAATTCTGTGTCTTTTGAGGGGGTAAAAATTCATGCAAAATCTCTGGTGTTTATTAGACATCTCAAAAAAAGAATGTAGAGACGTTCCATGGAACGTCTCTACAAGGGTTCTAGGATACACACATTTAATTTCTACTAGATGTCTATTTGGGGCAAAAGCCTATGTTACATAGGCTCTGCGTTCATATAAACACAAAATTTGCATGAACGAAAAACGAGGAAATTTCATCAAAATTAACACACTACATACTACCGGGGCTTTAAATCCAATAATTGGGATGCAGCTTGACAAAAAGGAGGCTTTGTGAATGATTTACATAAATATCCAGTAGGGGTAAAGCGCATTGCTATTGCTAAACCCCTACACTCGATGATTGATTAATGATTTTTTGGATGTAAGTAGGTTGGCGTTGAAAATTGTCGTTATGGCAAGGCAAAAGGCAAGAGGCAAGAGGCAAGAGTGAAGAGGGTTTAGGCGATTTTACATTTCTTTACACAGTTTGGTTTTATTGTGTTCACCTACTTAGTCTGAATCTCTAGCGGAAATATTTAAAGTTTTTAGGACCTGTATAACCTGTGATTTTTCCTAGTTCCTCTAGGGTTTGAACTCCGCTATAGGTTTTACCATTAATAATCCAACTTGGAAAACCTTCAATTTTTGCAGCTTTACATAATTCTGGTTTACCTTTAGGACTATCACTAGCGCACTCTACCGCAGAACTTTCACTCATGATTGTATAAGCTTCTTTACCAAAAAGTAGCTTTTGTTCGTGACAGTGCGGACACCAATAGGCTACATATTCCTTAGCACCAGATTTGACAAGATGTTGGGCTAGGGCTATTTCGGCTTCACCAGATTTAGTGGTAATTTCCCAGCCAAATTGAGGATTTGGTTGTTCTTTAGGAGTAAAGGTAATTGCGGTTGGTTTGCCATCATTTGATTCGGTAATGTTACCTGATGGATTTATTTGAGAATAAACCCCTAAAGTCCCAATTAGCGTCACCATTGCCACAATCAAAGCAGTGAATAAAAGTTGTCCGATATCTTCCCAATCTCTACCCGTGACAGTTAACACTAACATAGTTAATGCAAACAAGGCAGAGGCAATACAGTACAGACAAATAGCTTTGAGTTGAAATGCCAGGACATACATTAAGTATCCACTAAAGACTGACATAGCGATCGCTCCCACAAACAGCAACCACCAAGTCAAATTTTCTAGTTGTTTCTGACTTTTGTGATTTTCCCCTGCGTTCAATGCTAAGGGAGCTAAAGCCAATATCAACATCCCCATGTATGCCAATAAACCAAATACAGGTAATGGTTGACCTAAAACCGTAGCCCAAGGACTAGAAAGGACATCCACACAACCTTTAACATTTTCTGGGGTAGTACAAACCGGAGTGCTACCGGTCAGCTTTTCATAGGTGAGATAACCTGTATTTAGGATACCAAAACCAGCAATAGTTGCGATCGCCGAACGCGACCATTTATGAATCCAAGGAGTAGAACGACGACGAATCATAATATTGGTAATGGGTAATGGGTAATGGGTAATGGGTAATGGGTAATTGGTAATTGGGGAATAGAATCTAAAGATCCTCCTAATCATCTAAATCAAGAAAATCAAAAGAATCATAGTTTAGACAATTTCTAATCAAGAAAATCAAAAGAATCATAGTTTAGACAATTTCTAATCAAGAGAATCAAAAGAATCATAGTTTAGACAATAGAGGTCTGCGGGCAGCTTCTACAAATTGGCTGACGCGAATCGGATCTATTGGTTGCTGAATTTGACCATGACGTTTGAGAGAACTAGAAACAATCACCCCATCTGCGGCTTGTAACAAAGTCCCCACATTTTCCCAACTTGCACCACTACCAATAAACACAGGAGTACCAGCAGCCGCATTACTAGCCAGTTCCAAATCCTCTTGGTCAGGAGGACTACCAGTAGCCCAACCAGATAAAATTACCGCATCAGCCAAACCTCTTTCAATGGTATCTTTAACAGCAACCGTCAGATTAGGAGAACTCAAAGGACGGGCGTGTTTTACCAAAACATCAGCAAAAATTTTCACATCAGATCCTAATTCCCGACGATATCGTAATAATTGATGAGCGTCCCCTTCAATTAAACCTTGATCCGTTGCCATCACACCCGTAAGAACATTAATTCTGACAAATTGGGCATTAACGCAACTAGCAATAGCGATCGCACTTCTACCATCATTGCGTAACACATTTAATCCCAAAGGCACAGTCACCAAATTCTGGATGCGTTGCACAACCACAGTCATAGCGCTCACAACTGCGGGGTCAACTTGATTTTTCGTAAATGGGGCATCAAAAAAATTCTCAACGATAATCCCATCTACCCCTCCACTGGCAAGGGCTGTGGCTTCTTGTTCGGCGCGGTCAATCACTGCTTTGAGACTACCTCCCCAACGGGCTGAAGTCGGAAGAGGGAGCAGATGTACTACGCCAATAATTGGCGTTCGGGTTTTAAATAACTGATATAAGTCCACGTCTTTAATTTACTTGTCACAGTCTGGAGTTCTTGTCTATCCCCACTCTCCAGACGAGGGGGTAACAAAATGGCATCAATAACTAGACAGGAAGAATCACACAAAAAAATGCAGATTCTCTAGGCATTACAGCCTTCCGCCTTTTATACTAATAATATAAGTTGCTTTAGGGAACAGAAAACAGGAAATGGATGATTAGGAATGGGTAATTAGTAATTTTTCCCATCTCCCGGACCCTGATCCCACCTTTTTCATGGTCAAATTATTGCCTCCTCCTGAAGATATAAATTAACTTTCAACCTTCCATAAGATATGTTAAGATAGAATCTGATGACAAGAGGAGTTTGCCACTCACAAGATGCAAGGCAGCTTCCCGGCATTTAATTGCAAATGTCCGAGTAGCATTACTGCTTGATAGGCGTAGTCGCCCATGCGATTTCCCCAGTTGGGTAGCGGCTTCTCACAACAGACCTCTTGGTCGGCTTCCCAACGGGTAAATTAACAACGCCCACGCTGCGGTAATGCAAAATACCATTAAGCGAATTGTTAAAAATATAATGAGTGTCGGACTTACCCAAAGACACTTAAGATTACCCTGGGAAACAAATTAGTAGAAGTATCATGCCATGATCCTATCAACATGATAGCTGAAGGTCGTAATTTGGCTTTTACTAGTTAAAGTTGCTAGTTATATAGGTTAAATCTGGTAATTAGTAGCGGGTAGTTGGGTGGAAAAGACAACAGAATTCAGGAGGTAGGGGCGCAGGGCCTGCGCCCAGTCAGAAATCACCGAGTAAAACCCGATTAATTTTTGATTGAAGTTTCGTGCTTCATTTACCTGCTGTCTTTTGGTGTTTGCATATTCCTAAGCCAACGCTTGAATGTTAATTAACAAGGAAAAACGGAAGATCTATTCAAAATATGGGTGAAAAGCCAACGATTGCCATTTCTCACCTGGGCTGCGAGAAAAATCGAATTGATACAGAACATATGCTAGGGCTGCTAGTAAATGCAGGCTATGGTGTAGATAGTAACGAAGAATTAGCAGATTACGTAATTGTCAATACCTGTAGTTTTATTGAAGCGGCTCGACAGGAATCAGTAAAAACCCTAGTAGAACTAGCGGAAGCCAATAAAAAAATCGTCATTACTGGCTGCATGGCGCAACACTTTCAAGAACAATTATTGGAAGAATTGCCGGAAGCAGTAGCGGTAGTAGGGACAGGCGATTATCACAAAATCGTTGATGTCATCGAGCGAGTAGAACAGGGAGAGCGAGTTAAAGAAATTACTGCCGAACCTACCTATATTGCCGATGAAACCACACCCCGTTATCGGACAACCACTGAAGGGGTAGCTTACCTACGGGTGGCAGAAGGCTGTGATTATCGGTGTGCATTTTGTATTATTCCCCATTTGCGAGGAAACCAGCGATCGCGTACCATTGAATCAATAGTCGCCGAAGCCCAACAACTGGCAAGTCAAGGTGTCAAAGAAATAATTCTCATTTCCCAAATCACCACCAATTACGGCTTAGATATTTACGGGAAACCCAAATTAGCCGAATTGCTACGGGCATTAGGCAAAGTAGATATCCCTTGGATTAGGATGCACTACGCCTATCCCACCGGACTCACACCCGATGTAATTGCGGCCATCCAAGAAACCCCCAACTGTTTACCATATTTGGATTTGCCTCTACAGCATTCCCATCCAGAAATTCTCCGCGCCATGAATCGTCCTTGGCAAGGGCAAATCAATGATGGGATTATGGAACGGCTGAAAATTGCCCTACCATCAGCAGTGCTAAGAACCACATTTATAGTTGGTTTTCCTGGAGAGACGGAAGCACATTTTCAACATTTATTAGAGTTTACCCAACGACATAAATTTGATCATGTTGGTGTCTTCACCTTCTCACCAGAAGAAGGAACTCCCGCCTACAATCTACCCAATCAAATTCCCGCAGAAGTGATGACGGAACGCCGTAATCAACTAATGGAATTACAACAGCCAATTTCCTTCCAGAAAAATCAACAGGAAATCGGCAAAGTAGTTGATGTCCTGATTGAGCAAGAAAATCCTGAAGGTGGAGAATTAATCGGTCGTTCCGGCAGATTTTCTCCCGAAGTTGATGGTCAAGTCTATGTTAAAGGAGAGGCTAGGCTAGGAACCATCGTTAAAGTAGCAATTCAAAGTGCCGATGCCTATGACCTCTATGGTCGAGTTATCAATAGTGATAGATTATCTTCCTATCTGCTATCTGCTGTTGTATAAGACTTAATTTACAAATAAGTATCGGTTCACAAGTTCAAAATTCACAATCAAATCTAGGAGCATTAATGAATTTATCATTTCAAGAATTAGGCATTTCTCAAGAACGAGCTGAACTGTTAGCAAACATGGGTTTTTCTGAACCTACAAATATTCAAACCCAAGCAATTCCTCAACTATTAAATGGTCGGGATGTAGTTGGTCAATCCCAAACAGGAACAGGTAAAACCGCAGCTTTTTCTCTACCAATTTTAGAAAGATTAGATCCCAGCTTAAAAGCTGTCCAAGCCATAGTTTTAACCCCAACTCGTGAGTTAGCAATTCAAGTTCATGCGGCTGTTTCCCAATTTATTGGTAACAGTTACTTGAAAGCAGCGGCTATTTACGGTGGTCAATCAATTGACCGTCAAATTATGCAACTCAGACGTGGGGCGCAAATCGTTGTCGGTACACCAGGACGGGTCATAGACTTGCTAGATCGTGGTAACTTGAAATTAGATCAAGTCAGATGGTTTGTTTTGGATGAAGCTGATGAAATGTTAAGCATGGGCTTCATTGACGATGTAGAGAGAATTCTTTCTCAAGCCCCCGAAGAACGCCAAACAGCCTTATTTTCAGCGACAATGCCACCGTCAATTCGGATGTTGGTAAATAAATTTTTGAACTCACCGGTAACTGTCACCGTTGAACAACCCAAAGCCGCACCGAATAAAATCAATCAAGTGGCTTACATGATTCCCCGTCATTGGACAAAAGCTAAAGCTTTACAACCAATTCTGGAAATGGAAGATCCAGAAACAGCTTTAATCTTTGTTCGCACCCGCCGCACAGCCGCAGAATTAACCAGTCAATTACAATCTGCTGGTCATAGTGTGGATGAATATCATGGTGATTTGTCCCAACAAGCCCGGGAACGCCTATTAATCCGTTTCCGTAACCGTCAAGTACGTTGGGTGGTAGCTACTGATATTGCAGCGCGTGGTTTAGATGTTGACCAGCTTTCCCACGTTATCAACTTTGATTTACCCGATAGCGTGGAAACATACGTTCACCGGATTGGTCGGACTGGTCGGGCTGGAAAAGAAGGAACGGCAATTTCCTTAGTTCAGGCATTTGAACGCCGCAAACAACAGGCATTTGAACGCCATAACCGTCAAACTTGGCAGATTCTGTCTATTCCTACCAAGGCACAGATTGAAGCCCAACATATCCAGAAGTTAAGAGGACAAGTTGCTGAAGCTTTAACTGGGGAACGGTTAGCTTCCTTCTTGCCGATTATCAGCGAGATGATTGAGGAATATGATGCTCATGCGATCGCTGCTGCTGCTTTACAAATCGCCTACGATCAAACCCGCCCCGCTTGGTTACTATCAGGAGTAGACCTACCTGTTGAAGAAAGCCCAACTCCCAAACCCAGAATCAACAAACGTGGTGATAGTGGCGAACGTGAACGCAGTTCCGGTGGTGGTCGCGGTGGTCGTTCCTCTTGGTCAAAAGAAGGTAAAGGCAACGACGACAGACGCAGCAGCGGTGGCGGTAGTCCTAAACCCAAGTTGAAAATCACTCACCATGAATCTTCTCCTAGTCCTAGTAACCACAAGTTAGGTTTACCGACAGGTAGAGAATAGATGGGTTGTCAGTGCATCGCCATAACAACCTGTTAATAAGCTGATTTTTAAAGCCACTTTCACCTACAGATTAAAACCTGCGGGTTTGAAGGTGGCTTTATTAAGTAATTGGACAAAAATATTTACAGTCATTGCGAGGGAAGGGAAGCAATCACAACCCTTGCGAACTGCTTGCAGCAGCGCTTCATTTCACTTCGTTCCCTATGGCTAACGCCACGCAACGCTTACGCAATGACAATAGACATCTCCGGTAAAGATTGTAGAGACGTTCCATGGAACGTCTCTACAGGGGTTTCATGTCACGCATATTTAATTTTCGGAGATGTCTATTGTGTAATTAATTCTGTCTCACTACTTACAGCAGTTTTTGTTGGTGCAAGATGTCAGGTAGGAAGTTGGGAGCAATAAAGCTTATTACCAGAGATAGTAATAGGGGGTTGTGTTTAGAGATATCATAAGACCTTGTGGTAAGTGGGAAACTCAGTCACTTTAGTGCTGAGAGGAAAACGACTCGTGCGGTTTTAACCGCTTTTTAAGGGACTTCCAAATAAAAATATGTCCCAAAACTAACGCAAAAACTCTCTCTATTTCTTCTCTCTCTGTGTTCTCTGTGCCTCTGTGGTTCTTTTGTTCATTTATTGGGATAATTTTTTTCTTGGAAGTTCCTAAACCCTGGCGATCGCTTTATTTCGTTTCATATCTTTCTAGGGAGCAAGTTATGTAGTGAAAGCCATGCACCATCCTTTATTGCTGATTTTCGTTAAAATCACGATTTTTTCTCTAATGTTAGCCATAGGCAGCAATCTCTGTTTTGAAGAAATGCTCTCCCTGTGGCGAAAACCTGCTTTACTATTCCGTGCGCTTTTAGCCGTTGTCGTGCTAGTTCCTTTAGTGGTTATTGTCCTGCTAAAACTGTTTCACTTACCCCCAGAAGTAATCACAGGATTAGCCTTGTTAGCGGCTTCTCCAGGTGCGCCTCTGACCACAAAGCGATCGCAAAAGGCTGGAGGCAGATTCTGTTACGCAGCCAGTCTTCAATTAACCCTCGCCATACTTGCAGTCTGCGTTACTCCCGTCACATTGGGCATTTTTTTCACCCTATTTCAGCATCTTGTAGAAAAAGTGACAATTTTAGAAGTCGCTAGACAGGTGATCATGGTACAGTTGTTGCCTGTCAGTATCGGTCTGTTGCTGCAAAAATTTACTCCTAAATTTGCCGAAAATATCGCCCAACCTTTAAATTTTATTGCTGATATTCTTTTATTACTGCTGGTTATTTTGGCTGGTATTTTAGGGATTCCCCTATTTTTTAAAGTTTGGGGATTACCAATGGTTGTGATTACAATCATGATAATTGTTTCTCTAGCAATAGGACACAGTTTAGGAGATCATAATGATGATACACAACCAATTTTAGCAATTTCCTGTATTGCTCGTAATGTCGGTTTAGCTTTGTTTATCGCTATTTTGAATGACGTACAACAACAGGTAATTCCCACAATCATAGCTTATGTAATTGTAGGAGCAGTTCTAGGTGGTTTTTACTCAATTTGGAATAAACGCAAATTAGAGAAACAACCTAGCTAAGAGGTTGTTTGAAAAGTATTAGATGAAACCGATAATCTCCAGAAACCTAACCCCCCTTCCCCCCTTCCCTACAAGGGAATGGGGGTTTCAAAGCCTCTCCCCGCGTCGGGGAGAGGTTTGGAGAGGGGTTTATTTATACATTAAAAACTTTTCAAACATCCTCTAAATGCGGTTTTCAATTCCTCTCCGTGCCTCTGCGTCTCTGCGTGTAAAAATCTAAATTATGGCATTATTTGAACAGCTAGAGAGCTGGTTATCATTTGTTGTGACTTTGCTGAAATTTTTACTAGAATCTATTTCTGTTTTTTGTATTTTATTGGGTGTATTAAAAAGCGGAAAAATAGCAATTTCTCTGAACCATCATCATAGTCAAAACAGATTTCTGCAAATCCGGCTCAACTTTGGCATTTGGCTAGTGCTGGCATTAGAATTTCAATTAGGAGCAGATATTCTTTCTACAACCTACCATTCAACCTTTGAGTCTCTAGGAAAATTAGGAATTGTTGCCTTAATTAGAACTTTCCTCAATTATTTTCTGAATCAAGAACTCAATAAACAACAATAAAAGTAATTATTCAGAGGTAATTTACAGGCACATTTTACCACAATGAATCAGCCACTTATCAAATCAGAAACACCTGAACAATTGTCTACCAACGATTTAGCCGCAGATCGGACAGAACTAGCTAAATACCGCAGTCGAGCGGCAGCAGACCGCACATTAATGGCGTGGATACGCACCTGTCTATCGTTAATTGGTTTTGGTTTTGGTATTCCCACAATTGTCAGAGCGATTGAAAATACTCGTCTGAGTCATCACCTCAACCCAGTCAGATTTTCGGTAATTGTGGGACTGTCTTTTATTGTGACGGGAATGTTGGGAATGGTTTTAGGGTTAAGAGAACACCGTAAGTTACTTAAACAAATTCAAAGCGATCGCTATACCTACGAAACCTCTCACAGTGCGGAAATTATCGGAGTGGCTTTACTTGTAATTGGCTTAGTTAGTTTTCTTGGTGTGGTAATTCGGGCAATGAATTTTTAAAGATTTTAGGACTTACGCAACTGGCACATTGGCAGGGTGCGTCAGACAGCATAAATCCTTCAAATAAACAGATTTTTGATATCTGACGCACCCTAAAACAGATTTTAGGTGTGACACTTGCGTAAGTCCTGGATTTAAGATATATAGCAACTTACGTTATTATTGATAAGGCAAAATAATTTAGAATTTATTGGTTAATTTTGCGTTAGATTATTTTAAAATTGTTGATGGAGCATTATTGAAGATTGATATGAATCCTAGACAAATCGAAAGTTGGGCATTGAGAGTTATTGATTGTGTAAAAAGTGGTCAACCTAACGAAGATTTTTTGGTTGAATTAAAGGCAACCTGGATATCTGAAGAGAAAGCTGCTCGTCGAATTGCCGGTCATGCTAATGCTGCGCGAGGAGAGAATATACTTTGGTTAATAGGCGTTGATGAAGCAAAAGGTGTTGATTGTGTTATTGGAGCTAATGCTGCTGATATCGCCAGTTGGTATCCTACTGTAGAGTCATTTTTTAATGAGCTTGTACCAAGAATGATTTCTTCATTGAACATTCCTGTTGATGACAAAACGGTTGTAGCTTTGGTATTTGAAACTGATCGCGCTCCTTTTGTTGTTAAAAATCAAGCTTTCGGCTCTGTAAAAGGAGTTGCTGTTGAACTTGAAGTTCCTTGGCGTGAAAATACGGCTATAAGATCCGCACGTCGTTCTGATCTTATTCGATTACTTGCACCACTCGAACTTTTACCGGAAATTGAAATTCTTGATATTAACCTGAAAGCAACGATTGCAGGAGAAGATTCTGTAGGAAATTATTACCCTTACAAATTGCACCTATTTTCAGAGTTGTACATTGTTCCTAAGAGTAGGGAGCGTGTGATCATTCCTTTTCATAGATGCCAAGTAGAGTTTGAAATTCCAGAAATTTCAGTAGTATTTAAGTATGATCCGATTACTCCAATTAGTCTACGTCCTGCTATTAGTAAGTTCTTTGACTATGGATTAGGAAGATATGGATCAGGAAGAAGTGATGTAGGAATAACTAAACCTGGCTCTTTAACAATTGAAAGTACAGCATATGAAATCATAATTGATGGACCTGGTAGACTGTCACTTTGTGCAACAGCAGAAATACCTTCTTTAGCGGAAGATGCAAAAAATTGTAATGTTCGTATATCAATTTCTATTCTGCCAACTGGTGCTAATCGTCCAGTAGTGTTAACAAAGACTTTACCTTACCCAATAGAGAAATAACCGTCCTAGTGCGATCGCAAATCTCGTAAATTAATGAATTTTACCCTTTGCTCAGATGTAATCTTATTGCGTGATCTTCCCGAAGATAATGTATATGCTGGGGACATTGGCACAGTAGTTGAAAAACATGATGTTCCCGGACTAGAAACAGGCTACAGCGTTGAGTTTTTCGATATGCTTGGCAATACTGTGGCGATTGTCACATTGCCAATGAGTTGTTTTCGCTTGCCAACTTGTGCCGATAGACCCGCAATCAGATTAATGGCTAATATTGCCTAGTTTACACAGTCAAAATCATCCTAATCCGTTCTTTAACAACTGAGTATAAGATACAAATTGTCTCTTGCTTTTCTTTTCTTGTGCTTCTAAATCTTGATAAATTGCCTTTAAATCGTAATTAAATTGTCGAGAATGTGCCTCTCTCGTCTGACGAATTTCTTCCACAATTGGATCTTTCCACATAAATTTTACCTCTATATCAGTTCTTCAGGAGTACAAATGATTACAGGTTTGTAGCCTCTAGAACGACAATTCCTTCTAACGTTAATTCCCTGCGATCGCGTGGTGAATCTTGTTCTACATAACGGTTGACTAACCCGCGATGGGCAAGATTTTTTAAAACCTCCATCATATCAGGTTCTCTCGGAATATCTTGACGGGAAAGCGCATTCCCTAATTCATACCAACTCCATTGACCTTTTCCTTTCTCAACTAATTTTAGTAAAACAAATTATAGCTGAGTTAATTGAGTGATGTTTTTCATAACTAAATAGCCCTTTTTGCCAAGAACCCTCTCTATTTCTTCTCTCTCTGTGTTCTCTGTGCCTCTGTGGTTCGTTTGTTCATTTATTTATTGGGAATTTACTAGAAGTCCCTTAATTAGTTTTCTCAGTATGGTAATTCAGTCCATGAATTTATCAATTAACCCCTCCTAAAGAGGATATAGAATTTCAGGGTTTTTGTTAAAAATTAAATATTCTCAAGAGTTTAGATTTATGTCTCTGCGTGAATACAAACCTGGAACTACCTTCCCCGGAGTCATTGGCCGGACAGTTGATAAATCCAGTCCAGCTTGGCCAGAACCGTTGCGAGCAAAAGAAAACACACCAAACGTCCTATTTATCGTCTTTGATGATACAGGATTTGGACAATTTGGAAGTTACGGAAGTCCCATCAAAACACCCAACCTAGATACACTAGCCGCTAACGGTTTACGCTACAACAACTTACACACAACGGCACTGTGTTCACCCACTCGTTCTTGTCTGCTAACTGGGCGCAATCACCATTCTAACGCCATGTCCTGCATTACAGAAGGGTCTACGGGTTATCCCGGAGGTAATGGGAATATTCCCTTTGAAAATGGCTTTCTCTCAGAAGTATTACTCCAGAAGGGTTATAACACCTATGCGTTAGGAAAATGGCATTTAACCCCCTCAGACCAACTTTCAGCCGCAGGCCCCTATGATCGCTGGCCTCTCGGTCGCGGATTTGAGCGTTTTTATGGCTTTTTGGGCGGAGAAACCCACCAGTATTATCCAGATTTGGTTTATGATAACCACACCGTCAAGCCAGAAAAGACCCCCGCAGAAGGCTATCATTTAACCGAAGACTTAGCAGACAAAGCCATTAGCTTTATCGCTGATGCCAAGCAGGTTGCCCCAAATAAGCCCTTTTTCATGTATTTTTGTCCGGGGGCAATGCACGCTCCCCATCATGTGCCAAAAGAATGGGCTGATGCCTATGCTGGACAATTTGATGATGGTTGGGAAGCTTACAGGGAAAAGGTTTTTGCCCGTCAGCAAGAAATGGGGATTGTTCCCACAGATGCCGAACTTTCTCGCCATGATCCCGATGTCCCTCACTGGGATTCCCTCCCAGCAGCCGAAAAACGGCTTTATGCCCGGATGATGGAAGTATATGCTGGTTTTTTAACCCATACTGACTACCATATCGGTCGTTTACTCGATTTCCTCAAATCTATCGGTGAATTCGAGAATACTGTAATTATGGTGATCTCGGACAATGGTGCAAGTTCGGAAGGGGGACCGACTGGTTCAGTGAATGAGAACCTGTTTTTTAACAATGTGCCAGAATCCCTAGAGGAAAATCTCAAAGCACTGGATAAACTAGGTAGTGCCGAAACCTTTAACCATTATGCTTGGGGCTGGACTTGGGCAGGGAATACACCTTTCCGGCGGTGGAAACGGGAAACCTATCGCGGGGGAATCAGCGACCCTTTAATTGTGCATTGGAGTCAAGGTATTGAGGCTAAAGGGGAAATTCGGACTCAGTACGCTCATGCTATTGACCTAGTGCCGACGGTGCTGGAATTACTGGAAATTGAACCACCGACAACGATTAAGGGTGTGACTCAATCTGCAATTGAAGGTGTCAGTTTTGCCCATACTTTTAATCATAGTACCGCCCCTACTAAGCATCTTACCCAGTATTTTGAGATGATGGGACATCGTTCTCTTTACTATGATGGTTGGCGGGCGGTTTGTCCTTGGCCGGGGCCTTCATTTACAGAAGCAGGGCAATTTTTTGGTGAGGCGATTTCGGCGGAAACTTTGACGGATTTGGATACTCATCATTGGGAACTGTATCACGTTGCTTCAGATTTTGCGGAAAATCACAATATTGCGGCTGATAATCGTCCTAAGTTGATTGAGATGATTGCTACTTGGTATATTGAGGCTGGCAAGTATAATGTGTTGCCTGTGGATGGACGTGGCGTGCAACGATTCGCGGAGGAACGCCCGCAAATTGCTGTCAATCGTAGCCGCTATGTTTACTATCCTGATACTCAAGCGATTCCCGCCGGTAGTGCAGTGAGGGTGTTAAATCGTCCCCACAGTATTACCGCTGATGTGGAGATTCCCCCAGGTGGCGCAGAAGGGATATTACTGGCTCATGGGGGTAATGATAGTGGCTATTCTTTCTATGTCCAAAATGGCAAACTGCACTGGGTTCATAATTATGTGGGGCGATCGCTCTATCATGTGGAATCTGGGTCATCTGTGCCGGTAGGTCGTCACCAGTTGCGCTTTGAGTTTAAAGTCACGGGTCAACCAGATTTAGCCAAGGGAAAAGGAACGCCAGGACGCGGCCAATTGTATATTGATGAGAGATTGGTCGGGCAAATTGATGTGCCTGTAACTACTCCTTTAGCACTAGGTTTGACCAGTGGTGTCACCTGTGGAATTGCCCCCGGTGCGCCTGTTACGCCGGATTATGAACCGCCTTTTAAGTTTACGGGTAAGATTTATAGTGTGATGGTGGATGTTAGTGGTGATTTGATTCAAGATCGGGAAGCTGAAATGCGGACTATTATGGCGCGACAGTAAACAGAAATATTTCTCAGGGTGGGTTATCTGACCCACCATTAATCAAATTATTCATATTTACTGAGAATATTAAATATCGTCTTCACTGAGATTAGCAACTTTGAGAAAATGCCGTAACAGTCCAGGTTTTAGTGATTGATTTCCATGAATAGGAACAGAAATTCTGGCTGGATTATCGGATTTACCGTAAATATGATGACTACCGTTAATGCGGAGAAGTTGCCATCCTTGAGACTATAATACTTTAGCAAAATTTTTCCCTGAAATTGATTTCATACGGCAATTTCTAATATTTGAGCAGATTCATCAAGTTCTAATGAATCAACATCAACGAGTAGGCAACCTTCAACGGCTTCATATATATTTTGTAGTAATTCTTCAAAAGTATCGCCCTGGGTAGCACAACCTGGGATAGCAGGAACTTCTGCCCAGTAACCTGTTTCTTCTTTGTGAATAATGACTTTTATTTTCATGCTTAGAAGTTTAATTTTTTAGGTGATCTATGATGATTAAGAACAATTATATCTTAATAGTATTAATTTTTTTAATACAACTTTTTTAAAAGTTATTGGTGTCTAAAAATTCACAAGAATTAATTGATATTTATCCTCCTATTAAGTATAAAAAATGACTTTTTCGTAAGGTGGGTATTGCCTACCCTACGTATATATCTGTATTAAATAGGAGGACTATTACGCTCTCTCCATCCTTTCTCAGCCTCTACTTTGCGATTAAATAAAGCTTCTCCTTCTTCAAGAGTTGTTACTACTTCACCTATTAACTTACTTTATTTCCTTAAATGATGAAACTAAAACTAAAAGATTGGATATGGAGATACTTACCAGCAGAGATAGTGGGTACAATTACGGCATTAACGTCTGCAATTATAGCTAATTCATTCACTCATTCCGCCTTAGTTTCCTCTTTTGCTGGCACATGGGGAGAATTTGTTGGCTATTACGGTTTCTTTTTATTTCAAGAACTTAGAACTAGCATGAGCCAGTATAAGAAGGAAAATACAAGATATGGAATCACTTCATGCTTCATAAATATCCGAAATTTGGTTCTTGAGTTTGGTATTCCTGAGTGGCTCGATAGTAGCCTAATCAGACCATTCTGTATGTATTTTTTTCCAAAAGCACTAGATAATTTTGTATTAGGAATTATGGCTGGTAAAATTACTGCAGATATTGTCTTTTACATTGGTGTGATAATTGCATATGAAATCAAAAAGAAACACTTGAAAGGTTAACAAAGACAATAGACTTATATCTTTGTGTCCGAGCGCAAGGCGGGATAGAATTCAATAAAATCAAATCCCTACCACATCTCGTTCCTAGTCTCTGACTAGGAATGCAGTTGATGAGGCTCTGCTTCTAATATCATTGAAGGCAGAGCCTTCTAGAATTCATTCCCAGTCTGAGACTGGGAATGAGACGACTTGAGTTCTTTGCGGGATAGATGTTTTACCTTAAGTTGACACCAATGAACCTCTTGCTTTACCCCTCGTTTAGAATCAAACAATCAAGCAGTTTTGAGTATAAATAGCATAGGTATTTTCATCAATTTGGAGATTTTCCCGTTCTCTTTCCGCTTGAATACGTTCCTTGGCAATTTCTTCGAGTTTCGCTAATGCTTCTGTTGCTTCAATTTGCCTATCTTCAAACTGCTGGCGAATTTTTTCAGCGCGATCGCCTATGAAAATTAAAAAAAGTGATTTTCGACTTTTATCCTCCACATCTTTAAATAATGCTTTGCTAAAATTATTTTACACCACTAGACAAAATTCCCAAAATCTTATTGACATCATTTAAAAAATATTCAGCCAAATCAATCTGCACCAATTCACCTGATAACCTTAAAAACTTCCAAATTTCTCCTGTAGTTACCACCCCATAAATTTCTGTAATTTGATTTTCCTCCCGTTCATTAAATAACCTAGCTGCATACATTTCAGCGATACATTGTCCCAAACCTCCTTTAATATTTTCCTTCTTCGCTTCCACAATAATAATCACAGGTGTATTAATCAATAAAAACTCAGGAGAACGACTAATTAAAAAATCACAATTTCCATTTAAACCCTGACTAGGTTCAATATTAAATTCCACACCCGAAAACAAACTAATTTGATTAGCAAACTTTTTAGTTAATTCTAATAAAATCGGGGTAATAATCATCTCAGAACGAGATTTTTCCGTATTACTAGCCAAAGCAACCGGTACATTATAGGCTAAAGTTTCCTGTAAATATTCACTAACTGGTAATGGTGCAACTTCAGAAAAAATATTGTCTCTGCTAGAAATATTCAGATGTAGATTTTTCTTAACAGTTTCTAAAGTAAAATCACTATAAGACATATATTGTCCTCCTCAACTTAATAACCTAAATTCAACTTAACCAAAACCTCATCTAAATCCTTATCAGCCCATTCTCTTGCTTGTCTTACTGCTGCTAAAGTAGTTATTCACTCCCCCCTCTAAAATTATCGAAACCCTTGATCTCTCGTTAAAGATAGGGGGGGTGAACAGTTACCTGCTAAATCTGCTAAAATATCACCAATTTCACGATCAGCATTGGCATTTTTCAACCCCAAATGATGAGGACTGATAACTTCAATTAAATCCGATAATCTATCATCATCTAAAACACGCTGATCATGTTGTTTTTCGTTGTAGTCTTTTAGGGTCAATATACCCGATAAATTCTTATTAAAACCAGCTATTTTTCGCATAGCTGTAGTTATAAATTCTCCTAAACCCTCTTTAGGATGAAAACGAATTTTCTCCCAATTATATTGTTGAGGAATATAGTATCTAGTACAGGTTGGCGTAAATGACATGACCATTAAAAGCTCCGAAAATTTGATAGATTGCAAGGCTTGAAAATGGTTCATTCACTTACGCCGTAGATTTCCAACCAGGAGGTAATTCTATTTTATCCATTTTTACCACCTGCCAAAAAATCACTCAAAACTAAAATTGGTAATTCTGTTACTCGTTTCAATTGAATATCATTCGTTAAAAATACATCACACTTAGCCACAATAGCCACAGAAATTTGTAAAGAATCTAATAAAGCCAAATTATATTTAGCTCGTAATTGAGAGGCTTGTTTAGCAATTAATTCATCAATTTGAATAAACTCAACATTTACACCAGAAACAATCAAATCAATAAAATCCTCTTTTAGTTCAGTTAATCCTAAACGATAAGGATAAACTAAACACTCAGATAAAGTGATAGGAGAAGTAACAGCACTCAGCAAACCTGAATCAAGATTCTCAAATACATAATTAACTAACGATTGATATTGAGGATTATTCTCAACATAATAAATTACTGGTGCAGTATCCAGAAATAACTTTTTACCCTGAATTAAATAATCTTCAATCTTCATAGTTACTTCTTAAATGTAATTCTCTATTTTCCGTCTCCTCTCTTCTATTTCTTGACACCCAAATTTGAGCATCTTCACCAACTAAACGATAAGGTGCTTTACCTTTAATATCTCCCCATTTACGGCGTTTTTTTGGCTCTACATCCTGCTTTTGTCTCTTAAATTGCAAAAAATCAATAAAATTTAATACCTCTTCCCGTTGTTCCGGTGTTAAATTCTGGACTCTATCTAAAATAGATTCTTGTTTTTCCACAGCTTGAGTCATAACTAAAAAACCTCATAACTCCTAAAATTATTTTACACCACTGGATAAACTTCCCAAAATCTTTCTCGTTCCCATACTCTGTATGGGAATGAATTCTAGAAGGCTCTGCCTTCAATGACATTAGAGGCAGAGCCTCTGTAGAACATTCCCAGTCGAAGACTGGGAACGAGATATGATTAAATCATTTACCTAAATTCAACTTAACCAAAACCTCATCTAAATCCTTATCAGCCCATTCCCTCGCTTGTCTTGCTGCTGCTAAATCTGCTAAAATATCACCAATTTCACGATGTACAAACTTCTCACTAATATCTACAAATGGGGAAGGACTAATGTCGCTTGCCAAATTAAATGACCACTTGACAAATTAATGTCCACAAAAATATTAAACCCTAAACCCTTATATAGTAAGGGTTTTGCTATTTTAGCCTATATTTAGCCTCTTCAACATCAATTGACAAAATAGCTGTCCGAGTTTAAATACTTGACAAATTAATTGTCCTCTATTGAAAATCTCTATTTTTCCAATCTTTACTTTACTTGACAAATTAATTGTCCTCCGATAGAGTATAATTCAACTATGTTTGTAATAAACATATATGCTAGAAACACAAGATGATAAACCCAATAACGATGAAGTAGAAGATAGCGAGATTATCACTCAACTATCCACAGGTGATAAAGAACTATTGGAACTAATCCAGAAATTACTTGAACCATGCGATACCTTCGGTAAGCTTCGCTAACGCATTACCTATGGAGAAAGACAAAGGGAGGTAGCAGCAAAACTAGGTAAATCAGTCCGAACAGTCCGCAGACTGGTTAAAAAATGGGAAGAACAAGGTTTAGCCGGACTTCAAACCACTCAACGTGCTGACAAAGGTAAACACCGCGAAGAATTTTTAGCTCGTGCTTATGCTCAAGATTTGGAGACAGAGGAATTATCTCTGGATGAGGCTAAAGCCATGAGTCGCAGGATTCGCCAAGCAGGTAAAGAAATTAGCAAGGCTGCTGGGGTTGGGGGTGCGATCGCTCGTTGGGAAAAATTTCGTTTTAATCCCCCTCCTTCTGGGCAACAGTTGGAGGCTTTGGCTAAGGTTGTGGGGGTTGATGCTGATAGGTTAGAGCAGATGTTAGCACCTGCCGGGGTGGGAATGAATCTTGAACCTATTCGGCTTTGTGCTGCTTGTTATGTGGATTCCCCTTGTCACCGGATTGAGTGGCAGTTTAAGGTAACTCAGGGGTGTCAGCATCATCATTTAAGTTTGTTGTCTGAGTGTCCTAATTGTGGGGCTAGGTTTAAAGTTCCGGCTTTGTGGGTTGATGGTTGGTGTCATCGGTGTTTTACAATCTTTGGGGAGATGATTGACTTCCAGAAGCTATATTAAGTGCGGTTGTATATTTTTTTTCAAAAATTGTATAATTACCTTAAAAATGTTAAATATTGAACAAAATTTTTTAGTTGTTGTGTAAATAAGCCAGCATAAGGAAAACATATGAATTATCCCTTTGAGAATCTAGATCCAGAAACCTTTCAAAAATTCTGCCAAGCTTTACTTACGAAAGAATTTTCTGGTGTTCAATGTTTCCCAGTGGGACAGCCTGATGGTGGTAGAGATGCACTAAGTCCCATAAGTGATGATGATGAGCGTGGGTTCATTATGTATCAAGTTAAGTTCGTAAGAGATCCTTTGGCAGTACCTGACCCCCATAAATGGTTATTAGACACTCTCAAGGGCGAAAAAGGGGAAGCAGTAAAACTTAAAAAGCAAATTCCAAAGGGAGCAAAAAAATATATTCTACTTACAAATATTAAAGGAACAGCACATCCTGATTCTGGCTCAATTGATCAAGTAAATCAATTATTGAATAGCGAACTTGGTGTTCCATCACAATGTTGGTGGCGTGATGATTTAAATCGACGTTTAGATAATGCTTGGGATCTCAAGTGGGTATATCCTCAATTGATGATAGGTCAAGATTTAATTAGGTCTGTCCTTGAGTCTGGACTATCAGAAAATAAGGAGAGAAGAGCTTCAGCAATTCGAGCTTACATAACACATCAATTTGATATAGATCAAAAAGTTAAATTTAAACAGGTTGAGCTTGATAATAGGCTTCTTGATTTATTTATAGATGTACCTGTTGTACCACCCAATACCGCAACTACAAAAAAACAACTTTATCTTTACCAATTTATTCATAGGTCTATAGCTCGTGATACAATTTACAATCGCCGCCAAGCCAGTAAAAAAGTTGTTTTTCCTGAAGATTTATCTTCCCCCTTTGACCTAGTTAATGGGATAAGAGATGAGCAAATGCTTGTAGGTTCAGCCTCCATGTTGCTTCACCCACTTTTGCAAGAGCATATTCCTTATATAGTAATTGAAGGCGCACCTGGACAAGGAAAATCCACTATAACCCAGTATGTTTGTCAAGTACATAGGATGCAAGTCCTTGGTAAAGAGCAGATAGATCAACTAATTCCAGAGCAGTACAGAGGAGATGAAACTTTTGAAAAACTACCAAAGGAGCATAGGTTTTCATCTGTCCGGTTACCATTTAGAGTTGATCTTCGAGATTTAGCTTCTTGGCTGGCAAAACAAAATCCTTTCTCAGCCGAAAACTATAATGAACCACATCCCAAATGGAATAAATCTTTAGAGTCTTTTCTTGCTGCTCAGATAGAAAATGATTCTGGTGGCTTTGAATTTGATGTAGCTGATTTGCACGCTGTAGCAAAAGTAAGTTCTATTCTTTTTGTTTTTGATGGGTTGGATGAAGTCGCTGATATAGAAACAAGAAAAGATGTAGTTAAAGAAATTACTGCCGGAATTAAACGCATTAGAGTAAATGCAGCTTCTCTACAAGTTATAGTAACTAGCCGTCCGGCTGCATTTGCAGATTCACCAAGTTTTCCAGAGGATTCATTTCCTTACTACCATTTAGGTCCAGTTACTCGTCCACTTATTGATGAATATTCACAAAAGTGGATGAAAGCTCGAAAGCTAGATCCACAACAAATTAAGGTACTTATGAGTTTGAGGTTCAACCTCTTCGGGAATATTTTGCTGCAAAATATCTCTACGATACCGCACCACAATCACCACCAGGCAATGAAAAGTCAGGAACAAAACCAGACCGATTTGATGCAATTGCGCGTGATTTTTACTGGCTAAATGTTACAAGGTTTTATGCTGGATGTTATAGCAAGGGAGAACTGGCAGATTTAATTGATCGTATTGAAGAACTGATTTCAGAAGAAGGATATTCTCTTATTAGCTATCCAAGACTATTAGCGGCTATGTTACTCTCAGACTGGGTTTTTACCCAGCATCCTAAATCTGTACGTAGAGTTATAGAAGTAATTTTAGATGGTATTGGATTAAGATACTTACTAACCTCAAATAGTCGTAGGCTTGGTTCAGGTAATCCGTTGGTACTTCCAAAAGATTGTGGTCAAGATGAATTGATTACCCGTTGCTTTGCAATTTTAGGAGATAATCCACCTAAAGACTATGCTTTGGATGTGATTGATTTAATTAGAGCAAATACATCTTCAGAGGAAATTGATAAATTATGGTTTGGAGCTGTTCTTGCTCAAAGAAATGATAATCGAACACGCTGGCTTGAATATGGATTGTACTTTGGCAGCTTATCAATATCAAGGTTATCGGTAAGCGACATAAGTACAGTTCTTGCTGATGATATTAATCATCCATTACGTATGGAACTTATTTGTAAAGCAAGACGATATGATTATTTGGAAAGTACAGAAACATATTTCAATATTGCTTTAGAATTAATTTTAGATGGTTGCTTTACTATTGATATTCAGTCGCAGCCAAAATATATTTTAGAACTTTTAAGTTGTATCTTAGATGTAAAGAGATATGCCATAGCTTTTAATGTTCCGTATTATCCACTGTCATTGTCTAATATATGGCAGGACAACAGAATGATTTATTCTAATAATAGAGTCATACGTATTTCTTCTCTTGATAAGCAAAATATTAAATTTACTACAAATTTTTCTAATGTAGATAAGTGCAATGAAATTTTTAATACTGTAGAGAAAGAATCACAAAATAGTATTTCTGAATGGACGACTGGAATAACACATTGGGATAATATAGTAGAAAAAGCTCGTTCATTGTTTGGAGAACGGTGGACTTTTTTCCATCTTGCTAATATTGCTAGTGGAATTAAGTCTAAAAGTGAAACTTGTAAAGATTTTACTGACCTTTTTGATCCCTCGGTTTCTTTGTGTAGAAGGTCGCGCTATGCTAGATTAAGAGCGGGTCAAGTATCCTACTGGCAAAAGCTATTTGAGCAAACCTCTAATGTAATAGACCAAATGTTTTCTGTTTTACTTTTAATAACTTGGGGTAGTCAGAAAACATTAGAACAACTTGCTATAACAATTGATATATTTATAGAACAATTATCTGTTGATGACTGGGGACGTTTATATAAATCTACAGAAGAATCTGTATCTGTAACACAGCAATCTAGCAATCGTTTAATTAGATTTAATGTTCAGTTTCTTCCAGAGAATTTAAATGCCAGAACAGTAACTTTATTAGGTATTCGTGCAAATAATCCCAGTGATTTGTATTCAAAGTATTTAAATCAATATGATGGAAATGACCTTGATGTTCTCCAATATTGGCAAGGTGTGGCAATTCGATTACTTGGTGAAGAAAAAATAAGCTGGCAAGTTGCTTTGAATATCATATCAAAAAGTTATTTGAAAGGTGTTGTATCTGAACGTTATGCTTATCAAAGATTTATTCGCACAGTATCAATAGAGAGTCTATCTGATGATATCGCAAAAGAAATTGCCAAACAACCAGAACATTATCCAGGCTTTATAGTTGCTACTGCTGAGGCTAAATGTAGAAATCTTGTTGCATCAAAAGTAGTTAAAGTAGGAGAAATCGCACACAAAGAAAATTGGTTTTAGACTTGGTTTTTTGAATATGTCGTACATGGAACTCACCCCAACCCACTAACTTGCTTGCTAACCCCTGATAAATAACATCTAACCACACGGGAATCACAGATTTACCTTCATCTAGGGATGCGATAGCGAAGCGCTCCGTAGGAATCGCTATCCTATTAACTTGCTTGATAACTGCTGATAAATAACATCTAACCATACAGGAATCACAGCCTTACCTTCATCCAGGGATGCGATCGCTCTTTGCCTGTCAAATTCTACCAAAGAAAGCGAATCATCCTGTGATAACAACAACATAAACCGCCTCCCCTGACCAGAAATAAACAACTCCGGTTCTTGTTCCTTCAGTTGTTTCAGCGTTTCACAGGCAATATCAAAACTTATCCCCGTAGACAGCCAATATACCAAAGCAGCCAGTTCCACCAAATTAGACCTGGAGTAATAAATACTGCGTCCCGTACCCGTATCACCAATCACAGGCACAACAATCCCCTTCTCTCGCCAATACTGGATCTGGCGGAGAGTACAACCCGTAATTTGAGCCGCTTCCTTACTTGTGAAAAATGTTTCTTGCATAAAAAACATTTTACAGAAAGCTGCTACAATACAAATATGTTAGTATTAAACAAATATGTTTATTAAATATGAGCCAAATCACTATTCAGTGTCGTTTAGTAGCCAGTGAAACTACCCGTCAACAGCTATGGCAATTGATGGCAGAGAAAAACACCCCACTGATTAACGAACTACTGAGTCAAATTGGTAAACACCCAGAATTTGAAACCTGGCGACAAAAAGGTAAACACCCCACAGGTATAGTCAAAGAACTGTGTGAACCATTGAAAACAGATCCGCGCTTCATCGGGCAACCTGCAAGGTTTTACACTAGTGCCACAGCATCAGTAAACTATATTTATAAATCCTGGTTTGCCTTAATGAAGCGGTTTCAGTCCCAACTAGACGGCAAACTGCGCTGGTTAGAAATGCTCAATAGTGATGCTGAATTAGTAGAAGCCAGTGGAGTCTCCTTGGATATACTTCAGACTAAATCTGCCGAAATTTTGGCTCAATTTGCCCCAAAAAATCCTACTGAAACTCAACCAGCGAAAAGTAAAAAAGGGAAAAAATCTCCAAATTCAGATAGCGATCGCAATTTATCAAAAAACTTATTCGACGCTTACAGTAATACAGAAGATAATTTAACTCGTTGTGCTATTAGTTATTTACTCAAAAATGGCTGTAAAATTAGCAATAAAGCAGAAAACACCGATAAATTCGCTCAACGTCGCCACAAAGTAGAAATCCAAATTCAACGTCTCACAGAAAAATTAGCCGCTCGAATTCCCAAAGGACGAGATTTAACCGACACCATAAGATTAGAAACTCTTTTTAATGCCACTCAGACCGTCCCTGAAAATGAAACAGAGGCGAAATTCTGGCAAAACATTCTGTTAAGAAAATCCAGTCAAGTGCCGTTTCCAGTCGCTTATGAAACCAACGAAGATATGACTTGGTTGAAAAATCAGTTTGGACGTATCTGTGTAAAATTTAATGGTTTAAGTGAGCATACATTTCAAATTTATTGTGATTCTCGCCAACTGCACTGGTTTCAACGCTTCCTAGAAGATCAACAAATTAAGAAAGATAGTAAAAATCAACATTCTAGTGCCTTATTTACTCTGCGTAGTGGTCGTATCTCTTGGCAGGAAGAAGAAGACAAAGGAGAACCCTGGGATGTTAACCATTTAACCCTTTATTGTTCTGTATATACTCGTCTGTGGACAGAAGAAGGAACAAACTTAGTCAAAGAAGAAAAAGCCGAAGAAATTGCCAAAACCATCACCCAGACAAAAGCCAAAGGTGATCTAAATGATAAACAACAGGCACATCTCAAACGCAAAAATTCCTCTCTAGCCAGAATTAATAACCCCTTCCCTCGTCCAAGTCAACCTTTATATAAAGGACAATCTCATATTTTAGTTGGTGTGAGTTTAGGTTTGGAAAACCCTGCCACAATTGCAGTTGTAGATGGTACAACTGGAAAAGTTTTGACATATCGCAACATTAAACAACTACTTGGTGAAAATTACAAACTACTCAATAGACAACAACAACAAAAACACCTATTATGCCACCAACGCCATATCGCTCAAAGGATGTCAGCACCAAATCAATTTGGCGATTCAGAGTTAGGAGAGTATATAGATAGATTACTAGCAAAAGAAATTATTGCACTTGCCCAAACATATAAAGCTGGCAGTATTGTTATCCCAAAGTTGGGAGATATGCGAGAGCAAATTCAGAGTGAAATTCAATCTAAAGCAGAACAAAAATCAGATATAATAGAAGTTCAAAAAAAATATGCCAAACAATACCGAGTTAGTGTCCATCAATGGAGCTACGGTAGATTAATTGCCAATATTCAAAGTCAGGCAAATAAAGCAGGAATCGCTATAGAGGAGGGAAAACAACCAATTCGAGCGAGTCCACAGGAGAAAGCCAAAGAATTAGCGATAAGTGCCTATCAATCCCGAAAAGCCTGATTGACAAAATACCGAACCTTGATAATAGAATAGGAAATAACAATAGCGCCGCAGTTCATGTTTTTGATAAACCTCTGTCCTGCGATAAATGCGGGTTAGGTTGACTGTTGTGAGACAGTCGTGCTTTCTGACCCTGGTAGCTGCCCACCTTGATGCTGCTGTTCCTCGTGAACAGGAATAAGGTGCGCCCCCAGTAATAGAGGTGCGGGTTTACCGCAGTGGTGGCTACTGAATCACCTCCGAGCAAGGAGGAATCCACCTTAATTATTTATTTTTGGCGAACCATAAGCGAGGTCAAAAACCCTGGGGTTCTGCCAAAAGTCCAAATCCCTTGTCTAGTCTGTATTCCAGATGTTGAGATGCTTTGATAATCCTCCCTTAAAAGGGAAATTAAGAGCAAATTTAGGACATCCGCCAAAATTGCTTTTGGAAGTGTCTTCAGATAAGGGTTTGGTCGGGCGGAGTTTCAACACCCCTCCCGGAGTGGGGCGGGTTGAAAGCTTCGTAATTGTCCAGCGGTGGACGATTATTCCCGGTTTCAACACCCCTCCCGGAGTGGGGCGGGTTGAAAGTCCGCAGATTGGAAAGAATATGAACAGGACTATTCCGTTTCAACACCCCTCCCGGAGTGGGGCGGGTTGAAAGACCTTTATGCAGGCATATAAAACATTTTAGGTGGGTTGAAAGGCGCACTTCGTTCGGGATTTTCCGTAAGAGACTTCCAAATAAAAAAATGTCCCAAAACTGATGCAGAAATTCTCTCTCTGTGTACTCTGTGCCTCTGTGGTTCGTTTCTTAGGATAATTTATTTCTTGGAAGTCTCTAACTGAAGCAATACCAATAAATAAAAGCTATTATTGTAACAGCTTCCAATGCCAATACACGATGATGATTAGGTAATTTGGCAACGCGGACAGTAATTTGGCAAGACGGACACCAATTTGTCAACGCGGTCAAATAATCTGGCAAGTGACAACAACAATCGGGATGACTGGATTCGAACCAGCGGCCCCTTCGTCCCGAACGAAGTGCGCTACCAAGCTGCGCCACATCCCGCCACAAAAGCGGAAAATACGGTCTTGGGGAGATCCCAAGTAGAGCAATTTTCCAAAAAAATGGCAATCTAACTCTACAGTACCACAATCAGTACAAAATAACAAACTTTTTCTCTTCTACAAAGGTCTTTGCTTGCTACCATAAGATTTGTATAACTAAAATGGTAAAAGTAGACTGTGACTGTAAAACCATACTGGTTGAGAGTGAAAGCACCTCAATGGGAGCGTGTTGGTAACGTTAAGGAGATTTTACGGGATTTAGCCCTGAATACTGTTTGCGAAGAGGCTTCCTGTCCCAATATTGGGGAATGCTTTAACGCGGGTACTGCCACATTTTTGATTATGGGTCCAGCTTGCACCAGGGCTTGTCCTTATTGTGATATTGACTTTGAAAAGAAACCCCAAGCATTAGATCCCACCGAACCCACAAGACTAGCGAAAGCAGTGGAACGGATGCAGCTTAATCACGTCGTGATTACTTCCGTCAACCGAGATGATTTACCAGATGGTGGTGCATCTCAGTTTGTTCACTGTATTAATGCTATTCATGAAGTTTCGCCTCATACTACTATTGAAGTATTAATTCCCGATTTATGCGGTAATTGGCAAGCTTTAGAAATAATTCTGCAAGGGAAACCAGAAGTAATTAACCACAATACAGAAACCATTCCTCGCTTGTATCGCCGTGTGCGTCCCCAGGGAGATTATGAGCGGACAATGGAATTATTACAACGTTCTCGCCAAATTTCTCCCAGCACTTACACTAAATCTGGTATCATGGTCGGCTTAGGTGAAACAGATGCGGAAATTCGCCAAGTTATGGAAGACCTACGAAAAGTAGATTGTGATATTTTGACAATTGGGCAATATCTCCAACCCAGTCAAAAACACTTACAAGTATCTAACTTCGTAACACCAGAACAATTTGCAGCATGGCAAACTTTTGGCGAAGAACTAGGATTTTTACAAGTTGTTTCTTCACCATTGACAAGAAGCTCCTATCATGCAGAGCAAGTCAGAGAATTAATGAAACGTTATCCCAGATAGTCAGTTGTCAGTTGTTATTTTACCCTAATGACCAATTCCAAAATCCAAAATTTAAAATCTGTCGTTATTCTTGGTGGGGGTGCTTGGGGTACAGCCTTGGCTAAATTAGCAGCAATTAATGGTAATCAGGTGCATTTATGGTCACGTTCTGACTCGCAACCTCTAGAAAAAGTATTAGAGGATAAAAATGCTCAAGTTATCTTGTCGGCTATTTCCATGAAAGGGGTGAGAGATGTGGCTTCTATGGTGCAGTCTTGTCCCTTATCTTCACAAACAATCTTTGTGACTGCAACTAAGGGACTAGAACCACATACTACGTCTACACCGTCGCAAATTTGGCAAGCAGCTTTTCCTAATTCTCCTGTTGTGGTTTTATCAGGTCCGAATTTGTCTCAGGAAATTGCCCAGGAATTACCAGCAGCAACGGTAGTAGCGAGTAAAAATACTAATGCTGCCCAAACAGTCCAATTGGTATTTTCCTCCAGTCGCTTTCGTGTCTATACTAACCCTGACCCTGTGGGCGTAGAATTAGGGGGAACACTGAAAAATGTGATAGCGATCGCCGCAGGTGTATGTGATGGGTTACACTTAGGAACGAATGCCAAAGCTGCCTTAGTCACTCGTGGCTTAACCGAAATGGTACGAATAGGTCAGACTTTAGGCGCAAAAACGGAAACATTTTATGGATTATCCGGTCTAGGGGACTTATTAGCAACCTGCAACAGCCCGTTAAGTCGCAATTATCAAGTTGGTTATCAATTAGCCAATGGAAAAACGTTGCCAGGAGTTATGGCAAATCTTCCAGGCACAGCCGAAGGTGTGAACACTTGTCGGGTATTAATGGAAATCGCCCAACAACAAGGCATTGCTATTCCCATTACCGAGCAAGTTTACCAACTGCTGGAAGGAGAAGTTACACCAAGACTTGCATTAGATAAACTGATGTTACGAGACATCAAGCCCGAATTTGATAATTTTCCTACAGAACAAATATGGTAAATAGGGGGAGAAATGCTGATAGTGTAAGGTGTGCAATTGAAATTAAACGATTACCGCAAAATCCCTGGAAGAAATTTATCAAATTGTCAGGAAATTACTTTTTGAGTGATGTAAATATGACTATGTAGTTTATAAACATCATCACAACTAAATGTATGTTAATAAACAGTTAAAAAAATAACCGTCAATATCTTTAAACATGGTAATATTGACTAGGTAACTCCTAATGGAAACTCTGACTGAAGATTTGCAGAGCTATTTATTCAATTACACAACTACTAGTAACGAACAACTCATTAAGAATGTATTTTTCTAACCTAGTACACTGTGGTGAAAATAACTATCCAGTTAAAACAGTCCAAAAGCTGATAAATTAAGTTTTCTTCTCTTCGACATCTTTGGACTAGTACAAAGTTTTGCAAAGAATTGTACATTGAAGCCCAAACTATGTTATTTCATGACGAAATTACGGAATAGCAACAGTTGATTAGCTGACCGTAATTTTAGCTGACCGTAATCTATTGTTAACTGGAGCCATTTGAGACATCATGCCAGCAACATCTTTTTATAAAAATGCCGCCCAGGAAGGGCAAAATCCTAGTTCACCCTTGGATATTGAAATCAATAATGATGATTTGCCAGATTTAGATATGGCTGCTGTTGAGTCAGACTTAGCCTTAGCCGCGCAAACTAGCCGACGTAGCACAGACTTGGTACGCCTCTATCTGCAAGAAATTGGTCGAGTCCGCTTATTAGGACGAGATGAGGAAGTTGCTGAAGCCCAAAAAGTACAGCGATATTTACGGATGCGGTTATTGCTTGGTGCTGCTGCCACTGAGGGAGACGCTGTAATTGCCCCTTATGCCCGGTTAATGGAGGTACAGGAGCGGTTGACATCAGAACTAGGACACCGCCCTTCTTTGGAACGGTGGGCGACTACTGCGGGGATAAATTTACCTGATCTTAAGCCGACTTTAGCCAATGGGAAAAGACGCTGGGCGGAAATTGCTAATTTAACAGTTGAAGAACTAGAACAAGTTCAAACTCAAGGACTACAAGCCAAATCCCACATGATTAAGGCGAATTTGCGTTTGGTGGTATCTGTTGCCAAAAAGTACCAAAATCGGGGTTTGGAATTGTTAGATTTGGTGCAAGAAGGGACTTTAGGTTTAGAACGAGCAGTTGAGAAGTTTGATCCTACAAAGGGTTATCGTTTTAGTACCTATGCTTACTGGTGGATTCGTCAGGGTATTACCAGGGCGATCGCTACTTCTAGCCGCACTATTCGCCTACCTGTCCATATTACCGAAAAGCTCAACAAAATTAAAAAGGCGCAACGGAAAATTGCCCAAGAAAAAGGTCGCACTCCGACTTTAGAAGACCTAGCCATTGAGTTGGATATGACAGCTATCCAAGTCCGGGAAGTGCTATTGAGAGTTCCTCGGTCTGTGTCTTTGGAAACGAAGGTAGGGAAGGATAAAGATACTGAATTAGGAGAATTACTGGAGACTGATACGATTACGCCAGAGGAGATGTTGATGCGAGAATCTTTACATAAGGATTTGCATAATCTTCTTGATGATTTAACCAGTCGAGAACGGGATGTTATTTCGATGCGCTTTGGCTTGTCCGATGGTCATGCCTACTCTTTAGCAGAAATCGGTCGCGCCCTTGATTTATCACGGGAAAGGGTCAGACAAATTGAATCCAAGGCTTTACAAAAACTTCGCCAACCTAAACGTCGTAACCTAGTCCGCGACTATCTAGAGTCGTTAAGTTAGAAGGTAAGAGGCAAGAGGTAAGAGGCAAGAGGCAAGAGGCAAGAGGCAAGAGGCAAGAGGCAAGAGGCAAGAGGCAAGAGGCAAATATTCTCAATAAGCAATGATTGTTGCAAATCAAGCCAAATATTTGTTATATTCTCAATTAATGAGCTTTGTTGAGAAAATTTAGTATGACTGTCTACACAACTGGTTCACTTAAAGCAGAGTTAAACGACCGTGGCTGGCGTTTAACTCCACAGCGCGAAACAATTCTACATATTTTTCAGGAACTCCCGCAAGGTGAACATTTAAGTGCAGAGGACCTATATCATCGTTTAGAAACTGATGGTGAAGGGATTAGTTTATCAACTATTTATCGCACTTTAAAGTTAATGGCGAGAATGGGGATTTTACGGGAGTTGGAATTGGGTGAAGGGCATAAACATTATGAAATTAATCAGCCTTATCCCCATCACCATCATCACCTCATTTGTGTTCGCTGTAATTCGACTATTGAGTTTAAGAATGACTCAGTTTTAAAGATTGGCGGAAAAACAGCGCAAAAAGAGGGGTTTCATTTATTAGATTGTCAAATGACAATCCATGCCGTGTGTCCTAAGTGTCAAAGAGCGCTGATGCCAATTTAATAACTAAGGCAAGAGGCAAAAGGTAAGAGTAATTACCAATTACTAGTACAGCACGGCGTAAATAAACCAACCATTTCCAAAAGCCAAAAAGCCTATGCAGTCTTAATTTTGACTTTTGACTTTTGACTTCCATTCTGCGGTACTAGCCCAAAATTTGGAGGATGAATCAAGTTGTGGGGAATCTGATGATTTGGAGAAAGCGGGGGATTAAAAACTTCCGCTTTTAATATCTTTGAGACTGATACCATAAAATTCTTGAGCGCGACTAATTGCTTTTTTGGTATCAGATGCCATCATGCCGTTGATTTGACCTTTATAGAAACCTTTTTCCTGTAGTCGTCTTTGGATTTCTAGAGTGGTGAAATCACTTTTGGCAGAGTTTTTAACTAAACTGTGTAACTTAGAACGGGTAGTTTGTCCAGCCAGTCCATTGATTTCTAGTTTGTGTTGTTTTTGAAAGCGTTTTACGGCATCAACTGTGTTAGAACCATAGTAACCATTGGGCTGATTTTGGAGAAATCCGGCGGTGATTAATTGTGCTTGGAGAATTCTGACGGCTTCACCGCGATCGCCTAAACTAAGTATATCTGGGTGATCTAATTTTTGAGAAGTAGTTGTTTGATTTTCATCGGTAACATCTGGTAATTTGGCTAGTGTGGATTTACCGACAACACCATCAACTGTGAGTTGATAAGCTTTTTGGAATCGTTTTACCGCTTCGTGAGTAATTGGACCAAAAATGCCTGTGGAATTACCATAATAAAAACCAGCGATTTTCAAGCGTTCTTGTAAAACTTTGACATCCGCACCTTCATCACCTTTGCTGAGGAGATTGGGGTCTTTGCGCTTCTTATTCACGGAAATAATATTATTTGAGATAGTGGGGGTTATCGGGGCTGTACTGATAACTCGATTATTGGCGGTTTTAATTTGAGATATTTCATTTTGTTGGAGACTGTTTACGGTAGCAGCGTTATCATTTTTTTCTAAGGCGAAAACACTACTAACACTATTCAAAATAGATATAGTTAGAGCCAGGGGAATCATGTATTTCCACGCACTACTAGAAAAGAGTTGCCAATTTGGTGCGGCTGTTGTTTTGAATAAAGAACTGAGGGATATTAACTCAGTGGTTTCTTCGTCTTGATTGGCAAAAGCTAAATGTAAATACGCAAGATTTTCCATATCCGGTTCCTAAATGAAATTATTTTTCTTCGATAGTTGCTTCCGCTTGATGCACCAAATTGCGGAGGTTTTCGAGGGTTTGTATATTCACATCCTGCCATAAGCCGCGTTGGTTGGCTTCTAGTAATCTTTCCGCAATATCGCGTAATGCCCAGGGATTCTTGTCATGAATAAATTCACAAACGGTAGCGTCTTCTAAATAAGCTTCTACAACACCTTGATACATATAATCTTCGACACATTGGGCGGTAGCATCGTAAGCGAAGAGAAAATCTACGGTTGCAGCCATTTCAAATGCACCTTTATATCCATGACGCATGACTCCAGCTATCCATTTAGGATTAACGACGCGGGAACGATAAACCCTGGCAATTTCGGCACTAAGTTGGCGGATTTTGGGTTGAGATGTGTTGGAATTGTCGCCAAAGTAGGTTTGGGGATTTTTACCTTGAAGAGAACGCACGGCTGCGGTTAAACCACCCTGAAATTGATAATAATCGTCGGAATCGAGTAAATCGTGTTCTCGGTTGTCTTGATTGTGGAGGACGATTTGCATTTGCTTTAAGCGTTGTTCAAAGGCTTCTGCATTTTTGTTCCCTGTTCCCTCACTAGAAGAATAGGCGTAAGCACTCCAATTTGTGTAAGCTTGGGCTAAATCCTGATCATTTTCCCAGTTTTGGGAGGCTATTAGTCCCTGGAGTCCTGCACCATAAGCCCCTGGTTGAGAACCAAAAACGCGATATTGCGATCGCTCTTGGGCTACTTCTAAAGATAAACCTTCTTGAGTCCATTGTGCTGTTTCTTGACGAACTGTATCTGCTAAGGGATTTTGGTCTGGTGGTTCATCTAAAGCTGAAACGGCTTTCACTGCTTGATCAAATAAAGCGATTAAATTGGGGAAAGCATCCCGGAAAAACCCGGAAATTCTTAGAGTGACATCCACACGGGGACGACCGATAATCGCCAAGGGTAAAATTTCAAAATCTACTACTCGTCTTGCTGCACCATCCCACACGGGTTGCACACCAAGTAAAGCTAAGGCTTCGGCTATATCATCACCACCAGTCCGCATGGTGGCTGTTCCCCACACTGATAAACCCAGGGTTTGGGGGTATTCTCCATGTTCTTGGGTGTAGGTTTCAATCAGGGTTTCAGCGGCTTTTCTGCCAATGTCCCAGGCGGTTTCTGTGGGTATGGCGCGAATGTCAACGGCGTAAAAGTTTTTACCTGTGGGTAGAACTTCGGGTCGTCCGCGGGTGGGTGCGCCGGAAGCCCCGCTGGGAACGTATTTTCCGTCAAGTCCCCGTAGGAGATTTGTGGTTTCTTGGTTGGTTTTTTGTAGGGCTGGGAGGAGTTTGTCGCTGATCCAATCCGTAGGGGCGCAGGGTCTGCGCCCAGAGATAACTTCTTCTACTAAATGGGCGGCTTCTATTTCTAGGAGTTCGACGACATCGCCGATGATATGGCAGGATTTAAGTCTCTCGCAGAGGCGCAGAGGCGCAGAGAGGGGGGCTGAGAGGTTGTCGGTGAGGGGATCTATGTCTATTTGCCACTGTTTGGCTATGGCGCGGGTAATGCCGATAGAATGGCGGTTGGGGATACGGGCGATCGCTACTATTAGGTCTCGTAGTTGGGTTCCTTGGGGACATTGACCGAATATGTGTAAGCCGTCGCGGATTTGGGCTTCTTTGAGTTCGCACAAGTAACCGTCTAGGGAGTTTAAAATCAGGGTTTCAAAGTTGGCGATGTCTTCGGGGTTGGTGATTCCTAAGTCTTTGTACAGGTTTTCTTTGATGACGAGTTCTTGAATGCGATCGCGTATTGTTGGTAATCTGGAAGGATCTAAACTTTCGGCTTCGTAATATTCATCAATTAGGTTTTCTACTTGTTGCAATGGTCCATATAATTCTGCCCTTGTCATTGGTGGTGTGAGGTGATCAATGATTACGGCTTGGGCGCGTCTTTTTGCCTGTGAACCTTCTCCGGGATCATTAACAATAAATGGATATAAATGGGGCATTGGTCCCAGGGCAATTTCTGGATAACAAGTATTAGATAAGGCGACACTTTTTCCTGGTAGCCATTCTAAGTTGCCATGTTTTCCTACATGAACTATGGCATCTGCTTGAAAAGATTCTCGTACCCAATTATAAAAGGCTAAATAATTATGGGTTGGTTCTAAATCGGGGGCATGATAATTTAAACTAGGATCAAGATCGTAACCTCGTGATGGTTGAATACCAACAAAAACATTACCAAATTGAATTCCAGAAACCGCCCAATTTGGGATTGCGTCTAAAATAGGTTGCCCCCAACGGGCAATAATTTGTTTTTGGATATTTATTGGTAGGGTAGAAAAATATTTTTGATATTCTGCTGCTGATAAACTTTGGTTGATGGGTTTCCAGTCTTTCCCTTCTGGATCATTGGTAACGCTAGATGTGAGAATTTGAATTAATTCGTCTCCAGTTTCGGGAATAGTTCCTAATTCATAACCAGCTAACTTTAAGGCTTTGAGAATTTCTACACAACTAGCAGGAGTGTCCAGTCCTACGCCGTTGGCGAGCCGTCCGTTGGTGTTGGGGTAATTTGCTAAAATTATGGCTATGCGGCGTTCTTGGGGCGGTTTTACCCGCAATCTTACCCAGTTTGCAGCCAGTTGGGCGACGAATTGAATGCGATCGCTCACGGGTTCATAAACTACGACATCGGTTTCTAGTTTATTATTCCGAGTTTGTAAGGTTTTGAAAGACACAGCCCGACTAATAATTCGCCCATCTACTTCTGGTAGTGCCACATTTATGGCAATATCACGGGGTGTTAAACCTTGTGATTCTGATTCCCATTGTTCAACGGAACTAGCACAAAGAATTACTTGCAAAACCGGGACATTTAATTTTTCCCAAAGTTCGGTTTGTGGTGTTTCTGTTTCTAAACTTGCTAGGGAAAAACTGGTGGTATTCATCAACAAGCTAACAGAATGATCATCTTTTGCTGCTAATAATTCACATAATTGACTACTAACACCAGGTTCGCGCAATGAAGAAACAAAAACTGGTACAGGCTGTAAATTTTTCTCTATCAAATCATTACATAAAGCATCAATAACTTTAGTGTTTCCTGCTAAATAATGGGCGCGATAAAACAAAATCCCCACTTTAGGCTGACTCCTGACTGGGCGCAAGCCCTGCGCCCCTACATCCTGACTTATTTCGTACAATCCTACGCGGGGAACAGGTTGTGGTTGTGGGGGATTAAACGCTGTTGATAAGGATGTATCAGCAATAAATTGCAAGGCATTGAGGAAATTTTCTGTACCACCTTCTTGAAAGTATTGCCAAATCTTCTGGACGATTTCTTGAGAAACCGTAGATTTGGAAATTAAATCAAAATCAAGTCCGTCATCTCCTGGCATGACAATTAGAGTTGTGCCATTACGTTGTACAATTTCTTGTACGACTTCTAAACCATAAGCCCAGTATGAACTTCCTCCTATGAGACGAAGCACAATAACTTGGGCGGATTCTAAAACTTGTTCACTATAAGCATCTATACTTATTTGTTGCTGTAGTTGTAATAAGTTGGCTACCCTGATTTCGGGGAATTGACTAGGTAATTTAGGAACTACAGCCGCTAGGGTTTGAATATCAGTATCTGCTGCTGTAATCAATACGAAAGGGGCGGGAGTTTGTTCGAGGAAAAATAAACCTTCAGACTGATTTAATCCACCTGGTGTGGCGCTGATTCTGTGCATAATTGGTAATTTAATGATGGAAATTTTTAGAGGATGTTTTAAAAGTTTTGGCTGACTAGAAGTCTCCTTGGTATCAACATATTTTCAGAGAAGGTGAGAATCGCGGATTCTACGGATTAAAGAATTACACAGATTTTGGTTATCTTAGCAAATGAAAAAAATCTGTGTAATCAGCGTAATCCATATAATCCGCGATTCTCGCTTTTTTATTTGTTACTTAAGGGACTTCCAATTAAAAAAATACCCAAAAATTTTTGTGGTGCGGGCATCTTGCCCGCTAACCATCAAGGACGGGCAGGATGGCCATCCCACAAAATTGGGTAATTTATTTTTTGGTGTTCCCTAATACTAATCTCTTAAATGTCAAACTCTTACAAGAGCATCCGGTAAGCGTAAAGCTCAGTGTCTTTAGACCTGAGATACAAGCGACTCGTGTCGTTTCCCTCTCAGGGAGCGAAGCCACTGAGTTTCCCACTTACCGGGTATTCTTATGAATAATAAACTCAAACTTATTAAACGACTTGGATATGGCTTTCGCAACTTTAGCAATTTCAGATTACGCAGTTTATTAAACTGGCACTTTAGTATTAATTCTCCATAAAAGTAGCGCAAGAGCCGAAAAAAATGGTGATCCGCATATTAATAGACTACAAATAAAGATGATTATTAAAATACCTCAGTCACATTAATATGCACATCAGGAAAAGCTAAAATTGATAAAATTTGGTTTTTGACTAACTTCTGTACATCTTGATAAACTCCCTGGAACTCCCTGGAGAGGATTTCGATATACTTCTACAACCTCTTGATTAACATCTAATAACCAAACTTCAGGAATATTTGCTTCTGCATATAAAGGAATTTTCACTTCCCGATCATATTTTACCGTTGTATCAGCAACTTCTATTAACAAAAATATATCTTCTGGTTGGGGGTGTGAATTTCTATAAAAATCTGGACGTGGTTTTAATGGTTTTAATAATGCTATATCTGGCTGGGGTTCAGAAGTTTCATCTAATTCTACAGGATTTTGAGGTGCAAGCACTATTTGCTTTCCGAGAAGCTGAATCAGCAAATTAACTAATCTATTGACACAACCAGCGTGTCTTCTTCCAATAGGTGATATATCAATCATTTCCCCCCGAATTAATTCTAATCTATCATTTTCTGACAAAATACCAGATTCAGCCATTTGGTGAAATTGCTTAACTGTAAATTGGTGTCTGACTAATTGTAAAACCATTGTCACCTCTATTTGGATTTTAATTGAGATGGATAAAACTAGGGAATATATTAGATATTTTAGTTCCAAAAAGCGATTCCTGCGGAGTGCTTCGCTATCGCACTAATTCAGTTCTCTAGCTAGTTTGTCTTTGATTTGTTGGATATGTTGATTTTCGGCCGCATCAAGAAGGAGATATATTAAACTAGTGTTTAACATAGTCTTAATGTCTCGTCTTGCAAGATTTTCGATACGATTAATTGTGTTATTAATGTCTTTGTCTTCACTTAAAGCCTGTTTTACTTCTTCTATTTTTAAATTCTTTAATATTGTAATGAGTTTTCTCATAAAAGTTTCAACAAATTGGTCTAGTACACCATGTCCACAGCAAAATGACAAAATATCTTCTGGACGTATTGAGTATTGTTCTGTTAACCGATTTTGTATATCAGGAATACCATCTAAAAGAATTGAGTCATACCAACCATCATCTATTACTTCTTTTAACTTTTGTAATGTATCGTTCACTCTATCTTCAATATTTTGAAATAAAATATTTTCATCCCCAATATTATCGAATTGACTATCTTGAAAATTCAAAATTGTTTCAAATGCTTCGTTATTTATAAGATAATCAAAATCATTACATTTGATTTCTTTGAAATACAGCCAAATGTAAAATATAGGGGAAACTCTTCGGGAAATATTTTCAAGTAAACTCTTAAAATTATAGTTTTTGGTGGTTAAACTTTTGCATATTTCATTTAATGAAAAATAATTGCACTGAAAATTTTCTTTACTATAAACAACTGTATGGTAAATATAGTCAGCGATATACCATACATCTTGATCATACAAATATTCACAATCACTATCAATACAAATAATAAATTTTTTATTAACGAACCCTCTAAAATTTCTCAAAGTATCTTTTCCGCGTGTTCCTTTCTTATTGGGATATGGAAAATAAATTCTATTTCTTAAATTCGGTTTAACATTTTCAATAATAAGTCTCCACAATTCTTCATCATGAAAATCCTCAACCAATACACAAATATCACACTTCAGGGCTTTCGCATCTGCTTCCATTGTTTCAGCAGCAATTTTATATTTATTATCTTTCATTAGTTATCGTCCTCCCTGAAACCCCTTAAAAGCCAATTTATTTAAATATATATCATTTGCTTTAATTCCATAGTAAGTTCGTGCATCTTCAAGAAATGTAATCTCATCCATATTTCTTGCCTTCCCAAGCAACGTGCTAAAAGTGATAATATCAGGACGCAATTCCATGTTTTCATTTATATTTTGAATAAGTTCAATACCTTCTTCAACTCCACTGACTTTTTTGATCAAAGTATTAAGAGTTATATCATTAGGCTTGACATGAGATAATTTACTATAAGTTTCTGCTGCCATTAAATCGAAAATATCTTTAGCATCTTGATAATTAGTGAGTTTGGAAACAAGAGTAGTAAATGTGATGACATCAGGATAAATCTTGTTTTCTTTTAGAAATTCCAACAATTGAAGGCATTCATCTTTTGTAAATAAAGTATATTCATTAATTTTGCGATTAAATTGATAAAGTTTACGTAAATTGTTCCCTGAAAAGCCACTAAAAATATCTTTTATTTCTTCTACACGCTCTCCTAATTGATCAGTTTTTTCTTTGAGAATTGTACTTTCTGTTACTAAATCTGAAGTTGACTGAATATCTTCTATGTGCGTAACTTCTTCAATCCAACCTTGATACCAAACAGTCGGTGAATGAGTGGTAAGAATAATTTGACAATTTGGATTTATCTCTCTTATATTTGCGATTAAACTCCTTTGCCAATCAATATGCAGCGATATTTCCGGCTCGTCCATTAATAATATATAATCTTTCCCGTCTTGAAGTAATGTTGTTAATAAGATAATCAACATCTGTTTTTCCCCAGATGACAGATTTTCTGGTAATATTGGTGTTTGTATTCCTTCCTTTAAAAAATTAAATTCCTTTTCATCAAACTTTTTTTCTGTATCACTAAATAGTTCAGTTAATATCTTAGTGAATACATTTTTAGTTTCATAGATAGATTCAATTTTATCTAATTTATTTCTTCTTGTTGTTTTATCATCTATTTTAAATGCTTCTTCTACTTGATTAGATAAATCTCTTTGATAAGTAACAAACTCGTATTTTAATTTATTAAGTTGGTAGTCAAGTAATGTGGTATCTGGGTTTAATCTGGTTTCAACAACGTCGAAAGTATTAATAAAGTTTATATTCAGTTTATAATTAGTAATTTCTTTATTTGCCGTTATACTTCTATTTTCACTATTAACTCTGACGACAATATCATTTTCTAACTCAATAATTATTTCATCAATGGGGTCAAATAACCTAAAATTCAGTTTGCTATCTTCAACAGGCAATACTGCTTCATGAAGCATTCGTAGTATTGTTGATTTCCCTGAACCATTTTTACCAATCAAAACATTTACGTCTTCATTGAGTGTCCATAAAAAATCATTTCCCCACAAATTCTTAATTTCAATTTTTCGTATATACATAGCTTTTTTATATTTATGAGATTATTTTTTTATTTTTACTGACAATATTATTATTATTGGCATGATATTTCTTCAGTGACTGTAGCATAACTTTTGAACTAAAGTCAATAGCATCTCAATCTTACAATTAAGGGCGGGAAAACCCCGCCCCTACAGGCAATCTTGCGGCAATAAATGGCAAGAATTAACTTAAAAGCTTAACCAAAAGTATCTTACTTCTGAGCTTCAGCAATGGGAACCCACTCAGTGTGGAAAGATCCTTCTTTGTCAGTCCGTTTGTAGGTATGAGCGCCGAAATAGTCGCGTTGTGCTTGAGTTAAGTTTTGTGGCAAGCGATCGCGGCGGTAACTATCGAAGTAATCTAAAGAAGCACTAAAAGCAGGTACAGGAATACCCAACTTAGCCGCAGTCACAATTACTTCACGCCAAGCAGCTTGTCTATCCAGAATTGTTTGCTTAAATTCAGGTGCTAACAATAAGTTAGGTAAAGCTGGATTTTCGTCAAATGCTTTCTTAATCTTATTCAAGAAGCCAGCCCGAATAATACAACCACCTTTCCAAATCCGCGCCATTTCGCCCAGATTTAATTCCCAATTGTAGGTTTTAGAAGCTGTAGATAACAGCGCCATACCTTGAGCATAAGAACAGATTTTGGAACAATAAAGAGCATCACGCACCATGTTCACAAAAGCGGCAATATCACCACCATACTTAGCATTTGGTCCGGTGATGACCTTAGAAGCAGCAATCCGTTCATCTCGAATTGAAGAGAGAATTCGAGCGTTTACAGCCGCTGTAATTGTCGGAATAGCTACACCCAATTCTAAAGCAGTTTGTACAGTCCAACGACCAGTTCCCTTTTGACCGGCTGCGTCAACAATCAAATCAACGAGGGGAATCTTGGTATCAGGATCTACGTAGGGGAAAATATTCGCGGTAATCTCAATCAAAAATGAATTGAGTTCGTCAGTTGTATTCCATTGAGCAAAGACTTCATGGAGTTGCGCTGCACTTAAACCAGCCACATTTTTCAGCAAATCGTAGGCTTCTGCAATTAACTGCATATCACCGTACTCAATACCGTTATGAACCATTTTTACATAGTGTCCAGAACCACCAGGACCAATGTAGGTTACACAGGGACCATCATCAACTTGAGCCGCAATTTTGTTGAAAATGGGAGATAGGTACTCATAAGAGCTTCTTGTCCCACCGGGCATGAGAGAAGGACCATTCAACGCGCCTTCTTCACCACCACTAACACCCATACCGATGTAGCGTAAACCGATGGGTTCTAATTCTTGAGTGCGTCTATCGGTGTCTTCAAACCAAGAGTTACCACCGTCAATAATGATATCACCTTCTTGTAGTAAAGGCTTAAGCTGTTGAATTACCGCATCAACAGGTTTACCAGCTTGTACCATCACCAAAATTTTGCGGGGACGTTCCAATGAGGCGACAAATTGTTCGAGGCTAAAAGCGGCTCTAACGTTCCGTCCTTGGGCGCGGTGCGCCATGAAGGCATCGGTTTTTTCACGAGAGCGGTTGTAAACTGCAATTGGGAAGCCATTTCTTTCTACGTTAAGTGCGATGTTTTCGCCCATAACTGCTAATCCAATCACACCAAAGCTTTGTAGTGTCATAGTTCAGTTTAAATCTTTTGTTTGGGTTTGGCTCTTTCTCTTGCAGATCCTTTCTCTTTAAGGGTAGTCCGAGATTTTGGCTTCACTCCTAAAGAAGATATTAAGAGTTTTTCTAAAATTTAAGAAATCATCACTCACATCAATGAATTAATTTTAATTTGTATTGAAGTCCACAATTTAGTCCCAAATTTTGCAAAATTAAAATACATATAGCAGGAGTTCAGGAGTTCAGAAGGAAGAAATTTCTCCCCTACTCCCCCTACTCCCCCTACTCCCCCTACTCCCCCTACTCCCCCTACTTCCCCTACCCCCTGTTCCCTTTCTCGAATTAAATAGTAAGGAGGATTAAAAAATGCTGGCTTATTTTCTAGCGTTGGTAATCGGTTTTGGCAGTCTCGCCATTTATTTATCAGCCTTCTTTTTTCCAGAAATCCATCGCAAGAATGATTTTATCTGGAGTGGTGTTGGGCTATTCTACGCTTTAGTGTTATGGATTTTTGCATCTCGAATTACTGGGGGGCTATTACTAGGTCATGTAGCTAGTGTGGCAATGTTGGTATGGTTTGTGGCACAAACCCTTTCATTACGGCGACAACTTGCTCCCGCAGGACAACAAACTCCTCTCCCCAGTCCTGAGCTAATTAAGATTAGTTTCCAATCGCAAATGTCAAAGTTTTCTGTGAAAGAGAAATTTGGACAGTTATCAAGCTTCGTTGCTGGTGTATTTGGTGGTGCTAAAGCGAAGATACAGCAGACTGTGAACAAAAAGCCAGTGATCAAAACTGCTGAGGAGATTTTGCAAACAACTCCAACTGAAGCAACGCCACCGTCAGTATTACCAGATGAGTCGGTAACTGCTACCCCAGCAATTACAACTGAAAGTTTATCAGCGGAGACTTTTGCTCAATCTCCTATTTTGGAAATGGTGGAAATATCACCAACTCCACCCCCTGTGATTGAGGAAGAACAGGTAATTCCGTCAACAGCACCGGAACCGGAAACTGTGGTGGAAATAACTCAAACTGAAGTTGTAATTTCAGAGTCATCCATAACAGAAGAAACGGAAACTGTAGTCGAGATCATTCAAACTGAGGTTGTAATTTCCGAAACTCCTACAGCAGGGTCAACTGAAGCTGTGGTCGAGATAATTCAAACTGAGGTGGTTATTGCCATAGAAGAAACTAGCGAAACGGCAGATGCACCAGAAATAAGTTCCCCAAATCCAGTGACATCAGAGTTATTAGCCGCAGAAGCAGCCGAAAAGTCTGATATGACCATTGAGGAAGTTAAATCAGTTGGGGAAGCATTGCCAGAACAAATCCCACTAAATAAACCAGTCGAGGAGTAATTAAGAGGATTTACGCTGCTGATTCTAATAAATCAAAGGAATCTGGGTAGTTTATGATACTGCTGCCGCTGGATTAAGTCCCAATTGGGATAATAAACGGTCAATATCAAAATGCTCAGACATAAGAGAGCGAATGCACTCTATTTTAATTGGTTCATGAACACGAACTTGACCAAAGGTGCGATCAATTATCTCTACTGTGGTGAGAGTGTCTAAATCCACGGATAAAATCGGGATTTCTAACTCTTCAGCGCGGTTGAGGATAAAGGCAGGGGGTGGTAGTTGTCCAGTCAGGATGAGGCATTGAGTAGATGTTTCTAAGGCTGCTTGTTGAATTTCAACGCGATCGCCTCCTGTCACTACTGCCATATTCTGGCATTTGCGGAAGTATTTGACGGCGGAATTGACATTCATCGCCCCAATTGCTAGACTTTCGACTAATAAATCTAGGCGATCGCTCCGACAAAGAACTTCCGCGTTTAACTGCTTGACTAATTCCCCAACGCTGACACTGCGGAGGATATCGCTTTTGGGTAATGTTGCCAGTATAGGAATATCCTGTTTTTCCAAGAATGGGCGTAAGAGTGTGTTAACTAACTCTAATTTTTCGTGAGGTACTTCATTAATTACCACACCCATTAACCGTTTGCCTAATTGCTGTTTAGCAAATAATAAGGCCTCAACAGAAGTTAGTGATTGATAACGGCTAATTAACAGTACAGGAGCATCTAATTTTTCTGCTAATTCTAGTAAGGACAATCCAAATAAATTTCCTTCTGATAAGTTAGCAGGCCCTTCTAAGATTACCAAATTACTCTTTGGTATTTGTGAATACTTTTGTACTAGTAACTCTTGATAGTTAGTTGTATCTTCTCCCTGTAAGCGTTTCTGGACGGTAATTTCATCCAAAGATAATAAAGTGGGAGCAATGCGGTTGTCTGGCAGGTTAAGGTTATGAGTAATGAACTGGACATCTTCTTCAACTACTGTTCCCGCAGATGTCTTGACAAAATTACCCAAAGGTTTGCCATAAGCAATGTCCAAACCTTTTTGTTTTAGCTGATGAGACAAACCTAAAACTGTTGCAGATTTGCCACTGTAAGCTTCAACTGATCCAACCAGCAAGTATTTAGCAAGTGTTGGCACGTATGCACTCCTAATTTCAAAAGTTTGTACAACTCAGCTAGGTGTCTACTAATTTTAGTGCAATAGGCGGAAGGTAAATAGCTTTAGTAATCCTAATTGCCTGAATTTTCAAAATTAAATGGGAATAAATCTAGCTGTGGTAGCTATTGTAGCGATTTTGATAGTCCCAATTAATAAAGTAATCCTAATTGTGATAGCCTCATCAGTCTTAAACTCGCTTGTATTTGTCAAGTGCTGCTGTAAGCAATTTGCCTAATCACCACCGAAGAACAACACGCGATCGCATTACCGATTTTAACCTTTTTTGTGCTATACAGGAAATATTAAACAGAATTTTCTAAATAGTTATGGCTGCAAAATACTTTAATCCCTTTAATCCTTATACAGATTTCGGTTTTAAGAAACTGTTCGGTGAGGAAGGCAGTAAAGATCTACTCATTGATTTTCTCAACCAACTTCTACCAATACATCATCAAATTCAACAATTAACCTTTAAAAATCCAGAAAATCTAGCTGATACCATAGCAGAACGTAAAGCCATATTTGATATTTACTGCGAAAGTAAAACTGGTGATAAGTTTATTGTGGAAATGCAAAAAGCAAAAATCAAGCATTTCAAAGATAGAGCCTTATTCTATTCCACATTTCCCATTCGTGAACAATCAGAAAAAGGTGATTGGAATTTCTTTTTACTACCTGTCTATTTTATCGCCATTTTAGATTTCGAGTATGATGAAAATACAACATCTAAATTTAGGCGCGATGTATGTCTAAAAGATCAAGATGGTGATATTTTCTTTGATAAATTAAACTTTAAATTTTTACAAATGCCATTATTTAATAAACAAGAAAATGAATTAATAACGCATTTTGATAAATGGCTGTATTTTTTGAAGAACTTAGAAAGTTTTAATCATATACCCGTGATATTAAATGAACCAATATTTCAGAAAGGGTTTGAAATAGCGGAAATATCTCACTTAAATGTGGAGCAGTATGAACAATATAAGAAGAGTTTAGTGCAGTATTTAGAAGTGAAAAATGTATTTGATACAGCCTTTGAAGAAGGTGAGAAGGCTGGTATTGAGAAAGGAATTGAGAAGGTTGCCAAAGCATTGAAAGAGCAAAATATAGCTATAGAAATTATTGCAGAATCAACTGGTTTATCTTATGAAGCTATTAAAAGAATTTGAGCGAATTATACCAATTGATAGACTTGCGCCCATTTTTTGTGCTATACAGGAAATATTAGACAGAGTTTTCTAAATACATAGTTATTCAGCGAGTATTTCATTAAAATAATCTTGGAGGAGTAGTTATGTCCGCAAAATACTTTAATCCTTATACAGATTTCGGTTTTAAGAAACTGTTCGGAGAAGAAGGCAGTAAAGATCTACTCATGGATTTTCTCAACCAACTTCTACCAATACATCATCAAATTCAACAATTAACCTTTAAAAATCCAGAAAATCTAGCTGATACCATAGCAGAACGTAAAGCCATATTTGATATTTACTGCGAAAGTAAAACTGGTGATAAGTTTATTGTGGAAATGCAAAAAGCAAAAATCAAGCATTTCAAAGATAGAGCCTTATTCTATTCCACATTTCCCATTCGTGAACAATCAGAAAAAGGTGATTGGAATTTCTTTTTACTACCTGTCTATTTTATCGCCATTTTAGATTTCGAGTATGATGAAAATACAACATCTAAATTTAGGCGCGATGTATGTCTAAAAGATCAAGATGGTGATATTTTCTTTGATAAATTAAACTTTAAATTTTTACAAATGCCATTATTTAATAAACAAGAAAATGAATTAATAACGCATTTTGATAAATGGCTGTATTTTTTGAAGAACTTAGAAAGTTTTAATCATATACCCGTGATATTAAATGAACCAATATTTCAGAAAGGGTTTGAAATAGCGGAAATATCTCACTTAAATGTGGAGCAGTATGAACAATATAAGAAGAGTTTAGTGCAGTATTTAGAAGTGAAAAATGTATTTGATACAGCCTTTGAAGAAGGTGAGAAGGCTGGTATTGAGAAAGGAATTGAGAAGGTTGCCAAAGCATTGAAAGAGCAAAATATAGCTATAGAAATTATTGCAGAATCAACTGGTTTATCTTATGAAGCTATTAAAAGAATTTGAGCGAATTATACCAATTGATAGACTTGCGCCCATTTTTTGTGCTATACAGGAAATATTAGACAGAGTTTTCTAAATACATAGTTATTCAGCGAGTATTTCATTAAAATAATCTTGGAGGAGTAGTTATGTCCGCAAAATACTTTAATCCTTATACAGATTTCGGTTTTAAGAAACTGTTCGGAGAAGAAGGCAGTAAAGATCTACTCATGGATTTTCTCAACCAACTTCTACCAATACATCATCAAATTCAACAATTAACCTTTAAAAATCCAGAAAATCTAGCTGATACCATAGCAGAACGTAAAGCCATATTTGATATTTACTGCGAAAGTAAAACTGGTGATAAGTTTATTGTGGAAATGCAAAAAGCAAAAATCAAGCATTTCAAAGATAGAGCCTTATTCTATTCCACATTTCCCATTCGTGAACAATCAGAAAAAGGTGATTGGAATTTCTTTTTACTACCTGTCTATTTTATCGCCATTTTAGATTTCGAGTATGATGAAAATACAACATCTAAATTTAGGCGCGATGTATGTCTAAAAGATCAAGATGGTGATATTTTCTTTGATAAATTAAACTTTAAATTTTTACAAATGCCATTATTTAATAAACAAGAAAATGAATTAATAACGCATTTTGATAAATGGCTGTATTTTTTGAAGAACTTAGAAAGTTTTAATCATATACCCGTGATATTAAATGAACCAATATTTCAGAAAGGGTTTGAAATAGCGGAAATATCTCACTTAAATGTGGAGCAGTATGAACAATATAAGAAGAGTTTAGTGCAGTATTTAGAAGTGAAGAATGTATTTGATACAGCCTTTGAAGAAGGTGAAAAGTCCGGTATTGAGAAAGGTATTGAGAAAGGTATTGAGAAAGGTATTGAGAAAGGTATTGAGAAAGGTATTGAGAAAGTTGCTAAAGCTTTGAAAGAGCAAAATATAGCCATAGAAATTATTGCAGAATCAACTGGTTTATCATACGAAGCTATTCAAAGAATTTGAGTTAATCATGCCAATTGATAGACTTACGCCCATTTTTTGTGCTATACAGGAAATATTAGACAGAGTTTTCTAAAGTTATTCAGCGAGTATTTCATTAAAATAATCTTGGAGGAGTAGTTATGTCCGCAAAATACTTTAATCCTTATACAGATTTCGGTTTTAAGAAACTGTTCGGTGAGGAAGGCAGTAAAGATCTACTCATTGATTTTCTCAACCAACTTCTACCAATACATCATCAAATTCAACAATTAACCTTTAAAAATCCAGAAAATCTAGCTGATACCATAGCAGAACGTAAAGCCATATTTGATATTTACTGCGAAAGTAAAACTGGTGATAAGTTTATTGTGGAAATGCAAAAAGCAAAAATCAAGCATTTCAAAGATAGAGCCTTATTTTATTCCACATTCCCCATTCGTGAACAATCGGAAAAAGGTGATTGGAATTTCTTTTTACTACCTGTCTATTTTATCGCCATTTTAGATTTTGAGTATGACGAAAATACAACATCTAAATTTAGGCGCGATGTATGTCTAAAAGATCAAGATGGTGATATTTTCTTTGATAAGTTAAACTTTAAATTTTTACAAATGCCATTATTTAATAAACAAGAAAATGAATTAATAACGCATTTTGATAAATGGCTGTATTTTTTGAAGAACTTAGAAAGTTTTAATCATATACCCGTGATATTAAATGAACCAATATTTCAGAAAGGGTTTGAAATAGCGGAAATATCTCACTTAAATGTGGAGCAGTATGAACAATATAAGAAGAGTTTAGTGCAGTATTTAGAAGTAAAAAATGTATTTGATACAGCCTTTGAAGAAGGTGAGAAGTCCGGTATTGAGAAGGGCATTGAGAAGGGCATTGAGAAGGGCATTGAGAAGGGTATTGAGAAGGTTGCCAAAGCATTGAAAGAGAAAAATATAGCTATAGAAATTATTGCAGAATCAACTGGTTTATCTTATGAAGCTATTAAAAGAATTTGAGCGAATTATAACAATTGATAGACTTGCGCCCATTTTTTGTGCTATACAGGAAATATTAGACAGAGTTTTCTAAATACATAGTTATTCAGCGAGTATTTCATTAAAATAATCTTGAAGGAGTAGTTATGTCCGCAAAATACTTTAATCCTTATACAGATTTCGGTTTTAAGAAACTGTTCGGAGAAGAAGGCAGTAAAGATCTACTCATGGATTTTCTCAACCAACTTCTACCAATACATCATCAAATTCAACAATTAACCTTTAAAAATCCAGAAAATCTAGCTGATACCATAGCAGAACGTAAAGCCATATTTGATATTTACTGCGAAAGTAAAACTGGTGATAAGTTTATTGTGGAAATGCAAAAAGCAAAAATCAAGCATTTCAAAGATAGAGCCTTATTTTATTCCACATTCCCCATTCGTGAACAATCGGAAAAAGGTGATTGGAATTTCTTTTTACTACCTGTCTATTTTATCGCCATTTTAGATTTTGAGTATGACGAAAATACAACATCTAAATTTAGGCGCGATGTATGTCTAAAAGATCAAGATGGTGATATTTTCTTTGATAAGTTAAACTTTAAATTTTTACAAATGCCATTATTTAATAAACAAGAAAATGAATTAATAACGCATTTTGATAAATGGCTGTATTTTTTGAAGAACTTAGAAAGTTTTAATCATATACCCGTGATATTAAATGAACCAATATTTCAGAAAGGGTTTGAAATAGCGGAAATATCTCACTTAAATGTGGAGCAGTATGAACAATATAAGAAGAGTTTAGTCCAGTATTTAGAAGTGAAAAATGTATTTGATACAGCCTTTGAAGAAGGTGAGAAGGTCGGCATTGAAAAGGGCATTGAGAAGGGTATTGAGAAGGTTGCCAAAGCATTGAAAGAGCAAAATATAGCTATAGAAATTATTGCAGAATCAACTGGCTTATCATACGAGGCTATTCAAAGAATTTGAGCGAATTATAACAATTGATAGACTTGCGCCCATTTTTTGTGCTATACAGGAAATATTAGACAGAGTTTTCTAAATACATAGTTATTCAGCGAGTATTTCATTAAAATAATCTTGAAGGAGTAGTTATGTCCGCAAAATACTTTAATCCTTATACAGATTTTGGCTATGAACAATATAAGAAGAGTTTAGTGCAGTATCTAGAAGTAAAAAATGTATTTGATACAGCCTTTGAGGAAGGTGAAAAGGTCGGTATTGAGAAGGGCATTGAGAAGGTTGCCAAAGCATTGAAAGAGCAAAATATAGCTATAGAAATTATTGCAGAATCAACTGGTTTATCTTATGAAGCTATTAAAAGAATTTGAGCGAATTATACCAATTGATAGACTTGCGCCCATTTTTTGTGCTATACAGGAAATATTAGACAGAGTTTTCTAAATACATAGTTATTCAGCGAGTATTTCATTAAAATAATCTTGGAGGAGTAGTTATGTCCGCAAAATACTTTAATCCTTATACAGATTTCGGTTTTAAGAAACTGTTCGGAGAAGAAGGCAGTAAAGATCTACTCATGGATTTTCTCAACCAACTTCTACCAATACATCATCAAATTCAACAATTAACCTTTAAAAATCCAGAAAATCTAGCTGATACCATAGCAGAACGTAAAGCCATATTTGATATTTACTGCGAAAGTAAAACTGGTGATAAGTTTATTGTGGAAATGCAAAAAGCAAAAATCAAGCATTTCAAAGATAGAGCCTTATTTTATTCCACATTCCCCATTCGTGAACAATCGGAAAAAGGTGATTGGAATTTCTTTTTACTACCTGTCTATTTTATCGCCATTTTAGATTTTGAGTATGACGAAAATACAACATCTAAATTTAGGCGCGATGTATGTCTAAAAGATCAAGATGGTGATATTTTCTTTGATAAGTTAAACTTTAAATTTTTACAAATGCCATTATTTAATAAACAAGAAAATGAATTAATAACGCATTTTGATAAATGGCTGTATTTTTTGAAGAACTTAGAAAGTTTTAATCATATACCCGTGATATTAAATGAACCAATATTTCAGAAAGGGTTTGAAATAGCGGAAATATCTCACTTAAATGTGGAGCAGTATGAACAATATAAGAAGAGTTTAGTCCAGTATTTAGAAGTGAAAAATGTATTTGATACAGCCTTTGAAGAAGGTGAGAAAGCTGGTATTGAGAAAGGTATTGAGAAAGGTATTGAGAAAGGTATTGAGAAAGGTATTGAGAAAGGTATTGAGAAAGTTGCTAAAGCTTTGAAAGAGCAAAATATAGCCATAGAAATTATTGCAGAATCAACTGGTTTATCTTATGAAACTATTAAAAGAATTTGAGTGAATCATGCCAATTGATAGACTTGGCGATCGCATTACCGACTTTAACCCCACGGAAGGCGATTCCTACGGAGCGCTTCGCTATCGCTCTCAGCTTTGAGTTAATTTGAGGGTGCGATAGCGAAGCGCGACCTAGTAATCGCACTCTGTTAATTAATAATTAGGTTGTTACGATTAACTTCTGTTTTTTAGGTTCGCGTTTGCCATGATTTTGGATCTCTTCGACTGTGAAAAATTGCTGTCACAATCACACGACTTGACACAATTCGGTAGTATATAGCGTAGGGAAAACGTCGCACCACTGTTCGTCGAACATCAAGATACACAACTGCATAGGATTCTGGCATTTGACAAATCCGATTTAGCATATTATCCACGCAGTCTAAAAACTCGTCACCAAGTCCTGTTTGCTGACTTTGATACCAGTTATACGCCTCATCCAGTTCTTCACGAACTTCTGGACGAAAAACTAGGACATAATTCATTGTTGTCCTCTAATTGACGATTTAATTTCCTCCCATGTCATGACATTATCTGGATTTGCTTCATAATCACTAATCCGACGATCAAGTTCTCGTTTTTGTGCTGTTGTTAAATCGGGATAAGCCTGTTCTGCTGCGATACTTTCTAAAATATCTTGTACAATCCGAATTCTATCTGCAATACTCAGGGCTTTGATTTCATTTAAAGTTACACTGATATCCATGTTAACTGACCTCAATAGGAAGATAAGGTATTTATCTATTTTCTAGGATAAGCGATCGCTATATAGTATTCTTGTGCATAAGGTTAAGATAGATCAAATTCAATGTTAATACTATACATAACTTTATTCTTGTTTTTTAAAACATCCTTTTGCATACAATAATACATAATACAGCAAAGATAACGAAGTAACTAGAATAATAAGAGTTACAACGAAGATAATAATCGAAACTCCAAGATTGAATATAGCTCCAAACAAATCAACTAAATTAGCTGGTCTATTAAAGAAATAAATAATTGAGAATAATTCATTGAAAGTATTAGCAATATTGCCAATCAAATTTAATAAATCTCCCCAAATTGATTGAAAAAAGCCTGGTATACTTAAGCGATTATTGACTTTTAATCTTTGACGCTCTAACCAGTAAGAAGATGCATTATAGCAAGTTTGATTGGGTAGTTTAACTTTTATTTTAACAGCTACTCCTTTAGAATAATAATCACAGACAATAAAATTGTCCTGATTTGTGTTAAAGTACGTAACATATTCATTTGTTCGACGGACAAAATTGTCTTGCTCACAAGACCTCTTGAAATACCAACGCTCATTATCACAGTTATTTGCTGACACTTCAATTGGGTGAAAAGCAGCAAAAATTACTGTCCCACAGAGTATTAAAGTTGAAGCTATAAAAAACTTACGCTTTTGCATAAAAACCTTAAAAAAATCACTTAACTATTTACTATTTTTACTTCTATTCTAAGAGTAGAATTAAATTAAAGCACTTTGCGTGTCTATCTAGTACAGTCCATAGCTCATTTTCCATTTGATGTAATTGTATGTCCTAAATTCTTGTACCTAATTGTTACGCAAAGTGCTGTAGTTAGTATACACTAAGACAGAGGCTGAAGTCTAGATACTATTTTGCAATACTATTGCCAATTTTCCAAAATATGTCTGAAACCCAATAAAATCGTGACGATATCAATAGGGTTTCAGGGCTTTGGCAATAGTATTGATTTTGGGATCGGCTTACATTGGGTGGGAAATTTCAAATCACTGAAACAGAATTTTATGATTTATTGAACGAGACTTAAACATTTTTGAAGAGGAAATAAGCCTCAAACCATTGTGAGGTAAGGAAAACACATCAACAGCTAACCATAAACTTCTTTGTCAAACAGGAGTTTCAGCCCCAATTTTGTGTAATTAATTTTGTCTTATCATTTAAGAGTAATAAAGATAACGAACTCATTAACTTTTGACATCATTTGATTTGGATGGACGGGGTGGTATCTTCTCAGAGAAAGTTTTAGCTTGATTTGAATGGATAAAAATAGTTTCAATGAGATTTTCTGCAATATCCATACAGTTTTCTAATTCTTTTAAAGATGGAGAATATGAACGATGAATAGTAGCATTTCCTGCTTCTATAACTGCTGTAATAATCTTCTTTTGCTCATTTGAGATATATCCTTGGTTTGCGAACTCATCCAGATTTTTTGTAAATGTTTTATTGTCTCCAACTTTTTTAATCATTATATGCTCAATTAAAGCTCTAATACCCATAGTTGCAAGTTTTATGCAATTAGCATGGAGTGCTGCATAAATTTCTTTCATAAGACTACGAATATCTTGCAGATCATCATTTCTACTATATTTATTCAACCAAATTGGCTGCTGCCGATGAATATATGGTGGATAGTAGTAGTATGTAGGCCATCCGTGATCAGCAGAATCTTCTTCTAATCTAAAGATAACGTTTTCACATCCACAGCAACGTAGCACTGCGTATCTCTTTGTTTCCCAAAACTCTGAGGAATAATATACTTCTCCATCTGGTACTTTAATCTCATGAAGAATATCATGATTTACCTCTCCACGACAGTTATTGCAACGAGCTTTTGCTTTGCTGTTGGCATAATTGGATAAATTTGACATATAAGCTGATTTTATAAACTCTTATTTTCAGCATAAAACAAGTTTGTAAAACCGGCAACTCAATTAATAACAGTAATCACTAAATTAAGCTAAAATAAAATAAATAGTAAAATCTTCGCCAGTATATGGTTACATCAACACAACCAACAACTCAAACCTTATACGATCAAGATTATTACCTGTGGATAAGAACAACCATTAACCAACTTCGCACAGGACAATTTTCTGCTGTTGATTTAGAGAACTTATTAGAAGAATTAGAAACTATAAGTAGAACTCAAAAACGAACAATTACAAATTTATTAATTAAGCTGTTTGTCCATCTACTAAAACTCAAATATTGGGATAGTGAAAGAGAACGTAATCAAGGACATTGGCTAGGGGAAATTAGAACATTTCGCAGAGAGATAAAAGATGAACTTAAAGATAGTCCAAGTTTAAAACCTTACATTTTAGAAATATTTGATGAATGTTATCAAGATGCTAGATTAGAAGCATCAGATCGTTCTCAACTTCCTATTGATATATTCCCCATTATCCCCATTGGTTCATTAGAACAAATTTTAGATGATTGGTTGCCAATACAAAAAAATGAAGGATAAAAAATTCATCCTTCACCCTTCAAACTTTATGGTTTTTATTTCCTTATTTCTCAACACCTGTGTGGACAGTTTTTACCCATTTGAGGCGTTTTGGTCGGAAAGACATTCGCGCCGTCGTGCTACCCATAACTACTAACCAATGCAACATATATAAACTGCCGCGAAGGGTTTGGAAAAGTACCATTAAATAGGTAGATGGTTTAAATTGTTGATCGGAACGGACGTGCTTTAAACCAGCAAACATTCCTACTACTGACATTCCCAAAGATAAGCCAGTTACAGGACTTAATACGGGGGGACGATGACGAGCGATCGCCATGAAAATATCTGGTATTGCTGCTGTCGGTAAGATATACATTGTCACCATAAAGATCAACAAATCCCAGGTTTTCCTTGTCCCCATGCGGTTTTTGAGAATCAGATCCCAGTAGTCTAAATAACGTTGATAACCACCTTCTGCCCATCGGTTACGTTGATGCCAAAGGGCTGTAGCATTGGTGACCGCTTCTTCTTGCACCGGAGGATAAAAAACGCATTCAATATCCCATTTGTCTAGATGTAACCGGATAGTTAAATCCAGATCATCAGTGATAGTTTCCTCATTCCAACCACCGCAACTAGCCAAAGCTTGACGACGGACAAATTGACCATTTCCGCGGAGTTCACCAATCCCACCAATAGCAGTGCGCTGTTGTTGAAACCAAATATCCAACAACATTTCCGCCATTTGTCCCTGAGTCCAAAAATTTTCCTTAGCATTGGCGATCGCTTTACGCATTTGTACCGCCCCTACCTGTTCTTTTTGAAATAAAGGAACTATTTGTAATAGCAAATCCGGTGTAACTTGGGCATCAGCATCAAATACAGCAATAATGTCTCCCTTTGTCAGTGGTAATACTTGATTTAATGCCCCCGATTTGCCGCCAATAGCGTCAGAATCACGCCTAAATACATTGAGTTGTTGATATTCCTGCTTGAGTTGGGCGAGTAATTGGGGTGTATTGTCTGTACTATTATCATCAATAATCCAGACTTCATATTGACCATTACCGTATTCCAGATTACACAGATTTTTAACTAATCTGCCAATTACCGCTTCCTCATTTTTAGCAGCCACTAACACAGAGACAAAAGGCAAATCCCCCTCTATCTCTTGGGAATGGTGACGGGGTTTGGCAAAAATAATCCCCAAAGCATGAATACCTAGCATTGTTGTCAGTCCGAGGACAAATATCGAACCCCAGGAAACTAAATGCAAGGTAATAGTACCACTCCAGACTATAGTTAAAACTAGAGCAGCTTTGCCTCTACGTCCTTTAAATCGGCCTGGTGGTAGAGACGCGGAATCCGTCCTTACTTCTGATTCCTCATCTACTGATAGGTCAGTAAAGATAGAGTCAAGGGGATCAGAGTTTCCGTTATAAGCATCATTTTCAGGACAGGAATTCGCCGGCATAGGTTACATAATTCAAAAACATCTATGCTATGTAGCTTTTATTTACAGATTAATACTGTAACAGATTCCTGTCCACCTAATTATAACTTGCTGAAAAATTTTTTCAGCAACCCCCATTTAAAGTTTAATTTCTGCCCTTAATACTGTTGTATCACTTGTATTTGTGATTTGGAACCCAAGTTTTTCACATACTCGCTGCATACCTGAATTGTCAGCTAAAATATCAGCATAGATACAGCAACTTTTCTCGTTTTTACCAACTTCTAGCAATCTGCGGAGTAATTCTGTCCCTAAGCCTTGATATTGAAATTTGTCGCTAACTAGCATCGCAAATTCTGCCGCATTACTACCATGTAATTTACTTAATCTTCCTACTGCTAATATTTCCCGCTTTTCTGTTTCGGGATTTTGGTATTCTGCAACTAAAGCCATTTCTCGATCATAGTCAATAAAGCATATTCGGGTGAGTCGTTCATGGGTAATGCGTTGACTCAATTTAATCATGTGGAAATAGCGAAAATAAACACTCTCTTCTGATAGGGTTTTGTGAAATTCTACCATTAATGGTTCGTCTTCGGGACGAATAGGACGAATAGTAATTGGTGTACCATTGTTCAATTTCCAATTACTAATATATTGACTAGGATAGGGACGAATAGCTAATTTTGGTAATTGATGTTTTTCCACATCAGCAGAATGTAAAACTATCCGCGCATCTAAGGCAATTAATCCTCCAGGATGTATAGGAGTGGGAGGAATAGCCAACAACGGATTAATATCAATTTCTTTAATCCCAGGTTGTTCCACAACTAATTGACTAAATTCTACCATTAATTGTTCAAGAGCAGCAATATCAATACTTTTCCTTCCTCTGACTCCTTGCAAAGCTTTATAAATTTTGGTTTGTTCCATCATCCGTCGTGCTAGGGTAGTATTAAGAGGCGGCAGGGCAATAGAACTATCTTGAAACACTTCCACCAATTGTCCCCCAGCACCAAATAATAATACTGGTCCAAATTGGGGATCTAAACTACTACCAATAATCAATTCATAGCCATCAGTTTTGATCATTGGTTGTACAGTTACACCCAAAAAATCTTCCGCTTTGGCTTTCTCTTTTACGGATTTTTGAATATTTTGAAAAGCACATTTTACCGATTCTGCATTTTGCAAATTTAATTGCACACCACCCACATCAGTTTTATGGGTAATTGTCTGAGAATAAAGTTTTAAAACTACCGGATAACCCAGATTTTCTGCACATTCAACCGCTTTATCCACAGTTTCCGCAATGCAACCAGCCACCACAGGGATACCGTAAGCGGCTAAAATTTCCTTAGATTCAAATTCCGTGAGAATTGTTCTTCCTGCTGTTTTTGCAGCTTGAATAATATTTTCCACTTTAGCACAATTGCGAGTATTCACATCACAAGTTAATGTCGGTAAAACTGGAGTTTCATAAATACCGCGCAGGTTATAACTCGACTTCCACATATAACTAAATACTCGCGCTGCTGTATCAGGATAAGCATAAGTGGGAATACCTTGATTGTTAAGAATTTGTTCTCCCTCGGCTATATCTGCACCACCCATCCAACTAGCTAAAATTGGTTTATTTGACATTTGTGCGTAGGGTTTTAGTTGTGCCGCTGTTTGGGTAGGATCTGTCATTGATTGGGGTGTTAAAATCACTAATAAACCATCACTATTGGGATCTTGTGCCGCAATTTCTAAGGCTTTTGTATAACGTTGGGGGTCAGCATCCCCTAAAATATCAATAGGATTATTATGACTCCATTGCGGTGGTAAAATGTCATTTAAGGAAGTCATTATTTCTGGAGAAATTGCTGCTAATTCTCCTCCACTTTCAATTAATGTATCTGTTGCTAATACTCCCGGACCGCCAGCATTAGTTAAAATTGTTAGCCGGGGACCTTGGGGACGGGGTTGTTTTGCTAATACTTCCGACATATCAAATAAATCAGAAATACTATTGACTCGTAACACCCCACAACGGCGAAAAGCTGCATCTAAAACAGCATCACTTCCTGCTAATGATCCTGTGTGAGAAGCGGCTGCTTTAGCTGCGGCTGGTGTCCGACCAGCTTTAATCACAATTATCGGTTTTGTTAAAGCCACTTCTCGCGCTGCTGATAGGAAGGAACGCGCATTCCCAATGGATTCCATATAAATTACAATACTTTTAGTCTGGGGGTCATCACCAAGATAATAAATTAAATCTCCCCAACTAATATCTAACATTGAACCAATGGAAATAAAGGCACTAAAACCCACATTTTCTTGAAAACTCCAGTCTAGAATTGCTGTACATAAAGCTCCACTTTGACTAATAAAACCAACATTTCCTGGACGCGCCATTTTACTGGCAAAGGTAGCATTTAAACCAGAAATTGGATTCATTACTCCTAAACAATTAGGACCGATAATTCTAATTTTTCCTCTTTGTGCTTGTTGGATAATTTCCTGTTCTAAAGCGATACCTTTTTCTCCAGATTCTTTAAAACCAGCGGAAATAATGATTGCTCCTTTGATTTCAGCATTAACGCAATCAGATATAATTTGGGGTACAGTTTGTGCTGGTGTAACGATAACGGCTAAATCTATTTTTTCGGGAACATCAAAAATAGTCGGATAAGCTTTAATTCCTAATACGCTATGACGGTGAGGATTAATCGGAAAAACTGTTCCTCCAAAGGGATTAGTGATTAAGTTCCAAAGCAAAGTTCGTCCTACACTTCCGGGTTTTTCAGTAGCACCAATTACGGCTACAGTTTTGGGAATAAATATCGCATCTAGGGGATTAACGATATCATAAACTTTATTGCTAATTCTTTGGTTAGATGTTTCCATACATACTCCTATGAATTTGTGATTATTTTGGATTTTGCTGAATGAAGGTATGAATTTGTTTCACGCAGAGTCGCAGAGAGGAAGAGAAATGGAATTTTTTATCCTTTATTAATAATGTTAATGATTTTTGTTAAAGCTATACTAATTCCTTGTTCTGCTATTGGTGAAAGACTATCTCCTAATTCAAAGTTAACCCCTGGTACTGTTATTAACCAAGCTGGTGGACTATAACCATAGAGGGATTTTGTTAAGGCTAAAAGATATGTAGGCTTAATGCTATGTCCTATGATCATCCTAGATTCAGTAGGTAGTATAGATTCTACTTGCACATTTTGCAATTCTGAATTCAAACTAGCATCTACAAAAATTGCTAAATTGACATTTGCCAAATTTGCTGCTAATTCTGGAGTGAGTTGGTGAACTGCTAAAGATTGGACATGAGATAGATGCCAGAGATTGATGAGATTTGCTACTCTAGGACCAATAGCATCATCACTGAGTAATTCATTTCCATAACCAATCACTATTGTAGCTTTCATTATTTTTAATTTATCTGTGTTTATCTGCGGTTAACTATTCTGGAAATTTTGCTCCATACAGTTTCAGCTTAATTTTGAATATGAGACTAAGTAGGTTAGCATTGAAAATCGTCGTTATGGCAAGGCAAGAGGCAAAAGGCAAGAGGCAAGAGTGAAGAGGGTTTGGGCGATTTTACTTTTCTTTACATAGATTGGTTTTATTGTGTTCACCTACTTAAGAGCAAAATTTGAGTACATTATGAGAAAACACAAAAATTCTCAAAACAAACTTATGTGAACAGGACATTTATTTTCTGACTTATTTGTTATAATATTATGAATCTGGATGGTTTCCATTAAACCATTAAACTTTTTAGATAAATTGTGAGGCTGTTTTATGCCTGAAGTGAATTTTCAACAACCAATTAATAGTGCTGCTAGGATTGTAGAAGAATATACGATGGGAAAAAGAGACTTTGAAAGAGCAGAATTAGATGATGCTAATTTACAAAGTTTGGATTTAAAAGGCTCTGATTTCAGCTATGCTGATTTGAGTAGAGCCAACCTTGGGGGTGCAAATCTGCGAGGATGTGATTTGAGTTTTGCTGATTTAAGTGAAGCTAATTTACAAAATGCAGATTTACGCGGAGCAATGTTATTTTCCGCGAATTTGCGTCAAGCTAATTTAGAAGGGACGCATTTAAAAAAGGCAGACTGTGATCATAACACCCATTTTCCCAAGAATTTTGACCCTATTGCAGCAGGTGTAAGTATGAGTGAACTATAGATACTGGTGCGGCTATATCAGCCGCTAATTCTTATACTAAGTAGGTTGGCGTTGAAAATTGTCGTTATGGCAAGGCAAAAGGCAAGAGGCAAGAGTGAAGAGGGTTTGGGCGATTTTACATTTCTTTACACAGTTTGGTTTTATTATGTTCACCTACTTAGTATTCTTTTGAATTGTTATATTTACCCCACTTTATCACTTGACAATTAAAATAGCACATTTTCTCAATTTTTGTAAATTTTAATTTTATAACTTAATTTTTTCCTGGGAATACTTTAGTTAAATCTAAGATTAATTCCGGGAGAGATGGCAATTTTACAGACTCATTAGGGAGGATAATTGATTTGTAACGATAGCCAAATTTACCTTGTAAATCTTGATATCAGTAGCAAGAGTCATAAAATTTAGGTAATATGAGTTTAGCTTAAATTATATCATAAAAATACCAGATCCCCAGATTCCCGACTTCTTAGAGAAGTCGGGGATCTAAATACTTAATTATGATAAATTTGATTAACTATAGTGCCATTTGTGTCCACTACTTCTATTAATAAAGGCATTTGTCCCATTGCATGAGTTGAACAACTCAAACAAGGATCAAAAGTCCTAATTCCGGCTTCAACTCGGTTTAACATTCCTTCTTTTATGTTATCACCTTGGATAAAATGACGGGCAATTTGGGCAACTGTCCGATTCATGGCTAAGTTATTTTGACCAGTAGCAATAATTAAATTTACTTTTAACATTAAACCATTTTCATCAACTTGATAATGATGAAATAATGTCCCTCTTGGGGCTTCACTAACACCAACTGCCTCTAGGCAATTAATACCAGCTTCAGCACAGAGACGATTTGATAAAATATCTGGGTCATCAAGGATAATCTCTATATGTTCAATTGATGCTAAAATTTCAATCAACCGCGCATAATGATAGAAAAATGATGATTTAACAGTTCCGGTTCCATAACTACGAAATTCTTTTAATTCTGTGTCTGCTAAAGGTGTGCCAATCTGACTACAGATATTTAATCTAGCTAATGGTCCGACGCGATACATTCCACTATCTAAACGACAATGATCTGTGGTATCAGGATAACCTAAAGGAAGATAATAAGGTGATTTTAAATAAGAATCTGCTTGGACTGCTTCACCAATAAATTCATGATAGTTAGCAGCATCAAGATTATCAGCAACAATGTTTCCTCCACTATCAACAAATCGGATATGTCCATCATAAGTTTCCCATAAACCTTCAGGACTGACTAAACCCATAAATAAACTAGGAAAATTACCAAAAGTTTTTGCTTCTTTTTCATAAGTTTTTAATAGGGTTTTAAATAAAGCTATGGCACTAATTACAGTGGCTTTGGCTTCAGGAATTTTTTGCTGAATGTGGGTGCGATTTTCTGTTGTTAAAGGGTCACGAACTCCACCAGGAACAGCCCAGGAAGGATGAATTTTTTTTCCTCCTAATAATTCAATGATTTCTTGTCCAAATTGGCGTAAACGGATTCCACCTCTGGCTAATTCCGGTTCAGCGGCAATTAAACCAAAGATATTGCGGTTTTCGGGTTCGCTATCCATGCCCAATAATAGGTCTGGTGCGCTGAGGTGAAAGAAGCTGAGGGCATGAGATTGGATGATTTGCCCTAAATTCATCAAACGGCGTAATTGAGAGGCTGTTTTGGGGATTGTAACGGCTAATATTTTATCCCCTGTTTTGGCTGATGCTAATAAGTGACTGACTGGACAAATACCGCAAATTCTCGCCGTAATTCCTGGCATTTCTGGAAACGGACGACCGACACAAAATTTTTCAAACCCACGAAATTCTGTAACATGAAATCTAGCATCATTTACTTGACCTTCATCATCTAAATAAATGCTAATTTTCGCGTGTCCTTCAATGCGAGTAACGGGGTCAATAACAATTGTTTTCATAATTAATCGGTGATTGGTAATTAGATAAAATTGTAGGTTGGGTTGACGTAAGGAAACCCAACATTTCCGCAACATTATCAAAGATTTTGTTGGGTTATGCTACGGCTCCCGTAAGGGATACATTTTGTTCTACCCAACCTACGGATATTAATTACAAATCATAAAACCTAGATTCTGTGAATTCTGGATATTCATCACAGTAATCTTCAAAGGCAGTTTTCAGAGGTTTTTCAGCGAGTTGGTGGGCAATTTCGGCTTGAATTTCTTCTACTACATCCCAAGCGGCTGCACATTCTGCGGAATTGATGCCTTTTTCTGCACAAACAATTCGAGCTTTTTTAATTTCATCTTGTAATTCTTGTTCTAATAAAAATGAGCGCGGTTGTTCTAAACAAGTACTTCTGGCTAAGATATCAGTAAGTGAGATTATTCCTAATAATTTACCACTAATTACAGGCGCACGGCGGAGATGATGATTAGCAAATAATCTGGCTACATATTCTAAACCCAATTCTGGATTAACGACAATACAAGGTTTAGTCATAATTTCATAAACACGGATTTTATTTGGATCTTTGCTATAGGAAATTACCTTATAAACAATGTCGCTTTCTGTGATAATTCCATAAGCATCTTGTTCATGACGACGATCTACAATTAATGCTCTCCAATCTCTTGCTTTCATTAAATCAACTGCTTCTTTGACTGTTGCTGAACTGCGAATCATTGCCACATCTTTAGTCATTACATCTGCTGCTGTTAACATAATTCACCTCGAAAAAATAGGAGTCAGAAAGAAAGGAGAAAGAAGATATAGGGGTTATCTGTTGAGTTAAATATAAGAACCCCGCCCCCAACCCCCTCCCCGCAAGCAAGGAGGGGGCTATAATGGATGTATTTATTTGGTTATAATTACTAATTAACCAAATTTAATCATTTCTCTGCCGACAATTTCCGGTTTTTCTCCTTTTAATAGTGGTTCAAGTGCGGCACGAATCCGATGTGCTGAAGGGGGACAACCGGGTAAATAAATATCAACTGGTACTACCTTATGCACAGGGACAACTGTATCTAGTAAAGGGGGAACAATTCCTGGGGAATTGGGAATTTGTTGATTAATATCTGCTTCTTGAATATAAGCTAATTGTAGGGCTGGTTCAGCACCACCTGCAAGATTACGTAAAGCGGTAACATTACCAGTAACAGCACAATCACCAAAGGAAATTATTGTTTTAGTCCGGTTTCTAATTTTGTGAATTAATTCTAAATGTTCTTCATTGGCGATCGCACCTTCAACTAATACGATATCTACACCTTCGGGATATTCTTTAATATCAGCTAAGGGACTATAAACTATATCTAATTGTGCGGCTAAATCTATTAACCATTCGTCCAAATCGAGAAAGGACATATGACAACCAGAACATCCACCTAACCACACCGTTGCTAATTTGATTTTAGTCATTTTTTCACCTTTTCAGTTTTCAGTGGAAATTAATGATTGCCATTCTTTGACAACATGAATGGGAACTGCGATATTAATGAAGTTTGTACTGGGAAGGGGTATAGATAAAGTTAAAGATTCTGGAGGTAATTGAGGTAAGATTTCTGTCAAATCATATTGACCAACAGTTGGTGCTGGGGCTTCCTCTAAAAATACATCAGCAGCATTCCAAACTTTACCTGTTGTTGAGGTGATTTTTAAAGGTTGGGGATGAATTAACTCACCAACACTAGGAAAACCAACTAGGCGAAGATTTATATTCGATGGTTGATCCGAATACACTTGTTTAAATAATACAACTTGCCAGACTTTTCCTGATTGATCATCTAATTTCACTTGTGAACGGTAAATAATTTCTTCGGGAGGATTTCCTATCTGAGTAACAGCAGCAATTACTTTTCCAGATGATAGATTTGCTAAACCAAGGAATATAAATGTTGTCAATATCCCTACTAATAGAATTCGCTTAAATATTTGTTGAATATGCGGTAACATGAGATTTCATTTTAAATTATGCTAATGACTAAAAATTCCACTGCTTTTTATTTCTTGCAGTTACTAAAAATTCAATTTTGCCCCGATCATGTTTCATTTCACCGACACTTGAACCTTTATCAAATAATGCTCCTGTGGGACAGGCATTCACACATTTACCACAGGAAGTACAGGTCTGGGAAGTTCCCCAAGGTTGATTTAAATCAGTAATTACATGAGATTTTGAGCCTCTTCCTGCCATATCCCAAGTATGTGCGCCTTCAATTTCATCACAGACACGAATACAGCGAGTGCAAAGCACACAACGATTATGATCTATGCCAAAAAGATGATGGGAAGTGTCAACAGTTCGCTGAGGATTTTGATATTCTAAGCGGAGATGATCCATGCCCATTTCTATGGCTAAATCTTGTAATTCACAGTTACCATTAGCAACACAAATGGAACAAATGTGATTACCTTCAGCAAATAACATTTCTACAATTGTCCGCCGGTATTTTTGTAAGCGATCGCTATTTGTATTCACCTCCATTCCTTCTGTAACTTTAGTCACGCAAGCAGGTTGTAATTTATTACTTCCTGCAATTTCCACTAAACATAAACGACAAGCACCAATATCACCCACACCTTCTAAATGACATAATGTAGGAATATGAATACTAGCTTCCTGCGCTGCTTCTAGTAAGGTTTCATCCTCACGAGCGCTAATCAATTCCCCATTTATTGTTAAAGTTTTTACAGTCATAGTAATTTGGTAATGGGTAATGGGTAATTGGTAATTCTTAATCCTGAAAATCCTTTAATCCTGGAAATCCTGATTCAGACAGTTTCCCTGACTAATTCCAAATATTCATCTCGAAAATATCGCAAAGTGCTAAAAACTGGATTTGGTGCAGACTGTCCTAAACCACATAAACTGGTGTGTTTTACCATGTCGCAAAGTTCCTCCAATAAATCTAAATCAGCGAGCGAACCTTTTCCTTGACTAATCTTTGTTAATAAACCGTGTAATTGCACAGTTCCCACACGACAAGGAATGCACTTACCGCAAGATTCATCCATGCAGAATTCCATGAAAAAGCGGGCGACATCTACCATATTTGTAGTTTTATCCATGACAATCATTCCCCCCGAACCCATCATTGAACCCAAGGCGGTTAAAGATTCATAATCCACAGGTGTAGCAAAAGCCGACGCAGGAATACATCCCCCTGAAGGTCCGCCGGTTTGTACTGCTTTAGCTATACCATTGTCGGGAACACCTCCTCCCATTTCCTCGACAATTTCTTGTAAAGATGTTCCCATTGGGACTTCAATTAAACCCGTATTGCGGATTTTTCCAGCTAATGCAAATACTTTTGTGCCTTTGCTTTTACCAATGCCGATATTAGCAAACCAATCAGCACCTTTACGAATAATCGGCGCAATATTGGCAAAGGTTTCCACATTATTAATTAACGTCGGATAGCCCCATAAACCCGACTCAGCCGGGTATGGGGGACGGGGATGGGGGACACCACGTTTACCTTCAATTGAAGCCATTAACGCCGTTTCTTCACCGCAGACATAAGCGCCCGCACCAATGCGAATTTCTACTTTAAAATCAAAGGGAGAATCAAAGATTTGTGAACCCAAAAGCCCTAAGTGTTGGGCTTGATGAATTGCCGTTTCCAGGCGTTTGATAGCAATGGGATATTCTGCCCTAACATAAATATAGCCTTGATTTGCACCAATGGAGTAGGCAGCGATCGCCATCCCTTCCAAAACCCGATGGGGATCACTTTCTAATACACTTCTATCCATGAATGCACCGGGATCACCTTCATCAGCATTGCAAATTACAAACTTCTTCTCAGCCTTTGATTTTGCTACCGTTCCCCATTTTAAACCTGTGGGATAACCAGCACCACCGCGCCCCCTTAAACCGCTTTTAGTAATAGTTTCCACTACCTGACTGGGTTTCATTTCCCGCAGCACTTGGTAAAGGGCTTGATAACCATCAGATGCAATGTAAGCTTGAATCCGTTCCGGGTCAATTTTACCACTGTTTTCTAGGACAATCGGTAATTGACGGCTAAAAAATGGCTGATTTAAATCACCCTCCTGTAAATTTGTGACTTCTCCATTTACCCCCGCCATAATTGCTGCTGCATTTTCTGGGGTAACTTTTTGATACAATTTTGATGCGGGCGGATTTTCCCAGTTTTCCACCTGTACCAATGGTCCTTGACAACATAGACGCATACAACCCACACCAGAAACCTGCACAGTATCTTCTAAACCCGCAGCTTTCACAGATGCTTCCAGATTGTCCTTCACAGCTTGAGAATCAGAAGAGAGACAACCCGCAGCCGTACAACAGCGAATTTGCAGAGATTTCCGTTGAGAAAGCTCCTTTTGGGCAATTTCTAATAATTCATTTAGTTCCATTTTGCCACCATTCTCCCACTTTTTCGCAAACCGATTCCGGGGTTTGATTACCTAAAATAGCACCATCAAACACTACCGCAGGGGCAATTCCACAAGCCCCCAAACATCTAGCCGTCATCACAGAAATTTGACCATTTGCGGTAGTTTCTCCTGCGTGAATCTGCGTAACTTTTTCCAACTGGGTTAAGATCACCGTTGAGCCTTTGACATAACAAGCTGTACCCGTACAAACCACACAATTATGAACCCCTTTCGGTGCTAGGGAAAACAAATGATAGAAAGTAGCCACTCCATAAACGCGACTACGTGGCAACTTCAGACTATGGGAAATGTACAGCAATAAATCCAGTTCTAAATAACCAAATAATTCAGAAGCCCGATGCAGAATTTCAATAAGTGCATCTTGTTGATATTGATGACGCTTAATAGTTGCGTCTAACATCTTTAAACGCTTGTCTCCACTGGGATGAGTTAAAGAAGGTGGAACTGATGTTTTCATATTTTTTCACAAAATCCATTAGACATCTCCAAAAATTAAATATGCCTATCCTAGAACCCTTGTAGAGACGTTCCATGGAACGTCTCTACTTTTCTGGAGATGTATATTAACTTATCCGTCTTTATCTGCGTTCATCTGCGGTTAATAATTCTGGAAATCTGATTCTATGCAGCCTCACCTAGCATTACTTACTAACTGTAGTAGCTGCTGAAGAAACATTTGCCGCTTGGGAACTCATAGGAATATGGACAATCTGCACTGAACAAGGTGCATGATGTAAAACATAATTACTCACACTACCGAGAAAAAATTCCGCCAGTCCAGAACGTCCCCGTCTTCCCATGATAATTAAGTCAGCATTCCAGTCAGTGGCTAATTCACAAATCATTCGTCCTGGACTACCAGTATTTTGGGTAAATTCTGTATTAACACCAGATGTATTAGCTTGGGCGCTCCATGACTGTAACATTTGCCAGCCTTCGTTTTTAAATTTTTCCCACTGCTCTTGGTATAATTTAAAACTTTGCTCATTCCAGCCAGGATAGTAGTCAATATTGGGGAACACCAGTGCCTCTGGACTACCTTCCTCTTCCTGTGATAAAACGTGCAGTAACATTAAATTCGCAGATGTGATCTTGGCTAAAGATAAAGCTTGTTCAAAAACTTTTATACTCATATCCGAGCGATCTACTGCGACTAAAATTTTCTTAAACATATATACCTCGATGTTAGTTTGCTAACTAATGATAATGAGTATATTCGGCTTTTTAGGTTAATGTTTGGTAAAAGTATCCTTAATATTCACTAACGATTGTACAGCAGAAGTCGGGAGTAGCAGCTTTATATGGCATAGTTTCGTAATTAAATTTTACACTTTGTCTAACTGGAATATCCTGGATTTATCGGTCAAAAATTTGGCAATTAAGGTTTCATATTTACACTATACAAACCAGAAAAAAATTGCATCTTATCTAAGATAGATTAACAGATGTTAAAATTTATTTCTCTGTAGCGATAATATGTAAATCTATGTGCTGATCTCTAATTAACTCCAGCAAGCGTTGTGTAAAAGAGCGTTTAAAAAATATTTTCCATCGGGGTTGTTGACTTTCGCCGATGACTATTTGGGTGATATGATTAGTTGCGGCAACTTGGGCGATCGCTTGAGCAACATTGTTACTTTTAACATGAAGAAATTCACCACCAAATTCTCGGCATAGTTTCTCACAAGTATGAATATGTAAACTTTCTTCTTTAGTCAAAAACCGTTCAGGATCGGCAATGAATACAGTATATAACTTGGCATTCATATAATTAGCAATTCGCGCCCCCCGCCGTAATAATTGAATCGAATTTGGATAGGTAGATACACATATCAAAACCCGTTCATGAACAGTGCGAATTTGCCCAGGAGAGATGGAAGTATTTGCCTCTTCCTCAACTGTATCTGCAACTTCTCTTAATGCTAATTCTCGCAAAGCAATGAGGTTACGACGCTGAAAAAAGTTTTCTAAAGATTGCTCAATTTTATTAGCAGCATAAATTTTACCCTCCCGTAACCGTTCTTCTAAAGTTTCTGGAGTTACATCAATGACAACCACAGCATCAGCTTCATCCAGCAACCGATCTGGAATGCGTTCTCGGACGACAACACCCGTAATTCCGGCTACTAAATCATTCAAACTTTCTAAATGTTGAATATTCACAGTAGAGTAAACATCTATGCCGGCTGCTAAAATCAATTCTACATCTTGATAGCGTTTTTCTCTAGGTGAACCAGGAATATTTGTATGTGCTAATTCATCAACTAATACCAATTGGGGAGAGCGGTTTAAAATTGCCTCTGTGTCCATTTCTTGGAGGTTGATATTTTTATGAATATTGGCTTTTTGCGGAACTACTTCTAATCCTATAGCTTTGACAGCAGTATCTTTGCGTCCATGAGTTTCGATAATGCCAATAACAACATCAATACCTTCTTGTTGCAGTTGATGTGCTTCTTCTAGCATTCTGTAAGTTTTTCCCACACCAGGAGCCATACCAATGAATATTTTATGCTTTCCGCGTCGAGCAGGACGAATATAAGAACTGTCAGGGGAGGGCGTATGGGGATAAGACATAATAACTAGGGTTTGCGGAAAAGTCTTTTCATTCGGGCTAGTAGTCTGTCAACCCGAAAATGACGGGTGAAGGCAAGCAGGGGGAGGTAGGGGAGGTAGGGGAGGTAGGGGGGTAGGGGAGGTAGGGGGGTAGGGGAGGGAAGAACAGAAGTTTTTTCCGATTATTACCCGTCAAAATAAATTTGACGAACTACTAGGAGTCAGGAGGTAGGGGCGCAGGGCCTGCGCCCAATCAGGAGTCAGGAGGAAGAATTGGAGGGAGGCAAGAATAATATTAAATCTGAAAAAGTGACCGATAAATAAACCTGGAAGCGATAAAATCCAGATGACATCTTCAATTATCAATATGGCTCCTTTACCCGATTATCGTCCCAAACAAATGTCTCTTGGTCCATTGGAAGCAGAAATTCTCAATATCGTCTGGGAACTGAGTTCTGTTACTGTCAAAGATGTACACGATCGCATTTTAGCTGATCCTAACCGCGAATTGGCTTATACTTCCGTAACTACAGTTCTACGTCGGTTGACGGAAAAAGGCTGGTTAGTTTGCAATAAACAAGGAAAAGCCTTTTATTGGCAGCCTTTACTGACTAAAAAACAAGCAGAGGTAATTAAGGCACATGATCAATTACAGCGATTTTTAGCAGTGGGAAATCCTGATGTGATTGCGGCATTTGCTGATAGTTTAGATCAAGCTGCTAGTGACCAAATCGAAGCGATCGCTAAACGCATCCAAGCAGCACGGGAAGCTAGAGGAGAAAAGTAACATTATGCACTTACTCATGATTGTCACCGCTGTTACCATTGCTTGGTGGTTGCGATTCTTTGGCGAAATTCCCCAGGGAAATTGGCATTTACGCTGGCAGAAAACCCTATTTTTATTCCTTTTTCCCCCCTTACTCATCTTCATGACAGTCACCTCTGTAGTCTGCATGGGGACCCAGGGAAAAATGGGGGGAATGTATACCGACTCTTTTAGCTATCTCCTCGCCTTAATTTTTCTGGGATTTTTTAATATCTTTGGTATCAAACTAGCTTTTCAGGGCTGGAAAGCCATTCAATCTGCCCGTGAATGTCCCCAAATTACCCTAAATGGTAAATCTGCCCGACTCCTAGAAACTCAAGCTTTATTTGCGGGACAAATGGGTTTTTGGCAACCTGAATTAGTCGTTAGTCAAGGACTACTACAAATTCTCTCTCCAGCCCATCTAGAAAGTGTTTTAGCCCACGAGCAAGGGCATTATCAGTATAGGGATACGTTTTGGTTCTTTTGGCTGGGCTGGATGCGTTCTTGTACCGCTTGGTTGCCGAATACAGAGCCTTTATGGCAAGAATTATTAGTTTTGCGAGAATTACGGGCTGATAGTTACGCTGCATCCCAAGTAGATCCTCTAATACTAGCAGAGTCCTTGTTATTAGTTGTTAGCAACAACTCCATTACCTCAGATATTTGTTGTGCGGCTTTGGGGACAGGCGATCGCTTGGAACAAAGAATTGAAGCCTTATTAACACCACCTGAACCAATATCAGCAGCACAATTACCCTCCTGGCGGATTTTTCTCCTCGCCTTTCTCCCTCTCATTACAGTCGTATTTCACACTTGAATAATTTCCTCTCTATTTTCTAGAGAGGAGGAAAAAACTCAAGTGCTACAACTACCAATTAAGTTGGTAAATATTATAGATACTTATTCATACAATCTTGTAAAAAGTAATCTTAAATACAGTTTTTGTCCAATTTTTAAGATAAATCATCTGGAATAGGTTTATTTTCTCAATGAAGTTTTACCAAGATAATTGGTAATTAATATAGTAATCTTGGTGAAAGTATACCAAATTAACACCAGCACTAAAAATTTCCCCCATCCTGTTTACCAATGAAAAGCAGAAAATTATTAGTCTTTATTACTACAGCCTTAGTCACTTTGCTGCTGACAATTGGCTTACCCAACCTAATTTCATCGCCGATTTTCGCACAACCTAATACAAATTTAATTATATCCGCCGCTGCTAGTTTAAAAGAGGCACTAGAAGAAATTAAACCCCTTTACCAACAAAGTAAAACAAACGTCAAAATAAATTATAACTTTGGTAGTTCCGGTGCATTACAGCAGCAAATAGAACAAGGTGCGCCAGCGGATATTTTTATATCTGCGGCAAAAAAACAAATAGATGCTTTAGAACAAAAAGGACTTTTAGTGGCAGGAACTCGGAATATCATTGCTAAAAATAAATTAGTTTTGGTAGTCCCTAAAAATGCCGTTGGTATCACTAGTTTCTACAATCTTAAAGATGCCAAAGTCAAAAAAATTGCTATTGGTGAACCCAGAACTGTACCCGCAGGACAATATGGACAACAAGTATTAGAAAAGTTAAAAATTTGGTCAGAAATTAAATCAAAATTGGTTTTTGCAAATAACGTGCGTCAGGTTTTAGCATCTGTAGAAACTGGTAATGTTGATGCAGGGTTAGTTTATATAACTGATGCCAAAATCTCTGATAAAGTCAAAGTTGTAGTTACAGCCGATGAAAAATACCACTCTCCCATTATTTATCCCTTAGCAGTTGTTAAACGTAGCAAAAATGTTGATACTGCTAAAGAATTTTCCCAATTTTTATCTAGCAATCAAGCTAAAGCTGTATTCAAAAAATATGGATTTATTCTGCCTTAGTCATAATTGAGTTAATTAAGTAACAAACATCTTTATTAAAACTATGCCACAGGATTTATCACCGCTTTGGATATCGTTAAAAACGGCTTTATTAGCAACATTTATCACTTTCTTTTTGGGTATATTTGCTGCTTATTGGATGTTGGGATATCGTGGTAAAGGTAAATCCTTAATTGAGGGGATATTTGTCGCACCGTTGATTTTACCCCCCACTGTGGTTGGGTTTTTACTGCTGATATTCTTTGGGAAAAATGGTCCAGTGGGTAAACTACTAGAACCCTTCAATACGACAGTTATATTTACTTGGTATGGTGGGGCGATCGCTGCTATAGTAGTTTCATTCCCATTGATGTATAAAACTGCATTAGCAGCTTTCAGTCAAATTGATACCAATTTACTGCGCGTAGCCAGAACATTAGGTGCGAAGGAATTGACAATTTTTTGGCGCATTAGTTTACCCCTAGCATTTCCGGGGATTATTGCTGCCACCACCTTAGCATTTGCGCGGGCTTTAGGTGAATTTGGGGCAACTTTGATGTTAGCAGGAAATATTCCTGGACAAACGCAAACTATCCCAATGGCGATATATTTCGCAGTGGAAGCTGGGGCAATGAATGAAGCTTGGTTTTGGTCAATTACCATGATGATCATTTCCCTCTCAGGGATTATTTTAGCTAATTTTTGGCAAGAACTTTCATATCAATCAAGATTAACCAAACCATCTGGAAATAAAATAGAATTAGCAAATAAATCTTCCTTTCTATTAAAAGATTATTCTTCAAACAGCTTATTTTTAGATATTGAAAAAAGACTAGCTAATTTTCATCTTCAAGTTACCTTAAATACTGATAATCAACCATTGGGATTATTGGGAGGTTCTGGGGCAGGAAAAAGTATGATTTTGCGTTGTATTGCCGGCATAGAAACACCAAATAAAGGACAAATAGTTTTAAATAATCGGGTATTATTTGACTCAGAAAAGAAAATTGATCTACCCATTCATCAACGCCGAATTGGTTTTTTATTCCAAAACTATGCCCTATTTCCACATATTACTGTGGCGGAAAATATCGCTTTTGGCATACCCAAATCTGTAAATATTAAGAAAGAGGTAGAAAAGCAGTTAATAACCATGCAATTACAAGGATTTGGCGATCGCTATCCGCACCAACTTTCCGGGGGACAACAGCAACGGGTAGCATTAGCTAGGGCTTTAGCAAGCAAACCAGAAGCACTACTTTTAGATGAACCATTTTCCGCTTTAGATACCCATCTTCGCAGTCAATTAGAACAACAAGTTACAGAAATTCTGGATGATTATTCTGGAGTAACTTTATTTGTTACTCATAATATGGAAGAAGCCTATCGCCTATGTCCCAATCTATTAGTATTAGAACAGGGAAAAGAAGCACATCATGGTTCTAAATATGAGATTTTTCAACATCCTGCGAGTATAAATGTCGCCCAACTTACAGGTTGTAAAAACTTTTCCCGTGCTAGTATTTTATCTCCTCAACAAATAGAAGCAATTGATTGGGATTGTACTCTCCAAGTCAGAGAAAAAATGCCTTCAGGATTATCTCATGTTGGTATTCGCGCTCATCATTTAATTTTCACTAAAGATCCGCAAAAAGTAAACACCTTTCCCTGTTATTTAGTGCGTACCAGTGAAACACCTCACCGCATGACAGTATTTCTCAAACTACATTCTTTTGGTAATCATCCCCATGATTATCACTTACAAGGAGAAATATATAAAGAAAAATGGGAAAATATTCAAAATCAACCTTTTCCCTGGTATGTGCAATTAGAACCTTCGCAATTACTCTTAATGGATTGACACTCTCAGAGGATGTTTGAAAAGTATCAGAATTAATCGAGATCCCCCCAACCCCCCTTACAAAGGGGGGCTAAATTCCTTAAAGTCCCCCTTTTTAAGGGGGATTTAGGGGGATCTGCGGGTGTCAGATCCCACACGAAAAAGTTTTCAAACAACCTCTCAGGTCTAAAGACACTGAGATTCTTTAATCAAGACTCCCCTGATATAAGTAATTGGACAAAAATAATTTACAGTCATTGCGAGCGAAGGGAAGCAATCACAACCCTTGCGATTGCTTCATTTCACTTCGTTCCATTCCCAATGACATTGTGTAATTAATTCTGTCTCACTACTTAGCGGTATGCACTTGAATAAGATACATCATAAGCCCCCTCCTTGCTTGCGGGGAGGGGTTGGGGGTGGGGTTATTGTCTTTCACTCAGCCAAGAACCGCTATATAAGCTTTAACTAACAAATCAATTCCAGTAATTGCCCCACCAACAACAACAGCATTAGCGCCTAAATCCAAAGCTTTTCTAGCCATTTCTGGGGAAGAAACACCACCTTCACAAATCACAAAAGTATCCAGATTTTCTACGATTTGGGTGAGTAATTCCCAACCAGGAGGAGAAAAGTTTTGAGTTGCTGTTGTGTAGCCAAAAAGAGTAGTTCCCACAATATCCGCACCGGCATTAACAGCTAATTGTGCAGCCTCGTAAGTATCTACATCTGCCATAACTGGCTTATTTAACTGCTGATGAATTAGAGTAATAATATCTGCCAACTTTTCATTACCGGGGCGATATCTAGTAGTAGCATCTATGGCAATAATATCTGCACCTGCTTCAGATACAGCCACAGCATGATGAAATTGTGGTGTAATATAAACATCAGAACCAGTTATTACTTGTTTCCAAAGTCCAATAATCGGAACTTGGACTTTTTCCCGCACGGATTGAATGTGACTGGGCGTGTCAATTCTTACAGCTACAGCCCCATTATTCACTGCTGCTTGTGCCATTGCAGAAATTATATAAGGATCATGTAATGGAGAACTTATAGGCGCTTGACAGGAAACAATTAATCCTTTGGGTAAATTAGTCATGTTTTATTTTTAATTGTAAGGGTAAATACGGAAAAACCTATCTAAAGATTATGTTAATATGGGGGCAAAATTAAGGATATTCCTGACGGAAAAACAAGATAGAGAGTTGTTTTAGTTGAGAAAAGCTCAAGTACCACAGAAAGTAACGCCAGATCCCATTTTTTAACCCAATTTAGGTATCTATCTCATTGTTTTTAAGTAGGTTGGCGTTGAAAATTGTCGTTATGGCAAGGCAAAAGGCAAGAGGCAAGAGGCAAGAGTGAAGAGAGTTTGGGCGATTTTACGTTTCTTTACACAGTTTGGTTTTATTGTGTTCACCTACTTAGATATGTTAATAATTGTTAGAGTAAGCCACAAAATAAATGATCCTGTTTCATCTCATTCCCAGTCAGAGACTGGGAATGAATTCTAGAAGGCTCTGCCTTCAATAATATTAGAGGCAGAGCCTCATCAACTGCATTCCTAGTCAGAGACTAGGAACAAGATGTGGTAGGGATTTGAGCTTAAGTTGACACCAATGAAGCTCTTGCTTTACCCCTACACATCTGGGTTCTTTGTCATCTAGCAAAAGTTTAAATCTCACCCGTGTTTAGTATAAAACTGTTCCCTATTCCCAGTTAAGAGTTCCCTGTTCCCTGCCCTCACAGACAACTTATTCAGCAAACCCTACTTAACAGGGATAGAATCAACATCCACAGTTTCGCCAGCGGCAGCGGCATGATTAGCCGGATTGGTGGTACTATTTTCTACAGTCCCTTTTTTTGCCTTCCAACCGTCAAGAACTAAGGAAGAAACTTCGGAAACGAATAAACTCAACAGTAAAACATCGTCAATTTGACCAATAATGGGAATAAAATCTGGAGAAATATCTAAAGGGCTAATTAAATAGGCTACTGTGCCGATAATTATCCACCAACGGTATTTAGGATTGCGTAGTGTGTTCCGATACCATGTATACAGGGATTGAATTGAGAAGTTCATTCTTAACCTCCAGTGATTTTTTTATTTTGGCAAATAATCATCTAAACTCCCGGTGGGAATAACCGCCATATTGTGTATAGAAGATGTTACTCCTTAGTAATTAATCAGAAAAGTTTGTGAGTAATGCAAAACTCTTTAAAATGAAAATGCCTTGACTACTCGGAATGGAGAGAGGAAACCTACACAGTGGATATTTTAGATTTGTTTAAGAAGGGCGGGCCTGCTATGTGGCCTTTGCTAGTTTTGTCAGTCCTATCACTAAGTGTGATTTTTGAACGTCTATGGTTCTGGTTACGGATTCTTGCCCAGGAAAAAGAAATAGTCAATCGGGTTATAGATGCTGCTGGTGAGGATTGGGGAATCGCTGAAGCAATGGCTGAACAAGCTATAAAACAGCCCGTTGGCAGGTTTTTATACGCACCCTTAAGCTTGCAAAAAAACGATCCAGAAACCTTTAGATTAGCCCTAGAATCCACAGCAGCCGACGAAATAGCGGGAATGCGTCGGGGTGAAAAACTTTTAGAAGCTGTGATTGCCCTTTCACCACTGTTAGGATTATTGGGGACAGTTTTAGGTTTGATTCGTTCTTTAGGTGCAATTCGTATTGGTGATTTGGGAACTGAATCTACAGCCGGTGTCACCACAGGGATTGGGGAATCGTTAATTAGTACAGCAGCCGGATTAATAGTAGCGATCGCCAGTTTAGTATTCTACCGCTTATTTCAAAGTTTTGTTGTTAACCAAGTTAAGATTTTCAACAAAGCCGGCAATGAATTGGAACTGCTTTACCGTCAATATCCTCCCGAACCTAAAATAATTAACACGGGCAGATTATCAAAACGCACCTCTACAAATTTCGATTCATCTTCTCAGCTAGAATCAAAAACATTTATTCAAGACCCAGAAAATAGACCAAATGAGCCAATTGATAATTACGATTTAAACCTTGTCAATTCAGCAAATTTGCCCGATAACAAGGTTGATGATGCCAATTTGAACTTTGGAGAAAAACCAGAAGATGAAAGTTAAGCTAGAGACCCCCGGTGAAGACCTTCAGATTCAAATTATCCCCCTAATTGATGTTGTTTTTTGTATTCTGACATTCTTTCTATTGGCAGCTTTACAATTTACCCGTCAACAAGCAATTAATGTTGACTTACCCAAAGCTAGTACAGGCGAAAATTCTGCTGCTAATTCCCAGATTAAAAGTAAAATATTACCTGTAACAATTGATGCTATTGGATTAACTTACATCGAAAAAGAACCTGTGAAACAGGAGGAATTAGAATCACGTTTAAAACAATACATCCAAACAAATCCAGACGGGATTTTAGTATTGAATGCGTCACGGACAGCTACTTATAACGACGTAATTCAAACCTTAGACTTGCTGAGAAGAGTAGGAGGGAATCGTGTATCTTTGGGAATTATCCCCGGTTCATCTCAACCATTGACAAATTTACCCAATTTCCCTACTCCTCCCATACCGAATAATCCCACCAACCCAGAAATTAACTCACCGGAAAATTTGAGGTCTTTACCACCGATTAACCCTAATCCCTTACCCACGCCTGGAAACGGAATTAATTCTGGTACTTTACCTCAAACACCTCTAACACCAGGAACAAATAATTCTTCTCCTCAAAATTAAAACCATTTTGTGAGAGATTTCGGATATTTTCTCCCCATATTTTCCTGAAAAATTAGGAAGTTATGGGGATATTTTTAGGTAAACTTAAATAAGTGTATCTAGGAGAAAAATCATGAAAGCAATATTAATGACCGCAGTAGGTAAACCAGAAGTTTTAGAACTACAAGAAGTTCCTCAACCTATACCAACAAATAAAGAAATTCTAGTAAAAATTTTCGCTGCCGGTGTTAATCCCATTGATACTAAATTACGTCAGCGGGGGACATTTTTCCCGGAACAAATGCCAACTATTTTAGGATGTGATGGTGCAGGTATAGTAGAAGCTGTGGGTAATGATGTCCAAAAATTTGGCGTTGGTGATGAAGTATATTTTTGCTATGGTGGTTTGGGTGCAAGTCCAGGAAATTATGCTGAATATATCATTGTTGATGAAAGATGTGTGGCATTGAAACCCAAATCTGTTTCTTTTGCAGAAGCAGCAGCAGCACCTCTGGTTTTAATTACTGCTTGGGAAGCTTTATATGAACGGGGAAGACTTGAACCAGGAGAAAAGGTATTAGTTCATGCTGGTGCGGGTGGTGTTGGTCATGTGGCTATTCAGTTGGCTAAACTCAAAGGTGCTGAAGTAGCGACTACGGTGAGTTCACGAGAAAAGGCTAATTTTGTCACTCAACTTGGTGCTGATAAGGTGATTTTTTACAAAGAAACTGATTTTGTCGCATCTGTATTAGATTGGACTAATGGTGAAGGCGCAGATTTAGTTTTTGATACTGTGGGTGGTGATACCTTGGAAAAATCTTTTCCCGCAGTGCGACTTTATGGCGATATTGTGACTATTCTAGAACCAAAAGCTAACACTGTTTGGAAAGTTGCTAGAAACAGAAATCTCCGCATTGGTTTAGAACTAATGCTAACACCGTTGTTGTTAGAAAATATGGAATCGTTAACACATCATGGGGATATTTTACAAGAATGTGCTAATTGGATAGATGAAGGTAAGTTAAAAATCGAAGTTAGTCAGACCTTCCCTTTAGCCTCAGCAGCAAAAGCACACGCTTTAGTGGAAACTGGTTCTGTCCTGGGTAAGGTTGTTTTATTGAATTAATCATTAAGTAGAGAATTTGTTGAGATTATTTTGTCACTTTAGCTATTTACAAAAATGGGATTTTTCTCACATTTGGCAAATAAAAAACACGATTAAAAAAATCAACTTATTATCTGCGGAATTAGGAAAAATCATCATATCTAAGTCCGCAATCATAAGTTTTGTTTGTATATTTGCTATATTTTTACTTCCTATTCCTACTTTTGCAGTTCCTAATGAACCTATCACTTTAACTTGGGAATTATTACAAGAACGAGTTAAAACACCAATTTTACGAGATGGTAATTTAACTGTAGATTTAAAAAAAATGGTGATTGATTTACGTCCAGAAAATGCTATTTTTCGGGATAATTTTTATCAATTACTCAGAAAAGAATTACAAAAAACTGGGGCGACAGCTTTGGGTTTAGATTTGAGTAATTCTGTAATTGAAGGTGATTTTTATGGCAGTGATTTGGGTTTACGAACTCCTCTTTATGCTCAAGGAATAGCCCAAATTTTCACACATACAGAACAGCAACAGTTAGAAAGTTTACGTTCAATATGTTTGCAATCTTTAGCAAGAGCTTTTCCTAATGCTAAAGATTGTAAATCTTTGTTGAACAATCAGTCCAATAACTCTAGTAGTATTGCTGTATTTCGTGGGGCTTTAATCATGGTAGGAAGTCGTTTTAATGGGGAAGTAAAATTCCCGAATACGTTCTTTCTCCAACCTGTAAATGCTCAAGGGGCAAATTTTTTAAAACCTACTAATTGGGACGAATCCAGATTTGGTAGAACTGTGAGTTTTAGTGGGGCTATTTTTCACGCCCTGAGTAGTTTTGAAGGTAGCATTTTCTTTGAGAAAGCCAACTTTCAAAATATTAAATTTCTAGATGCTGCTAATTTTCAAGGTGATGTATTTTGTGATGATGTAAAATTTAATCAAGGAAAATTTCAACAAGTAGTTAGGTTTAATAGTAGTTATTGGCAAGAAAAAGCTGATTTTTCTAGTGCTATTTTTAATAATCAAGTTAATTTTAATCAGGTGAATTTTCATCAATCTTTATTAATGAAAGATGCTATTTTTAAACAAGCTCTAATTTTTAGAGAATCTGAGTTTAATGAATCTGTAGATTTGCAGAGTGCAAGTATTCTCAATCAAGCTGATTTTAGTGATGTCAAGTTTGCAGAAACCGCATTTTTAAATGTTTCTGGATTGGTTTTTAATTCTAATCAAGCAAAAATTTTAGGTAATGTTGGCGAAATTGGTAAAAAGTTGATTGTGCTAAGATTACGAGGTAATCAAAATATTTTGCGGAATTTAAGTCAAAATTTCCGGTTACAACAGCAGGTTAGTGATGCAAATCAGTTGGAATATACGAAACAACGGTTAAGATTAATTGAATTAAGTCATCAGTTGGTAGCTATCAATATTAATACTGCTGCTGTGAATAGGTTAATAAATTTAGGTTTTTCTGCAACTCAATCGGCTGAAATTAATCAATATCGTCAAATTAAACATTTTCGGAATATTAGCGAGTTACTAGTTTTACCTGATGTGGATTTGGAAATATATAATCAGTTAAGGGAGAGAATTGTTGCTACTGAACCTCTAGTTTTTAGTGGGTGGTTAGTTAAATCTTTAAATTGGTTGTTATTGAGTTTATTATTGTTGTTAAGTGGTTATGGGACAAATTTTTGGTTAGTATTTGGTGTGGGTGGTGTAGTTATTTCCTGTTTTGGTGTATTATTTTGGTTAGTTGATCGTTGTCGTCGGTTGTCTCCTGTAGCAATTATTCCTAGATCTTATGAAACTGTTTGTATATTATTGAGTTTTATTGGTTCAATATCTGGTAGTTTATTGGCAATTTTTCGGAATTCTGGTAGTCCTTGGTTAACTTTATTGTGTTTATTTATGATTATTTTTCCCCTACCGGGGATTTTATTGTGGCGACTTTATAAACAAGGGCGTTATCATGATTTAATGGATGTTTCTTATTTTCGAGAAGATGGAACATTAAGACAGCTAAGATTATTAATTGGGAGATTACCCGTGATTCCTAGAAATCCCAGTTTTCGGGAAAGATATATGCCGCTATTATGGGATAGGCGTTGGAATTGGCTGAATTATTATGATTTTAGTTTGAATAATTTGGTAAGATTAGGATTTAATGATATTCGGTTACGTGATGAACATTTACCAGGAATTATTTCTATTTTGGCTTGGTATCAGTGGAGTTTAGGGTTACTTTACATTATTTTAGCGGGTTGGACGCTTTCGCGGACAATTCCTGGGTTAAATTTATTAATTTATCTAAAATAAGTTAAATATCCCTAATTTTTTGAAAAATTCGGAGATTTTTATATTCGTGTCCTTATACCCGGATTTCTCACAAATTAGTAAGTAGGTGAACACAATAAAAGCGAACTCTGTAAAGAAACGTAAAATCGCTGAAAACTTCTTGCCTATTGCCTTGCTATAACGACAATTTTCAACGCCAACCTACTTATCTGTGAATTTTGTGCATTTATCAAGGGACAGTTTTTAGGTAAAATTACTTGTTAGTTCAATTAATAAGAAAGTGGATAGTTTATGACGATAGCTAGAATTGGAATCATTGGTGGAAGCGGGTTATATAAGATGGAAGCACTGAAAGATGTGGAAGAAATAGAGATTTCTACCCCTTTTGGTTCACCGTCGGATGCGATTATTATCGGAACTTTAGAGGAAACTCGCGTGGCATTTTTAGCGCGTCATGGTCGTAATCATACGTTGTTACCTTCTGAGTTGCCATTTCGGGCTAATATTTACGCGATGAAGCAATTGGGTGTAGAATACTTAATCTCTGCGAGCGCTGTGGGTTCTTTGAAGGCTGAAGCTAAACCCCTAGATATGGTAATTCCTGATCAGTTTATTGATCGAACCAAGAATAGTATTTCTACCTTCTTTGGTGAGGGAATTGTGGCGCATATTGCCTTTGGTGAGCCGATTTGCCAGAATTTGGCTGGGATTTTGGGGGAGGCGATCGCTTCTTTAAATTTACCAGATGTTACGTTACATGATGGTGGTACTTACGTATGTATGGAAGGACCGGCTTTTTCCACTAAGGCTGAATCTCATCTCTATCGGAGTTGGGATGCTACGGTAATCGGGATGACAAATTTACCCGAAGCAAAGTTAGCCAGGGAAGCGGAAATCGCTTATGCAACCTTGGCGCTGGTGACGGATTATGATTCTTGGCATCCCGATCATGATAGCGTGACGGTGGAAATGGTGATTGGGAATTTACACAAGAATGCGGCGAATGCACAAAAGGTAATTCAAGAAACTGTGAAGCGGTTAAGTGCAAATCCCCCTGCTAGTGAGGCGCATTCGGCTTTGAAGTATGCGATTTTGACGAATTTAGCAAATGCACCAGCAGCAACGAAGGAGAAGCTGGCTTTGTTGTTGGAGAAGTATTTGTAAGGGAATAGGGGATTGGGGATGAGGGTAAAAATAAAATGCAGCTTTTATTCATCAAAATCTATTTCTTGTGGTTCTGTGACTATTGCTAATCCTGCTAAAATTTGTCTAATTCTTTCTTGAGATAGCTTACCAATTTTTTCAGTTAATAAAGCTTTATCTACTGTAAAAATCTGTGATACATTTACTACACTTTGTCTATCAAGATTAGCTTCTCCTAACTCTAGTAAAACATTACCCATTGCCTTAGCTCGTCGCAAATTAGAAGTTAATGCACAAACTATGACTGTTCTAATTTGAGAACTATTGAGTAAATCATTTTGGATGACTACATAAGGACGGATATAAGCTGGTTCTGAGCCTATTGGTTCTCCCAAATCAATCCAATAAATATCACCTTGCTTAATTACCATTCTTTTTCTTTTAATTGTCCTTGATGATGTCGCATTGCTGCTAACATTATTTGTTCTGATTCATCTAGATCATCTGCATAAGCTTCATTAACACTTTCTACTAATTGGCGATGTTTTTTACGACGCAAAAATTCTTCCATTGCTAGAGCAAATAATTTACTGCGAGGAATTTTCATTGCATTTGCTAAAGCGGTTACTTCTTCATACAGTGATTCTTCAATTGAAATAGCTGTTTTGATACTTGTCATTGAGTTACACCTCTTTTCTGACTGAGGGTATAACTGAATTTTACTCTATTACACAAACAAAGTCCACCTGCGTGGACTGATAAAAATCTCATATCAGCAGGTCTACCAAAATCCCCGCCGCGCTGAGTAGGGATCTTTCTCTTCATCTTCTGTGTGGGCATGATGTAAGCGATGTCCAGCTACCCAAAAAATCGGTCTGCCTTGGATGGATAATGCTCCTAAAATAGATTCTGCTCTACCATTGGTTTGTAAACCAAATATTGTTCCCCGGTCATAGACTAAGTTAAATTCAACGTAACGACCTCTACGGTATAATTGGAATTGACGCTGGCGATCGCATTCTCCATAACTCCAGAAAAGCGATACATCAATCTTAACATTTTCCTGATTTGGTCAGAATCAGGATTTCCAGGATTAAAGGATTTATAGGATGGAGATTGACATTTTTTTAATCATTAATCCCACCAATAAGTAATAACTACAGCATCTCGCTGTTGCCAAAGCGACTCACCTTCCAAACCTGCTTCCAATCTCATTCGTAACTGTCGCCTAAGTCGCAAACCATACTCTTCATTATTACCATCAGTAATATCCACTGAATCTACACGCCACTTTTTACCCAAATCCAAAAGCTGAGACACGATAGTATCTTGGTTTTCTGTCAAAATGTAGAGGGTATCCCCAGGATAAGCTACAAAGTGGATTATACTCGATTCTGGCATCGGGCGATAATTTGCCATTGCCAATAAAGTATCTACCAAACCACCAAAACTTAAACCATTTTCATCTGCTGCAAAAATTGGTTTCGTAAACAGAAAACTTGCCCATAGATGAGAATGTTGGCTAAGATCCCTAACAACCTCCTCCCCATTAAACTCATTAAAGCGACGTTGCCACACCAAAGCTGCAAAAAGTTCCTGGGGACTGTATTGTTGAGCTAGGGTTTGAATATTAGCTAAGTTCAACATAGAGAATTAATAACAGTTTGATTAAGTAGGTTGGCGTTAAAAATTGTCGTTATGACAAGGGAATTATCACGAAAGGTAAAAGCAAAGATCCCCGACTTCTTAAAGAAGTCCGGGATCTGAATAAAAGTTAGTCAGAAATGCCAGCATCTCGAAGGCGTTTTTCTAACTCTTCCAAACGTTTTAAGGCAGTTTCTTTAGCAAGTCGTTCTTGTTGCACTAACTCAGAACCCCAAAGTAGCAAATTACCATCTTGATCCCACCAGCGTAACCAATAACCTTGACGGTTTTCGCGTTTTCCTTGCCAAACACCAATAAATAATTCCATTTCAGTTAACCAGTAACGGTTATTTTCATCTGAGGAACGCAATTTATAGTGTCCATGTTCATGCAAGTGATATATTTCTAATTCACCAATATCTGGTTGAAAAATGATGTAGTTAGGAACTTGTAAAACTTGTTCATAATAAAACCATTTTCCAGGAGGATAGGTGTGTTTATTAGAATATTCACTACCATCTGGATCAGAAAGAAATTCCATTACCACCGCAGGAATTTGTCCCTGTTTGTGGGGGGTGTAACTGCGTTGGATTTGTTCTCTAGGCACTGTAATTTGCGGCACGTAAGCCCAGTCAGGGGCTTTGATGACAAATTTGCCATTAACTGTGGCGCAGATGCCGTAATTGGTGGTAGCAAGGGCAGTTTCTGGAAGTTTGCCAGCAAGTTCTAGGCTTTCCGTGAGTGCTGCTGCCAGACTGGGTTGATTGACATTATCCACAGGTTCATCGTCTAAAACGAAGTCTTCGGGTAAGAGTTCCCAAGTGATTTTGGTGGTCGAAGCACTTACAACCATAGGAAACATAAATAATAGATTAAATTTTAGTATAGCTTGTGATGGATATGACTGGGAATTTTAGATTTTAGATTTTAGATTAAAACAATTAGGCAATTCCAAATCCAAAATCAAGTGACAATTAACGAAGTTTAGATATTTGCATTTCTAAAGTAAGGATTCAGGCTACAGAAAACTTGATATAGCAGAGAAGATAAAAGAAAAATATTCTTTATTCTAAACTCCTGAATGGGCGCAGGCCCTGCGCCCCTACATCCTGACTTTCTAAGAGGTTGTTTGAAAACTTTTTCGTGTGGTATCTGACACCCGCAGATCCCCCTAAATCCCCCTTGAAAAGGGGGACTTTGAGGAATTTAGCCCCCTTTTGTAAGGGGGGTTGGGGGGATCTCGATTAATTCTGATACTTTTCAAACATCCTCTAAACAACTTGAAAACTAAAGTTCAAACTCGCCCAATTATTAACAGCCAAAATATAGGCATCATTGGTAGTAATATTCATATCAGTTTTCACTTTACTAGCATTATGTAAATCTTGTAATATAGCTTGGGCAACTTCCAAAGGATTGACTACAGGACTAATAGCCTGTTGATCTGTGGTAGAATATTTGGTAGTAGCCAATGCCGCGAGAGTTTCCTGAAACGGTGCGGTACTCAGAATAATTTGGTGTTCACAAAAAGTATAACGTGTGGGTAATAACCAACCAGAGACAGATTGATTATCTGGTATTTTCATAGTTTGACCTGGAGGAATGAGAATTTCTATTAGTTGGGGTTTAGTGGGAGGAATTTCTGTTTCTGGAAAAACTTCCCAAGGATAAAAAGCAAAGGCATTTTGATTATTATTTAAACCCACTAAAATTAAGTATATAGGGCGATCGCTCAAATTTTCAACCTTATATTGCAAGCGACTACCCAGAGGAATTGTCGGCATAGCAGTTCCCTCATAGTCAGGTGGTTGCAAAATCTTATCCTGACTAGCAGTTCCCAAAGTGTCCCGCACCATAAACACGCGGGGGACAACACTATTAACAACCTCTAAAGTCGCCCTCACAGGTAAACGGGAAGAACCTTGATTTTCTGTCAACTGCCACAACTTTGATGCCAACAAAGTCGAAAATTGCGGTGTTAATCGCTGTACTGCCACCTTCACCGCTTCCCCAACTTCCCCGATAGTATTAATAATTGGTTCACCACCCAGGTAAAAAAGACCATAACGGCTAGGAACTTGGGCAACTTTACCAAATACATAATCAGCGGTTTCTTGTGTGGTAATAATATTAGCAATTCGGCTAATTCCTGAAAAAACGCTAGTAGCATCTACCACTTCAATTCTTTCCAAATGCTCATCTAACGCCACATTCACAAAAATATTACGGGGTAATATGCGTATACTTTCTTGGACTATTTGCCCAACTTGGGGGAGATTGGTAATCTCCCTATTTGTTAATTGAGCTTTAGCTACTAACCCACTTCGTGATTTAATAGTTAACTCTGCCCCTGTCTGCAAAATTAACCGAGAATTTACGCCATAATTAGTGAGAACGTGGAGAGGTAATCCCCCCAACCATAATTTGAATATTTTGCCATCTTCTTCTACGGATTGAATCACACCAATACTTCTCAAGTTATCAATCGGAAAATAATCAATAATTAAAGCATTTTGAAATTTTTTTGACTCATTTAATAGACTTGGTTGTTGTTTTCCACCCAACTGATACATGGAAGTAGCAACACCAGAAAGAAAAACCGAAATTGTTTTAGCTGGGGTAGTTTCCCACAAATATTGAGTTAAAGCATAAGTTAATAATCCCGCAGTGCCATTAGAGAAAATAAATTCTCCTGCCTGTTGATTTGGTGCTGCGGTAGCGTTGATAATTAGAGGATGATAATTAGCTAATTGCCGATTTTTCAGTTGGGATAAAAACTCTAATTCTTGTATTTGTAAAATTGCTGCTGATGATTCTGGTCGGGTCCGCACTCGTAAACCATTGGGTTTTAATTTAGGAGCATGATTGTAACTGGTATCTAATATTGCCGTAACTTGATTTGTAGGGAGCGATCGCAATAATAATAACAGAGTTTCTATCAATAAATAGTTTCTCGATTTTGTGCCTAATAAATTATTCTCATCAACAGGAACTATGGCATTTGCTAATATTCCCGTCCCCAAATTAACACAAGTCCCATAGCCAGAAAAATGGAAAATCACCACATCTCCAGATTTCGCTTGCTTACCCAAATGATCTAAAAAAGCCGCTTTAATAAAATCTTTACTAGCTTGTTCATCAGTTAAAGTTAGAATATCCGCTGCGGCAAAACCACAACGATTAATTAACAGTTCTGTTTGCAATTCCACATCAGTTAGACAACCCCCCAGGGCAGGACTTTGTGGATATTGATTAATGCCTATTAATAATGCTAACTTCCGCTGGTGAGATTGTGCTAAAGCTTGGTAATAGGGATTTCCCAAACTCAACCACTCAGTCTCAGCTAACCCCAATGCTGCTAGTAAGCCGCTAATTTGTTGTAAAAACCTACGCCGTTTCATAATTAGCAATCAGACTCCAGCCCGTTAGCTTATAGCGTGAATTACTCCGCCTTAAGACGGACGGAGCTTCCCAATTCATCGGGAGTAGCCTCTATAACTTCGTAGTTCTATTGGACTTACATTCCCTCCAAGGGCAGGAGTCCTGATCCCCAAGACCCAAATCTTTTGCTTGCGACATATGCCTATTAGCTTGGTTTTCGCTTATGGCATTGATGGTCAAGATACTCAATATCTTACCAGAAGATCCTGGGGATTAGTCATCCATCCACACTTTATTTTTACAAGTAAAGTTTTTGATCTGAATCTAAACTAATACAGGAGAAATTTTCATAGCCCGGGTTAACTCAGCCGCTACTTCTGGACGAGAAAATTCTGGTGGTGGTAATTCACCTCGACGTAACATTTCCCGCACCTTTGTTCCCGACAGATGAACTCGTTCCTCTGGACTACTAGGACTGGTTTTAGTTGTGGCCATTTGTTTGGTGCGTTTGCAATAGAAAGCGTGTTCAAACTTCATTGGCACGATTCCCAACTCTTCATGGGCAAATTCATCGAAGATATACTGAGCGTCATAAGTGCCGTAGTAGTCACCCACACCAGCATGATCACGTCCGACGATAAAATGTGTACAGCCGTAATTTTTCCGCACTAAAGCATGGAAAATGGCTTCCCTTGGACCTGCATAGCGCATCGCTGCTGGGTTAATTGCCAAAATTACTCTATCTACAGGGTAATAGTGTTCTAGTAAAATTTCATAACAACGCATCCGCACATCAGCGGCGATGTCATCCTCCTTAGTTGCCCCTACCAATGGATGCAAAAATAGACCATCTACAGTTTCTAAAGCGCATTTTTGAATATATTCATGGGCGCGGTGGATAGGATTGCGAGTTTGGAAACCCACAATTGTTTTCCAGCCTTTTTCTCGAAACATTTCCCGTGACGCAGCAGGGTCAATTTGGTAGCTGGGAAAATGGGGATGAGAGTCACGTTGTAATAACCAAATATCACCTGCTAGGTTGATAGAACCTTGGTTATAAACTACCTGCACCCCAGGATGTTTAAGATCATCAGTGCGATAAACATTGATGGCTTCCTGTTGTTTGTCGTAGGTATACTTTTCAGTTAGTTCTAATACCCCAATAAACTCGCCTCTGGGATTATCCAGACGCACTAAACCGCCTTTTTGTAGAGGGGCTGCTACTTCTTCTGTTACAGACAGTGTAATAGGAATTGACCAGACAATACCGTTAGCTAACCGCATTTCTGTAACGACTCGGTTATAGTCTGCTTGGTTCATGAAACCAGTCAAAGGACTAAAACCACCAATGGCAATCATTTCTAAATCGGAAACTGCTCGCTCATCAAGTTCCACACGCGGTAAAAAGTCAGCTTTGGAGAGAAATAGTTCTCTTTGTGCTGAGGAAGCAACCCGGTTAATTAACTCTCCACCGTGGGCGGCAATGGCATCTGGATGGTAACTCAACGTAATTTTTCCCTAATTGTTGCAAACTATGTATTAAGTTACCAAATTATTGGTACACATTGTTAAATTTCTGTGAATTTTTTCCTTTGCCGGTCGGAAAGGGTGAGATTAGAAGGAGTGGGGGGAGTGGGGGGAGTGGGGGAGAAATTTTTTCCTTCTTCCTTCCTCCTTCTTCCTTTCTCCTTCTTCCTTCCTCCTTCTTCCTTCCTCCTTCTTCCTTCCTCCTTCTTCCTTCCTCCTTCTTCCTTCCTCCTTCTTCCTTCCTCCTTCTTCCTTCCTCCTTCTTCCTTCCTCCTTCTTCCTTCTTCCTTCTTCCTTCTTTCTTCCTCCTGAACTCCTGAATGGGCGCAGGCCCTGCGCCCCTACCTCCTGAACTCCTCCTGTAAGACATTACAAACAATTAAAATAAAAGTTGTGTTACACCAAAGTTTAAACTCAAGAGAGTTTTCAAATTGAGTATCAATAGAAGATTCACCCAAACATAGAGGAGTTGATAATATGGGGATAAAATTTCCAGTTTTGAGTGGGGTACTGGTACTTCTCGCTACCAATTTTTTCTTGCCTTCAGTTGCTAAAGCTGAGACTGAAACAACCAGTAGTATGTTTGAACGAGCTTATTTTCGCCATGATCCCAATTTTTATGACAATGGCAGTTTCAAACGTAAAGTAGATGCTTTAATTGGACCTGGGAAAAAATTTGGTACTACTTTTACTGACAATGAAATCGCTAAAGATGCTGAGTTGGTAAATACACTTTATCTTGATGCTATGGCTCAACAAACATTAAATGATCCCTATCTGCGGACACCTGATTTACCCAATCCCTACGATTCTTCTTTGTTAATGACTCCCCGCTATAATGGCAATCAGCTTAAAGTTGGGACTGAATACCGATTTAACAATTCACAACGGCGGTAGAAATAATACAGCAGGAGTCAGGAGTCAGGAATAAAACTGGCTGGCTGTGAATTTAGATCCTATACCTCATTAATCTGCAATCTGCTGTAAGGCGTTGCTAAATTGAGGTATGAAATTCCCAAATTGAACCTTTAAAACTCAAACCTTTGCGTCTTTGCGCCTTTGCGTGAGACTAAAATTCATACCCTATAATCAGCAACGCCTAAATAATTAGCGATCGCATTGATTTATCACCTATATGTGCGATGATTCGATGCGATCGCTATAATATCAGGCAACAAAAGAAACGCTAACGCAATGACATTGTGTAATTAATTCTGTCTCACTACTTATAACGACAATTTTCAACGCCAACCTACTTAATCAATTAATTTTTCCTAATTGTCTTGGTATTTTCAGCAGATTGTTTACCCAATAATTCCACAGCTTTAGCAAATTGGGGATCTTCAAGAGTCGCTAATTTATCTTTTCCACCTAACCATAAATCTTGACGTTGGGCATCAGTCAATTCTACCTTCACGTCTGGATCAATACCATGTTTATTAATATCTTTCCCACTGGGAGTATGATATTTAGCAATAGTTACAGCCAAACCAGCGCCAGATTTTAAAGGTTGTACGGACTGGACTAGACCCTTACCAAAAGTTTGATTTCCTACTAAAGTTGCCCGTTTATTATCTTGCAATGCCCCAGAAAGAATTTCACTAGCACTAGCTGAACCTTTATCTACTAATATCATCAAAGGTTTATCAGTCAGAGCCGTGCTATTGGCAACTTGTTTATCCTGTGTACCTTGCCGGTCAATAGTAGAAACAATTGTGCCTTTATTTATCCACATTTGAGCAATTTCTATACTCGCGTATAGGAGTCCACCGGGATTACCACGTAAATCTAGAATATAACCAGAAACCTTTTTAGCCTCTAACTTTTCAATAGCATTTTTCATTTCCTTGCTGGCATTGGCGCTGAATTGATTCAAGCGAATATAGCCAATATTTCCCGCTGGGGTTTTCTTTTCCGAAAAGCGAACGGGATGAATTTCAATCCGCGCTCGTTGAATATTAAATTGTTTTTTCTGACCATTCCGCAAAATTGTCAGTTTCACCTTGCTACCTGATTCTCCCCGAATGAGGGCTACTGCGTCATTGGTATCCATGCCTTTGGTGCTTTTGCCATCAATCTCAAGAATGACATCTTTAGCTAAAATCCCGGCTTTAAATGCGGGTGTATCCTCAATCGGGGCGATAACAATCAGTTGTTTTGTTTTTGCATCTTGACTGATGGTGATACCAATACCTGTAAGTTCTCCAGAGGTATCAACTTGCATATTTTTGAATTCTTCTGGGTTCATGAACCGGGTGTAGGGGTCTTCTAGCTTTTTCAGCATTTCCCGGACAGACTTGTAGGCTGATTTATCATCAGTATAGGACTTGCTTAAATATTCCTTACGTACGGCTTGCCAATCTACCTGATTAAAAGTACCATCTACATATCGGTAGTAAATAATTTGCCATACTTCATCTATCAAATCCTTGTGACTATCTTTAAATGAAGCCTTACCAATTGAGTGAATACCCAAACCGGCAACAGCAATTGTAGAAAGCGTTACCACCGTAGCACTCAAAACCAGTTTACTTTTTGTAATTACCATAATGGCGGCCGTGTCAGGGGAAAAAATATATATCAAGTATGCCCAATCTAACACAGCGATCGCTAATTGGTAATTGATAGTTGTCACTCATCACCGTAACATTGGCAATTCCCACTCCCTAGGAATATTAAAAGACTTCCAAATAAAAAAATGTCCCAAAACTGATGCAAAAATTCTCTCTCTGTGTACTCTGTGCCTCTGTGGTTCGTTTCTTGGGATAATTTATTTCTGGGAAGTCTCTAACTGAATGAAAACAATACCAGAGCGATCGCTCCCTAATAAGGCAGTGTCTGTTTTAACCTTTAAAAAATGGTACTAACAACAGTTAATACAATACATTTTAACTATTAAACGGAGTCAACAAAAAACTAGAGTTTAGTACCTGCATAAATAAGAACCTATGTCAAAGAAAATAAAAGGTTCTTCGGTACTTGTTATGCTATTGAGAGAAGGGAACTCTTAAGAGAAGGAATGTCAGATATTAATGACTTTAAAGACTTAATAATTTGGCAAAAGGGATGGATATTGCTCAAAGATGCTATTTCCTCACTAAAATTTTTCCCAAAGATGAGCTGTATGGTATGGTTTAATCGTAACTGTTCACACTCCCCCCTATCTTTAACGAGAGATCAAGGGTTTAGAGGATGTTTGAAAACTTTTTCGTGTGGGATCTGACACCCGCAGATCCCCCTAAATCCCCCTTAAAAAGGGGGACTTTGAGGAATTTAGCCCCCCTTTGTAAGGGGGGTTGGGGGGATCTCGATTAATTCTGATACTTTTCAAACATCCTCTTAGATAATTTTAGAGGGCGGGAGTGAATAACTACGTTCCCTCGTAAATAAAAATAGGAAAAATTAATGAATAAGAGATGCTTACGACAAGCCAAGCTACGACTATTTATCTTAGGATTCAGTTTAATAACTTTGACTGCTAATGAATTATCAGTATTAGCCCAGACTCGACAGCCCACAAATACAGAACTAAGAAAATTACGTCAAGAACTTCAGCAACATATTATTAGATTAACTAAAAACAATACTGTAGGCACTGGACATCTTCAAGATAGCCGTACTCAAGTAGAAAAGAACACAAGAGAATCCTTTGTACGTGCTTGGTCAAAGACAGAACCAGAATTAGCACCTTTCTTTGGTTTGTGGGTGGGATACGAAAATATTAGTCATATCTATCCATCAAATAGTAAGGGTCGTGTTTGTGTTGTTGAAACAGCTGAAGGTTCTGGTCGTTTAACTACTGGTGTTTTCTCTAATGGAGTTATAAAAACCAATATTGGAGAAGTGCTATTCAAAGAAGGAAATTATTATTTAGGATCAGCATTGCTCAAAAATGGCAGATTTGTCAGCAATAATAGTGAGATTCCTTTACGTAGTCCCAGACCTGTTGAATCACTAAGTGGATTACTTGAAAATATATTTGAAGCATCAGAAAAAAATCAAATTTCTCAACAATTTAAAGCTGCTGGTTGTACTTCTAGTACCGTGCGGAGTAAGTAATTTTTTTGCATTACTATATCACGCATATCCCTACTTGTACATACCCTGCAAACTCTCGAAAGTGGGGGGAGAGTGAAAAACTACCAGAAATCTCTATGTTGCTTTCCTGTTCCCTCTCCTCAATATGAAATTTATTTTGTCGGACTACTTGTAAGCTGTTAGACCGTCAGGAGATAGCGTTGACGGTTTTTTTGTGAGAACTAAGATTTCATAATTTTTTTGAGTAGTTCAGGAATTTGAACGGGACTGTTAGCAACGGGAATTTTTGCGGCTTCAAAAGCAGCCAATTTACTTTCTACTGTACCAAAAGTTGCAGAACGTCCAATTACAGTTGCTAAAGTCCCTGTTTGTTGCCAATTTCGCGCTGGTGGTGCGTGTCTACCGGCAATATAGGCAATTACAGGTTTGTCAATTGCTTCTGTAATATATTGTGCTGCTGCTTCTTCGCTTCCCCCACCAGGTTGTCCGATTAAAACAATCGCTTCTGTGGTGTCGTCTTCATCGAGAATTTGTAACCATTGGAGGAATGAAGAGCCAACAATAGCATCACTACCAATACTGACACTAATTGATTGTCCTAAACCCGCTTTTGTTAATTCCCAGGCGACTTCGTAGGTGAGGGTACTACTACGACTAACAATACCCACAGAACCAGGAATATAAAATTCGCTAGGTTGAATACCCAGGAGAATTTTCCCCGGAACGATGATTCCTGGACTATTAGGTCCAATAATCAAAGTCTCACAAGCTTCTGTTTTGCGAAGAAGTTGTACCATGTCCAGTGGTGGAACGCCAGCGGTAGTAATGATAATTTGGGGGATATTAGAGGCGATCGCTTCTAATGCTGCATCCAAAACTTGATAAGGTTGAACACAAATAATTGTGGTGTCAATCTGTCCAAATTTGGCAACAACCTCCTCTACTAAATCAAATACTGGTAGATTATATATTTTTTGTCCACCATAACCAGGCTTGACACCAGCTACTAAATTTGTGCCATAAGCTTGCATTTGAGCAATATGGGTTGCGGAAATAAATTCACAAAATCCCTGAATTAAAACTTTACTTTCTGGTGTTAGGTTCATAGTTTGTCAGTTGTCAGTAGTAATTGGTAATTGGTAATTGGTAATTGGTAATTGGTAAAAATATGGACTCCTGCCTCTTACCTTTTTTTTACTACCGGAGTCTTTGCTAAACGAACTGCTTCCTTGACGGCTTCATCTAAATTTTCTACAACTATTAGCAATTGATCAGCGGTTTTCAGTGCGGCTAACTTTTCTCTGACATGATTGAATTCAGAACCAGCTAAACGGAGGATTAACCAGGGTAAATTCAATGGTTGCTGACTTTTATTCCCATTGGCGGCTGACACCCCAGATGTGATTTGGCTTCTGTTTGAATGGAGAAATTGGCTAATAATTTCTGGGAGTTGGTCAACTTGCGGAATAGTCCCCAAAAAGTTGACTAAAATAACTTGAGTATTCTGATCATTTACTAAATTTGTCAAACTACTAATCAGGCGATCGCTAAAAGTAGTCTGTGTTGTATCACTCATGAAAGTATGGCGCAAATTGACACATTTACCAGGATGACCATGAGCATTAACAACCTCATCCAATGTTGTTAAAACAGAACCTTTACCATTGCCTATTATGCAGATTTTACCCTGCATTTCTATCCCATCCCACCTACTCAACAAACCGTTATTTTTTTTATTACCATGAAGAAGACCAACCATCTTGGTAGCCATATCGGCTATTTCAGGATGACGGTTAATAGCCTGTTTATTAACCGTAACCTTACCATTCAAAGCCATCACTTGACCCGCAGAGTTCACACCCAGGGGATGAATCTCCACCAAATCCAAATCCTTTTGGACAAATAACTGGTACAGTTTCTCCACAATATCACTCACAGTCTGCATCAACGCCCCCTGTAAGCCCATTTTTAAAGCCAGTCGTCTAGCATAAAATGGAGAAAATTCCTGTTGCACCACAACGTGCTGAATTTTTTCTCCCGCTGTCTCCCAGTCAATATTTGCTTCTGTGCAACCCAATAAAACGGGACGACACAGCGCAGTATCTAAAACTACAGCTAGATAAAATTCTTCCTGGGCATCATATTTTGATTCTGCCAATAAAACTTCTGGCAGTTGCCCCCAAATTGGTAGATTAAATATATTCTGTGCTGTAGCGATCGCATCAATTGTGGTTTCTACAATCCTGACTCCACCTGCCTTTTCCCTTTCCCCCGCTTGCACCTGAGATTTCAGCACAATCGGGTAACGAATTTTTAACCGTTTTAAATCTGTAGGATGGTCTATTCTTTGAGATGGTAAAACAGGAATCCCAATTTTACCAAACCATTCTTTAACTTGGTACTCTAATAAATCCATTGAGACACACCTTGTATTAACAAGTCTGACGCGCTTTCTCTGATGCTATCCGATATTTTACCCAATACCGAAAATTATAGAATTTGGTTTTGCTGAACTGAAAATTTATTTTGACATTGGATTGTCTAATTTATAATCTAGCTGTATAAAAAAATAGAAGTCTAAATCAATACCCTAGACTGTGTTCTTCGTGACAAATTTAACCTTCTGCTAGAAACTGATTGTATAAGATGTAAAACTAGGATTTGCATCCCATCCCCAATACCTTCGATAATCAAAACTATATAGAAAGAGTGGCGGTAACGCTTTATGAAAGCAACAGTTCAACAAGACGATCTCAAAGTTTTAGGCGATATCTTACAAGAAAGATTAGTTGCCCAAGTGCTTGATAGTAAAGATTTCCAGGTAAAATGCGCTGTCCAAAATGATGAATTGATGATTTTAACTCAACACCCTGCTGAGGTCACTGTTAATACACAGCAAGTTTTTGAGGTGTTAGAACAAGCACTACAATGGCAATTTAGCTACCAAACCCAACGGGTAAGATTTTTCTTGAGAATTTCTGGAGAAAAGCGCCCCTATACTCAACACTTCCTAGATTTTCAGATACCCAGTGAAGATACAGATAGGGAAACTGAATATGGTTTTCAGATCCCTAGTGGAGATGCAGATAGGGAAACTGAATATGGTTTTCAGATCCCTAGTGGAGATGCAGATAGGGAAACGGTGGAAATAGGACATGAGAGAGACACTCTCTTCCTCAATTCTGATCTGCAAACACCATCACCTCCATTTACAGAAACGGAACAAGAACCCATTGCTGATTCATTTTTCTCTAATTCCGCAGAATCTTTTTCAGACTATTCACTGCCAGACTCAAATTTATCTGCGGATGAATCTGAGACAATGGAGGATATTGAAGAAAATTTTGATCCCTTTGCGAATATTCCCGATCAACCCAAAAAAAGACAGTTATCATTATCACTTCCTCCCTTACTGGTTATAATTGGTACGGCTGTAGTAATTGCTATTCTTTCCGGTGGTGGTATTTTCGTTCTCCATCGTGGTTGTGTAATTTCTGAATGTAAAGAATTGCAAACAGCCCAGCAATTTAAAAATGAGTATCAGCAACAGATCAAACGTACCAAATCAGAAAGAGACTTATTAACAGTGCAACAACAACTAGATGGGGTAGTTGCCGATTTGCAAAATATTCCTCAGTGGTCTCCCCGTTATCAAGACTCTCAGCTATTAGTTAATAGTTTTTCTGAACAGTCAACGAAAATCAACCAGGTGCTAAAAGCCTTACAAATGGCATCTTCAGCCCAAAAAGCAACTCAACCCCCTGCTAAGAGTTTAGATGAGTTACGTAATAGACAAAAGTTGTGGAGACAGGCAATCACTTCATTAGAGATAATTAAGCCTAGTAATGAACTCTATGGATTGGTAAAAACTAATTTACCAAGTTATCAAAATACTTTAAAAAGTGTTAATGATCAGTTGCTCAAAGAAGAAACCTGGTTACAGAAAATCGCCAATGCCACAACTCTCGCAGAAGCCGCTACTAAACGTCAAATCACGGCTAAATCTGCTCCTGAATGGCAAAAGGTAGAATCTGATTTCCAGACAGCAATTAGTACCCTCAAAATTATTCCTATAGGTAGTTTAGGATCTGAGGATGCCCGCAAGCTGTTGGCAGAATACCAACCAAAAATTATTGTAGCCCGCGATCGCGCCAAAAAAGAACAATTAGCAGCCACATCCTATCAACAAGCTATTAAAGCCGCTAGTCAAGCCAAAAGCTATGGTAATCAAAATCAATGGCAAAGTGCGGTTAAGTCTTGGGAACAGGCTGTAGAAAGTGCTAAACAGGTGGGTCAAGATACTTTCTATTTCAATCAAGCTAAACCCCTGATTGAAACCTATGCAGCATCTCTGAAACAGGCACAAGAACAATTCCAAATCTATGGTGATTTAACTCAAACCCGTGTTGAACTCAAAAGCACTTGTACAAATACCATTAGAATTTGTACTTTTAGTATTGAGAATCAGAAAATTAGTGTCCGCTTAACTCCTGAGTATGACCGATTATTTCAAGCCAATAATCCACAAATACAAAGTCATTTCCAAAGCTTGAAAGATGCTCTCAAAGCCATTAGTCAAAATGCCCAACTTCCTGTATTCATCTATAATTCCCAAGGACAGGAAAGGTATATGTGGCAACCAGGGTAGGGAGTGGGGGAGTGGGGGGAGTGGGGGGAGTGGGGGAAGTGGGGGGAGTAGGGGAAGTGGGGGGAGTAGGGGAAGTAGGGGAGAAATTTCATTCTTCATTCTTCATTCTTCATTCTTCATTCTTCATTCTTCATTCTTCATTCTTCTGATAGCGCAGCGTGGCGTTAGCCATACTCCTGACTCCTGACTCCTCTTCAGTAATACTTCTGGCGTTGACGATAATTAGCTACAGATTCTACTATACCGATCGCAATAAAGTTAGTCAGCATTGCTGAACGTCCATAACTCATCCAAGGTAGGGGAATCCCCGCCACTGGTGCCAAACCAACTGTCATACCAACATTCACAATCAGTTGAAACACAATCATAGACAAAACACCTATAGCTAAAAGTGAACCGAAGTTATCTTTGGCTGTTTGAGCTACGTGAAGCAAGCGAAAGCAAATCAAGCAAAAAACTGATAGTAAAATTAAGCACCCCACCAGACCAAATTCTTCAGCAACAGCGGAGAAAATAAAATCTGTGTGTTGTTCAGGAACGAAATTGAGTTGAGTCATGGGACCTTTAAACAAACCCCAACCCCAAACTTCACCAGCGCCAATAGCAATGCGAGATTGAATCAGGTGATAACCAGCACCAAGAGGATCATGTTCAGGGTTAATAAATACACTAAGTCGGTTTTTTTGATACTCCTTTAAGATATGATTCCAGGCAAAAATGCCTAATTCGCCACCAAGCAGATTAAGACATAATGATCCAATAGCACCAATACCAAAACGCTTCCAGGGCAGACTAACCCAACCAACTATCCCCATCGCTACTGCCCATATTAAACCCAATATACTCAATGATATTTCTTTAGATAAAACTATGGGTGTTGATAATGGCCAAGATATACTAAATAAGATTGCTGCTATGACCGGAGAAATCATGAGTATTAACCAGCCGGGGTTAGCGTTTGCCCAGTACAGCATTCCTAAAAATATTGCTCCAAATACCAGTGATGTTGCCAAGTCTGGCTGTAAAAATACCAATGCCCAAGGTACAGCCGTAATTGCCAAGACACGGAAAACATTCTCAATAGTAGAAGCAGTTTGCTTATGTAACAACGCAGCTAAGGTAATGATTAGCCCTATTTTGGCAAATTCTGAGGGTTGGACATTAAAACCAGCAATACTAATCCAACGCTGTGCGCCTTTGGCACTAGTACCAGCGAGCATCACAGCTATTAAACTAAAGTTCGTTAGCCCGTAGGTGAACCAATGCCACTGCATTAAGTTTTCATAACGGCAACGAGCTAAAAACAAGGCAATAGTTGAACCAATCGCCGCTATCAGCCAGTGCCACCACCAGTCAGTTACAGGTTGCTTTAATTCTGTACTCAGAATCATTAGCCCCCCGAACATACTAACAGCAACGGGGAGGATAAATAGTAGCCCATCCATTTGTTGCCAGGGTTTAAGCCAGAATTGCCAACGCATTTTCGGGAACGAAGGTTTTAATAACATTGTGTGAGGAGGGAGTTGGGCAGGGGGTAGGGGGCAGGGGGAGTGGG
>NZ_JAAVWA010000026.1:0-73166 GCF_017355725.1 Anabaena sp. 54
TAGGGGGAGTAGGGGGAGTAGGGGGAGTAGGGGGAGTAGGGGAGTAGGGGGAGTAGGGGGAGTAGGGGGAGTAGGGGAGTAGGGGGAGTAGGGGAGAAATTTCTTCCTTCTGAACTCCTGAACTCCTCTCAATTATGAATTTCTATGAAGATGCGATCGCTAATTTTTACTTCTTGATGACTTAATTGTTTTAATTTATGGGTTAAATCTGCCGTCAGCCTTTTGGCTTCTAGTTTTAAATTTCCATTCATATAATCTGCGGCTTTGATAGGTTCACCAATATGAATATTCACATCAGTACCCCAATTAGGATAGGGTTCACTGTAGTGGATACCGACAGGGATAACCTTAATATCTAATCCTGGATAGGTAGATTCAGCAGTCACAGCTAAACGAGCGATTCCCGGCTTCAGGGGGTGAAGTTGACCATCACGATGAATGCCACCTTCGGGATAAATAACTAACATTTCCCCCTGCTGCATTAACTCTACTGTATGCCGGAGAGTTGCGATCGCCGGACGTTCAATATTCACAGGAAAACCACCCATTCGCAGCACAAACCAACCTTGCAACCCTTGACATTCATTACTCGTTACCATAAATCGCATATCTCTACCCGTCACACAACGACCAGTAGCATAGGGCAAAACCAAGGAATCCCAGCGGGAACGATGGGTAGGGGCAAGAATTACCGGTCCACTTGTAGGAATATTTTCTCTTCCAGTCACCTTAATATGCCCAAAGAAAGATGGCAAAACTATGTAGTGTCCCAGAAAATAAGCAACACGGATTAACAAAGGCGAAACCCGCGAGGTATTCTGAAGCACCGAAGGTTGCCGAGGGGAGTCGAGGTGAGGATTTACAGGCGTATTTCTAGTTTGAGAATGGCGGTTAGTAGAAGCAAAGTATGATTTGATCATGACGGTGGCTGATTTTTTTGCGAATAAAAGATGACACAAACTTGATTATGTCCACCGTAGATTTTCTTGGGTAATTTGTGTTTTTCCATTTGGACAGTTTGATCTGTGTCTGTTATTTTTGCTGACGTTGGGTAACAAACCAACTTTGTAATTGTTCTCGACATTCTGATTCTAGAATACCCCCCACCACTTTCACTCGGTGATTAGATGCTGGGTGATCAGGAATGTTAATAACAGTACGAATAGCACCAGTTTTGGTATCGTCCACGCCGTAGATCAATTTTCCTAATCGGGCATGAACTATAGCACCGGCACACATCGGACAGGGTTCTAGAGTGACATATAAAGTACATTGATGCAAGCGCCAACTTTGTAAAACTTGACTAGCAGCCCGAATCGCCATAATTTCTGCGTGTGCAGTAGGATCTTGATCTCGCTCTTTGCGATTTTCACCCACAGCAACCAATTGATTATTCATATCAACAATCACAGCCCCCACAGGAACTTCACCAGCATCACCAGCCACTCGTGCCAATTCCAGAGCGTGATTCATCCATTTTCGATGTTTTAAATATTCTGGGTGTTCCAGCATTAGAGGAAGAAGTGGGTAGGGGCGCAGGGCCTGCGCCCAGGAGTCAGGAGTTAACGAACCACAAAGGCACGAAGGACACGAAGGAAGAAGAGGAAGAGGAAAATTACCAATTACCCATTACCCGCAACCTGACATAACAGAGGGTCAAGTTGAGCTTTTGCATCTAATTGATACAGGTCATCACAACCACCAATATGCTGATTATTAATAAAAATTTGGGGGACGCTACGGCGACCGTCGGCGCGTTCTGCCATGATTGTTCTAGCTGTTTCGTCACCGTCAATTTTGTATTCGGTGAAATTAACACCTTTCCATGATAGTAGCATTTTAGCGCGAATGCAGTAGGGGCAAGTTTGCCAAGTATAAATTTCAACATTAGCTTTGATTCGCTCTGGGTGGCGACCGAGAAGAGAGTTGAGAAAATTTAGCATATTCTTAATTAAGAGGTTTTTTGTAGGTAGGTCAGTAAAATTGATTATATAAAAGATTTGAATTTGATGTAGGGGTAGCGCCCCCGTGCCTACCCCGGTATTTGGGGCAACTATAAGGGGTTTGCCCCTATGTAATTCACGGGTTTAGGTATTTTCAAAATGTTTAATTTTGCTCTCATAAGAAGATATATTTGCCACGAGTATCAATAAATGTTTCAATTATGTGGAAACATCCAAAGAAGATTCTTGGGAAAAACAATTATGAAATTTAGTAAATTATCTGTAATTTTACAGGGGATAGGGATGCCTTTAGCGATCGCCCCTTTAATCATAATTCTGAGCGCCTGTAATGATCAACCACAAAATAATCCCAACACACAAAATCCCGACAGCACCCCCCAAGGACAAGTTACTCGCGTTCTCTGGAATCGCATTAAAAGCCGTGGACAGCTTGTTTGTGGCGTTAGCGGTGAACTACCAGGATTTAGTTTTGTCGGCACTGACGGCAAATATAGCGGCATTGACGTTGATATTTGTCGGGCTGTTGCAGCAGCAGTATTTGATAATCCAGATGCGGTAGAATATCGCAATCTCAACACTAAGGAGCGATTTACAGCTTTGCAAACTGGAGAAGTAGATATTCTCAGTCGCAATACTAGCTGGACTTTTAGCCGTGCAACTTCCCAGGGTTTAGATTTTGCCCCTGTGGTATTTTATGATGGTCAAGCGGTCATGGTGCGTAAAAATAGCAATATTAAATCTATCAAAGACCTGAAAGACAAAGCCATTTGTGTGCAAACTGGAACTACTACCGAACAAAATTTAGCAGACCAAATGCGGAAACGGGGAATTACTTATAAACCCGTTGTTTTTGAAGATGTGAATATCACCTTTGCCACTTATGCAGAAGGACGTTGTGATGCTGTCACTACAGACCGTTCTGCACTGGTTTCTCGACGCACAACCTTACCTAAACCAGAAGATAATATCATTTTAGATGATGTTCTTTCTTCTGAACCTCTAGCGCCAGCAGTTGCTAAGGGTGACACCAAGTGGAGTGATATAGTCACATGGACTGTTTATGCTTTGGTGAAAGCAGAAGAATTAGGCATTAATTCTCAAAATTTAGCCGCGTTTGCTAATAGTAAAGATCCCGATATCAAACGTTTTTTAGGAACAGAAGGAAACCTGGGCGAAGGAATTGGTTTAACAAAGGATTTTGCTGCCAAAATTATCAAGCACGTTGGTAACTATGGCGAAATTTATGATCGCAATTTGGGAGCAAAAACAAAACTAAATCTCCCCCGGGGACAAAATCAAATTTCCACAAAAGGAGGATTACTCTATTCTCCACCTTTCCGCTAAGGAAGCAAGAGAAATTTCTTACTATTAACAACTGACCAATGACTAATTCAAAACCTCCTCTCTGGCGTGATAATCGCTTTTGGCAAAATGCTATCCAGCTAATTTTTGTATTTTTAGCAGTATTTGTATTTGTTATCTTTTGGGGGAATGTCAGCCGAAATTTACAGCAATTAGGAATTCAATTTGGATTTAATTTTCTCAAGCAACAGGCATCTTTTGATATTGGGGAAACTCTCATTAACTACAAACCAACGGATGCTTATAATTATGCTTTATTAGTGGGATTAGTTAATTCTCTAAGAATAGCAATAATGGGAATTTTCCTCACCACAATTGTGGGAATTACTGCGGGAATTGCAAGATTATCAGATAATTGGTTAGTAAGAAATATTACGGTTATCTATGTAGAGGTTTTTCGGAATACTCCATTATTATTGCAATTGCTATTTTGGTATTTTGCAGTTTTCTTGAGTTTTCCCAAAGCCGAAAATAAAATTTCCTTTTTGGGTTTTGCTAATTTTAGCCAAAACGGAATTGAACTTCCTTGGTTTACCTTGTCTCCAGAATTTTCTAGTTTATTATTGGGGTTAACTTTTTACACAGGTGCGTTTATTGCGGAAATTGTGCGCGGGGGAATTCAATCAGTCCCGACAGGACAACTAGAAGCAGCCAAATCCTTGGGGTTAAACCCAGGTTTAGCAATGCGATTGGTTATTTTTCCCCAAGCTTTGCGGGTGATTATTCCCCCATTAACTAGTCAATATCTCAATTTAACCAAAAATTCCAGTTTAGCGATCGCTATCGGTTATCCTGATATTTATTTCGTAGCTTCTACCACTTTTAACCAAACTGGGAAAGCTGTAGAAGTGATGCTGTTAATTATGATTACTTATCTGACTTTGAGTTTGATAATTTCTCTAACTATGAATTTATTTAATCGTTCTGTGCAAATTAAGGAAAGATAATGTTGAACGCAGATAAACGCGGATAAACGCGGATGAATACGGGTGATGATTATTCTATGCAGTCTCACATTTTTATGATGATTAAACTTAGTTGGTTAAGGAAAAATCTCTTTAATAATTGGTACAATAGTTTACTAACTGTTGTTTGTTTTATCTTTCTATTTTGGTTAGTTCAAGGATTTGCAATTTGGTTAATTACCAAAGCACAATGGCAAGTAATCCAAGTTAATTTACATTTATTTTTAGTAGGAAGATTTCCCCAAAGTTTATATTGGCGGATTTGGGTTGTTTTGGGAATATCTACAACTTTAACCGCAATTACAGCGAGTGCATTTACCAAAAAAGCAATATTCACAAAACGCAATTCGTTGATTGCTGCTGTGATTATGGGGACTTTATTGTTTATTTTACCCATACCATTAACAAGCCGTTTATGGTTATTATTAATTACAGGTTTAATAGTTGCAGGTTTGATAATTGGTCAGAAATCTACTAAAATCATTACACCTTGGCTTTCGCTAACTTGGTTATTATCTTGTCCCCTAATTATCTGGTTAATTGGTGGTGGTTTAGGATTACAACCTGTATCTACAAACTTATGGAATGGTTTATTACTTACCCTATTAATGGCAATAATTAGTATTGTCCTTTCCTTCCCCATAGGAGTTTTCCTCGCATTAGGAAGAACCAGCAATTTACCCGTAGTCCGGTGGTTTTCTATTCTTTATATTGAAATCGTCAGAGGATTACCATTAATTGGGATTCTATTTTTAGCCCAAGTCATGTTACCCTTATTTTTACCAGCAGATTTACGTTTAGATAGATTACTCAGAGGTACTACCGGATTAATATTATTTAGTGCAGCATACATGGCTGAAAACGTACGTGGCGGACTACAAGCAATTCCCAGAGGACAAATAGAAGCAGGAAAAGCATTAGGATTAAATACACCTTTATTACTCATATTAGTAATATTACCCCAAGCCTTACGTGCAGTTATTCCTGCAATTGTGGGTCAATTTATTGGTTTATTTAAAGATACTTCTCTTTTATCATTAGTAGGATTAGTAGAATTAACAGGAATAGCGCGTTCCATATTAGCACAACCGCAATTTTTAGGAAGATATGCAGAAGTATATTTATTTATCGGTTTGATTTATTGGGTATTTTGTTATTCAATGTCCTTAGCTGCTAAAAACTTAGAAAAACAATTAACATCTTAGGTTGGGTTGACGTAAGGAAACCCAACATTCTTAAAATTTTAACCTACACAAAAGGAATAACTGTCAGAATCAGGATACCCAGGATGAAAAGATGAACAGGATAAAAAACAATGATTTTATCACCAATTACCCGTAGGTTGGGTTGACGTAAGGAAACCCAACATTCTTAAATATTGGTTCTTCGGTTATTTTTATGGAAAACCTGGTTCAAAATCATTGAAAGCCCTATTGTGTAGACATTTCATTGAAAATATGGAAATAATTGTTTATAACCCTTGTCCCGCAAGGGTTTTGTTATCATCAATCCTCAATCACCATAAAAGAGACGCAAGAGCCTAAATATTTAAATATAACTTGTATGACACAAAAGGAATATATGACAGAATCAAACCCGATAATTATTGCTGAAGATGTTCACAAATGGTATGGTAAATTTCATGCCCTCCAAGGTGTAAATTTAACTGTACAACGAGGAGAAGTCGTTGTTTTAATGGGACCATCTGGTTCAGGAAAATCAACCTTTATTAGAACATTTAACGCTTTAGAAGAATATCAACAAGGAATTATTACCATTGACGGAATTACCCTTAGTCATGATTTAAGAAATATTGAAACAATTCGTCGAGAAGTGGGGATGGTATTTCAGCAATTTAATTTATTTCCCCATTTAACAGTTTTACAAAATATCACCTTAGCACCAATATATGTCCGCAAAATATCCAAAGTTAAAGCGGAAGCATTAGCAATGCAATTATTAGAAAGAGTGGGAATTTTAGCCCAAGCACAAAAATATCCCGGACAATTATCTGGTGGACAACAACAACGAGTAGCCATAGCGCGTGCATTAGCAATGCAACCAAAAATTATGTTATTTGATGAACCGACATCAGCTTTAGATCCAGAAATGGTGAGAGAAGTTTTAGATGTAATGCGAAACCTAGCTAATGACGGAATGACAATGGTAGTTGTTACCCATGAAGTCGGATTTGCGCGAGAAGTTGCTGATAGAGTAGTGCTAATGGACAGCGGTTTATTAGTTGAATCCTCTACCCCCGACACCTTTTTTACTAATCCCAAAGAAGAAAGAACCAGGAAATTTTTATCCCAAATTCTCTAGGGTGATTCAATTCAGGCTAAAGATCCCCGACTTCTTAATTTAATCTTTTGTAAATAATGATAATTTATCAAAGAAGTCGGGGATCTAAATGCAGGTTTAACGATGTCCAAATATTGGGAAGATTTGATAATGTTCTTTACCCATAGACATCGCTAGGTTAACCGTATATATGGTATCTAAACTTACATTTATAAAAATTGTTTACACGATTTACAAGTATATTTGTACTATAAAAGAATAAATGTGATCATTCCATAGAGATTCCCACTGAGATTTTTTCCAACTGTAGGCTCTCTGAAACAAGGGAACAACATACTGTTTATTACCTTCAATAATCTCTTGCAGCTTAGTTTCTGATGCTTGCATGGTTAATGTACTCTGATTTACTCGATAGTTATGCTTTTAGTATAAAAGAATCTTGTATAAATAGCACAAGATAGCGTAACAAAATTAAACATCAAATATATCCAGGGAATAAATTCCCTGTCTAAAAGCAAAAGTCGGTTAAAACCGACTCATAAAAAATATCGGTTCTACCGCTCCCCTTATGGAGAAGAATATTAATTTTTGTAGGTTGGGTTGAGGGACGAAACCCAACACCCCTTGCTATCCTACCGCTAATGTTGGGTTTCACTTCGTTCTTTCTACCCAACCTTGTATCTTAGAGGTATGTTAGAAGAAGTGGTAGACCGTCCCAACCTGGGTCAGAAAAGACCGCTTTGTAGCAAGGATCACCACAACAATCTCCATGACAGAACTCGAACAGTCGCCTGGGGTAAAAACTATGAACAAAGACATAGATAATATAGCCCGTATCGTGCAAGGATGAGTGAAATCAAGGGGATGAATAAAAACAAAACAAATTAAAAAGAAGTAATTGAAATTGGAGAGTTAAAAATGGATTATATCTCCCAATGGGTAGGCATTGACGTAAGTAAAGCAACACTTGATGTTTATATCCGTCCAATGGGTAAAGCATTTCAATTTGCTAATACTGAAACAGAAATAGCTAATCTAGTTAAGCAACTTCAATCTAACGATTTAAACCTAATCGTACTGGAAGCAACAGGAGGACTAGAAACAGAATTAATCATTCAATTGCAAGCGGCTCTTTTACCAGTAGCATTAATCAATCCTCGTCAGGGAAGAGACTTTGCTAAAGCTACAGGTAAGTTAGCCAAAACCGATGCCATTGATGCACAGATTTTGGCGCATTTCGGTGAAGCAATGAAACCGGAGGTGTTAGCATTTTGATTGTGAAATGTCACGTCAATTAGGCGAATTAATTAGTCGCCGAAGACAATTAGTAGAAATGTCTACAGCGGAAAAGAATCGCCGTGACCGCGCTCGTGGTAAAGCTTTGACAGATATTGAATCCCATATTGATTATCTTGAGCAACATCTTCAACAACTCAATCAAGAAATTGAGACGTTGACCCAAAATAATCAACAATGGATTGATAAAGTCAATCTACTCAAAACTACTCCTGGCATTGGTCAAGTAATTTCTACCACTTTAGTTTCTGACTTACCAGAATTAGGTCAATTAACTGCCAAACAAATCTCTCGCTTAGTTGGTGTTGCACCAATTAATCATGATAGTGGTCAGCACAAAGGTAAGCGCATGATTAATGGTGGTCGCGCCCATGTTCGTGCCATTCTTTATATGGGTGCTGTTGTTGCCATGCGTCATAATCCTGTTATCAAAACTTTTTATGAGCGCTTGGTTGAACGTGGTAAACCCAAAAAATTGGCCATTACTGCTTGCGTTCATAAAATGTTAGTTATTTTAAATGCGATGATTCGAGATCATCTTCCTTGGTCTATTTCTCAAGACTCACAACCAATTTCTGCATAAAGTTCTACTGTCGTTTTTATACCTCCAATCTAGTTTGGTAATTTATGGCAATCTATAATTTACCTGTTTTGTTCTGTTCTGTTTTTCTCCTCTATTTTCTGACTTTTTTCCTAGACTTTAAATTTTTCCTTAACGATCGCTTGACAATCAAGACAGTCGCTACAATAAATGTTGTTTTACATAAAGGGAACGGTAGAGCCAAAATATCTTTTCCTCTTTGCGTGAGAAAATATTTTAACTTTGATTCACCATCCAAATTACCAAATTATCAGGTTGTGAAAAATCCAAAATAGCTTCCGAAATCTCATCTAAATTTTCACCTGATAACTCTTGAGTCATATATCTATGCTTGCATACAAAAGGGAGAAAACTCGGTTCAATTCCGAGGCAGTCCATTTACATTTTGCGTATTTGCTTGGGAAAAACCCTAAACTTTCATAAACTATCTAACTTGGCCAAAGATATTTTCACACAATTACAAACACCAAGCCAATCACGCTCTGACAAATGACCAATTAAAATAAAATTAGCTGAAGGTGGCAGTGTCACAATATAACTGCGAAAAATAGACGCAACTCGTAAACCAGCCTCATTCCAATCTTGAAGTATATAGTCAGTAATACCTAATGCAGTTGTTTGAGAAGTAATTAATCCAATGATAACATCAGGACGATTTGCGTGATAAATTACAGATGATAAAACTACAGCCGGACGGCGTTTAATACCTGTAGCGCCAGGAAAATCAACCGTTACCACATCCCCAGGATTAAATTTCACTGTGTTATTTCCTCACTTTCTGGAAATATCGAAGCAGCATATTGTAAAGAAAAAGAGGTGATATCAAGTTGGTCTTCTTCTGTCCAAGTATGACTTTCATCAATAACAGACAAATTTTTCTCAGCTAAATTATTTTCTAAAGCGTTGAGAATGAGTCTAGCAATTATATCTTGTTCGGTTTCAGGAAGTTGCTTTATTTGTTTAATGGCTTCTTCAAGTAATTGAGTCATAGTTTTTACCGCTAATCATTATCTATTATACTAGATATAAGACAGCCAGGGAATAAATTCCCTGTCTAAAAGCAAAAGTCGGTTAAAACCGACTCATAAAAAATATCTTTTCCTCTTTGCGTGAGAAAACATTTTAACTTTGATTGGCTATCCAAATTACCAAATTATCAGGTTGTGAAAAATCCAAAAGTGCTTCCGAAAGCTCATCTAAATTTTCACCTGATAATTCTTGAGTTTATGACTCTAACTTTGCAGATTTTGATTGTGATATTTCCTCAAAGCCGCAATAATTTCCCCATTCGCTTCTGGAAAAGTAAAATTATCCAATTCATCCAAACTCACCCAACGAATTTCATCGCATTCTATCGCTTGAGGAACACCCGCTAAATGCTGAGAATGATGGACTGTTAAAGTTACTCGTAAATGAGTGTAAGTATGATCAATAGTAATTAGATGTTCTCCAACGGCAATTTCTATGCCTAATTCTTCAGCAATTTCTCGTTTAATACATTCTTGAATAGTTTCACCAATTTCAATTTTTCCCCCTGGAAATTCCCATAAACCACCCATTGCACCTGTAGGTAAGCGTCTATCAATTAATATCTGTTTTTGGTCATTCCAAATAACAGCAACACCAATAATTTTATGAGGGATAGAAATACTTTCATTCATATAATTACCAATTATCAATAAATAACAAAAAAAACTCGGTAGATTAATTATATCTCTACTGAGTTGATATTTATTTTGATAATTTTCCTACAAAAATACTATTCAACTTCGCTACTGTTAGCTTCTGTTCCTTGAATAACTGTATCAAAACCCATTCTTTGTTCTGCATTGCGTAAAAAATAGCCACTAATCATAGCTGATGCTAATAAGCGACCCAAGTTTTCCCGACTAGTAGAAATAGTAATCCCGAACTGTTCAGAAGGGAGATTTCCTAAAAGTCCGATAATATTCCGTTCCATTACCTGCAAAACTTCCGTAGAAGTAGGTTTAGATAATTGGTTAACTGTTTCTGGACTTAATGATTTAACATATTGCCATAATAAATTACTTGTTTCCGACTCACTATTAAAAAATTCTGATACTCGATTAGATTTGTTACTCACGTTTGACCTCCTGTACTGCCACTATTAACGACGGTGTTTGTGACTGGAATAACTTGTAGTTATTGCTTATTCGATCTAGTTGACTATTATATAATTCATGTCAACCAATCTAACAGTTTATTCCTTTCGAGGGAGTCGGTTTAACCGTACTAAAATGGGAGTGTTTTTCACATATTGAGTGAGTATGGGTGGGGAAACTCCACCCACAAAGCAAAAAATAACTGACCATTAACTGATAACAACTGACTAACTGGCAAGATACTCATTCATAGTTGCTTTAGATTTGCGAAGTTTGTTGAGGGCTTCACGTTCAATTTGGCGGACTCGTTCCCGGCTAATATTCAGGATTTCACCAATTTTAGCCAAAGTTAAGGATTGCCCATCTACTAAACCAAAGCGGAGACTAATGACTTCCTTTTGCTGGGGTGTGAGTTCTGACATCATTCTTTCTAAGTCATAGGATAGGGAAGTTTGCATGACAAAATCTTCCGGTGTTGCCCCTGTGTCTTCTAGCATTTCTCCCAGTTCAGTGTCATAGTTATCTCCCAGACGTAAATCTAGAGATAATGGTAGACGGGCTTTTTCTAGGTACTCTCGCACCTGTTTGGGTGTTAAATCTAGTTCTTGGGATAATTCCGCTACTGTGGGCGCACGTCCTAGTCCTTGGGATAGTTGACGCTGGGCTTTTTTAATTTTGTTGAGTTTTTCCGTAATATGAATGGGCAAGCGAATTGTTCGGGCTTTTTCGGCGATCGCCCGAGTAATGGCTTGACGTATCCACCAATAGGCATAGGTAGAAAATCTGTACCCTTTGGTGGGGTCAAATTTTTCTACACCTCGTTGCATTCCGATGCTGCCTTCTTGAATGAGGTCAAGTAAATCAACATTGCGTTTAATGTACTTTTTGGCAACGGACACGACTAAACGGAGATTGGCTTCTACCATTTTCCGTTTGGCTATTTCACCAACAGCGATCGCTTGATTTAATTCTGATACTTCTATACCAGAGGCTGCTGCCCATTCTTCTACAGTTGGTTCATGACCTAACTGGGTAGCCAGACCTTCCCGGATCTCATGCAAGGCAGTAGATCGTTGCACCTGTTTACCATAAAAAATCTCTTCTTCGTGGGTGAGGAGTGGCACACGGCCAATCTCACGCAGGTAAGTCCGCACGAGGTCGGTGGCTGATTGAGCGGTCTTCATGGCGCTACTCTTGGGTAATGGTGGGTTTGCTGATAGGGTCGTTAACGAAATAATGTTTTGAGATTTGTCGCACCCGATAAACTCAGGTTGCCCATATTTGGGTAAATTAGGTACTTCACTGCCAAACGTTACATCTGTCTCCTTGTTTCCACAAGTATCTATAGTTAGATACACAGTAGCAAGTCAAACATTTTTTGTGTTTTCGGGAATATTAATAATTGTAACATTTATGAGAATAATTTGACTATAGGGAAACCCGCACTTCGGCAGTAATGTGAGATGACCTCAGACTCTGAAATTACTGAACGGCATACATTTCCTTAAATAACGGCTAATCCTCTAGCGGAAAAATAGCTTCCTCATATTTGTTAAAATATCTCAATGATAACGATAATGATTTTTTTGTAACAATTGCTTAATAATGTCGGACTATGATTTTTAGGATTATTTTGATGAAGATGAGGAAAACGTCTGAACTATGATTTTTCTGATTATTTTGATTAATATGAGGGATTTTCCCGATAAATCCGCAGGATTCATCATAAAAATCATCAAAGGTCTGAACTATGATTCTTGTGATTCTTTTAATTAAGATGATATATCTGTCGTAAAAATCATAGATTTCTGCGAAAAACTAGCCAAATAATCATAAAAATCATCAAAATCACAAAAATCATAGTTTAGACAATTAACTTCTTGGACAGTATTCTTGGATCACCTTGACATCCAAAGTTGTATTTTGCAGAGAACGGATAGCTGCGGCTGTGGCTCTAGCACCTGCAATAGTGGTAATAATGGGGATTTTGTAGCCTAATGCGGTGCGACGAATTAACTTAGAATCGGCATGAGCTTCTTCTCCAGAAGGTGTGTTGATGATCAGTTGAATGTTGCCATTTTTAATGGCATCCAGGACATGAGGACGACCTTCATGGAGTTTGAGAACTGATTTTACCTCTAACCCTTGTTCTTGCAAGACTTGGCGTGTCCCTTGGGTAGCCATGATTGTAAAGCCTAACTTAATAAACTCCTTAATGACATCTGCTGCGAGAGGTTTGTCTCTGTCACTCATGGAAACAAATACAGTTCCTTGAAGCGGTAATTTTTCCCCTGCGCCTAATTCTGCTTTGGCAAAGGCGCGACCGAAATCGCTGTCAATACCCATTACTTCGCCAGTTGAGCGCATTTCTGGACCCAAAATGGTATCTGTACCAGGGAACTTACTAAATGGTAAAACCGCTTCTTTAACAGCAATATGAGAGGGAATGACTTCTTTGGTAAATTTCACTTCCTCTAAGGTTTTCCCCGACATAATTAAGGATGCAAGTTTCGCTAATTGTACCCCTGTAGCTTTAGATACAAAGGGAACAGTCCGTGATGCTCTGGGGTTAGCTTCTAAAATATACACTTGGGGAGAATAGCCATTTGCACCGACTACGGCAAATTGAATATTCATCAACCCAACTACAGATAGAGCTTGTGCTAGTTGAACTGTCCATAAACGGATTTGGTTGAGGACTGCGGGAGAGAGGGAAATGGAAGGTAAGGAACAAGCTGAGTCACCGGAGTGAATCCCCGCTTGTTCAATGTGTTCCATGATGCCACCAATGACGACATTACCAGTATGATCGGCGATCGCATCTACATCCACTTCAATGGCGTTTTCTAAGAACTTATCAATTAAAATCGGGTGATCTGGTTCTACTTGCACAGCAAAGGTCATGTAACGTTCTAATTCAGTATCGGAATAAACGATTTCCATCGCCCTTCCCCCCAATACATAACTAGGACGGACTACTACAGGATAGCCAATGCGCTTGGCAACAATTAAAGCATCTTCATAGCTTCTCGCCATACCATTAGGTGGTTGAGCGATATTTAATTCTTGCAGAATCTTTTCAAACCGTTCCCGGTTTTCCGCCATATCTATAGAATCGGGAGATGTTCCCCAAATCTTGGTGATACTATTGGCGTTTTGTAAATACTCTTGCAGGGGAACGGCTAATTTTAATGGTGTTTGTCCACCGAATTGGACAATTATCCCCACGGGGTTTTCGGCTTCGATGATGTTGAGAACGTCTTCTTTAGTTAAGGGTTCAAAATACAGGCGATCGCTGGTATCGTAATCTGTAGAAACCGTTTCTGGGTTAGAATTGACCATAATTGTTTCATACCCGGCATCATGTAGAGAATATGCAGCATGACAACAACAATAATCAAACTCAATTCCTTGACCAATGCGGTTTGGACCACCACCCAAAATCATCACCTTGGGTTTATCTGTTGGTAATACTTCCGTTTCTTCTTCGTAGGTAGAATAGTAATATGGAGTCAGGGCTTCAAATTCCGCCGCGCAGGTATCAACGGTTTTGTAAACGGGGATAACTTCTAGCTGTTTGCGATATGTGCGAACTTCGTCTTCTTTGGTTTTTGTAGCATAAGCTATTTGGCGATCGCTAAAACCATTTCTTTTCACCTCATACATTTGCGCTTTTGTCAACTGTTTTAGAGGAGTGCGTTTGAGAAATTTTTCTATTTCTAAAATTTCTTGTAATTTATCTAAAAACCAAGGGTCAATTGCTGTTAGTTCGTAGATTTCCTCATTACTCATTCCTAGCTGCATAGCATGACGCACAGAAAAGATGCGTTCTGGGTTAGGAGTCCGCAATTGGGCGCGAATTTGTTCACCACTGGGCAATTTTTCGGCTTTATCACAACCCCAACCAGCGCGTCCGGTTTCTAAAGAACGCAAAGCTTTTTGAAAGGATTCGTTAAATGTCCGGCCAATAGCCATTGCTTCCCCTACAGACTTCATTTGGGTAGTTAAAATCGCTTCTGAACCAGGGAACTTTTCAAACGCAAACCGGGGAATTTTCGTAACTACATAATCAATTGTCGGTTCAAAGGAAGCGGGGGTTTTTTTGGTGATATCGTTTTGTAGTTCATTCAAAGTGTAACCCACAGCCAACTTCGCCGCGATTTTGGCAATGGGGAAACCTGTAGCCTTGGAAGACAAAGCCGAACTGCGGGAGACGCGGGGGTTCATTTCAATTACCACTACGTCACCATTCACGGGATTTACCGCAAACTGAATATTAGAACCACCAGTTTCTACACCAATTTCGCGGATAATTTTAATTGCCATATCCCGTAACCGTTGATATTCTTTATCGGTCAGGGTTTGGGCGGGGGCGACGGTGATAGAATCCCCTGTATGAATCCCCATAGGGTCGAGATTTTCAATAGAACAGATAATCACGACGTTATCGGCTAAATCCCGCATGACTTCTAGTTCATACTCTTTCCAACCCAATAAAGATTGGTCAATGAGAATTTGGGAAACGGGACTAGCGTCAATCCCTACTTGCGCCATTTCTTCAAACTCTTCTTGATTATAGGCGATACCGCCACCAGTCCCCCCCATTGTAAAGGCTGGACGGATAATTAAAGGATATGTGCCAATTTGCAGAGCGATCGCTTTTGATTCGTCTAAAGTAGAAGCTGTACCACTGGGACATACTGCAACCCCAATTTTAGCCATAGCCTCATTAAACAGTTTCCGGTCTTCGGCTTTTTCAATTGCGGGTAATTTTGCACCAATTAACTCGACGTTGTATTTCTCCAAAACGCCATTTTTGGCTAACGCTACAGCCAAGTTGAGGGCGGTTTGTCCTCCCATTGTTGGCAATAAAGCATCTGGACGTTCTTTGGCAATGACTTTTTCCACTATTTCCGGTGTCAACGGTTCAATATAGGTGCGGTCGGCGGTTTCCGGGTCGGTCATGATTGTCGCTGGATTGGAGTTCACCAGCACGACTTCATAGCCTTCTTCTCGCAAGGCTTTACAGGCTTGAGTTCCAGAGTAGTCAAATTCACAGGCTTGACCAATCACAATTGGTCCTGAACCTAACAGGAGAATTTTTTTGAGGTCTTGACGACGGGGCATAGTTTTTACCTTAGATTACAAAAATACAAATCTTGACTATTTTAAGGGTCTTTACGCCTCATCATGCCATTCATTATTAACTTTTCCGGGTTTTGATGACGGTAAGGGGAAGGATTTATAGATATGGGGGATTTTTGGTACTGGTTTTTACGTTTTTTCTCGGCGTTGCATAATTTAAGTATGAATTAAGCTCACGCAAAGGCGCAAAGGCGCAAAGGTAAGAGTTTGAAAAATTAAAGCAAGAGAATTTTATGTCTAAATTCTGAGTTTATTTAATTGTTATGGATTATAACAATAAGACTTCACAGATAATTAATTTATCTTTCTTTATCTGCGTTCATCTCCGTTCATCTGCGTTTGATAATTTATTGTTAGATATATAAAATATGTAATAAAAATAATTGGTTTTAAGTCCTAATATAAAGAATGGCAGAAAGGATAGGTTACACCTCTCTGCCAAAATTATTAATTTTGTAAAATTCTCAATTACTAAAATTTATTTAGTCTTGATTTAGTTGAATCGAGATTATCAAAAGTTTAATTTTCAGCCCGTTGCACAAAACCTAATGTTAAACTATCTTTAGCCAAAAAGTGAGCTAGATGATAAGCTCTCTCTTCAGTTTTTAAGAGAATTTTCTCGTATAAATAGCGTGTACCTCTATCGCCTAAACTTTCAGCCTGTGCAGCTTGGCGGCGAATTACACCAATTAATGCTTGTTCGGCAACTAGGTCATTTTCTACCATCTTTCGGGCAGAAAATACGCCATCTACTTCTGTTTCAAAACAGCATAATTCAGCTAATTTAGTGAAACTTGCTGCGGGGATGCCACCCAAACCATTTAAGCGCTCGCCAATTTCGTGGATGTGATCTTGTACTTCTTTGTAGCTGGCGTTAAAGAATTCATGCAGTGAATTGAATTCTGCACCTTCAACCACAAAATGATGTTTTTGGTATTGTAAATATAATGCCTGAAAACTAGCTAATACGACATTAAATCCTTCGACAACTGGCGCAGTGACACTGTGATCTAGTAAGACGGGATTGTCATAAACCTGACCAAAGTTGTGTAATATAGTTTGCGTATCAGACATGGTTCTCCTCTTTTTTTTACAGTTATGATTTTTAACTGCTTACTCCTCACATATTAGCATTTTCAAAATAAAATCAAGGCTACTAAATCTAAAAAACTTTGGCATTATTAGTAATCGTAAGTATCAATTTTTTTTCATATATCTGTGCTTAAAGATATATATTTGGTATTTATCTTGACTTCAATCTCAAAGTGTGCATATCTCTCAACAAAGAAAAAATGAGATTTTTTCTCAAAATTAATGACAATATTTTGCAGTTAGTGTATCCTAATAAAAGAGGCTAAACTCCGACTAAATCACAAATTTAGACGATGAGTTTTTAGTTTTACTGCAACTTTATGGCATTTTGAGGGCTACTCGCTTGAAATCTTTCAGTTCAGACACAGATAGAAAGCACGTTATTGATATAAATTGGGCAGACCGTTGGCAGGTTTATCAACGCTTACAAGAATTAGATATAATTTGTGTTTGTCAGACTAATCAGCCCTTAACCGTAGAGATAAATAACCCTGCCGCAGCTATTCAGCTTTGGAGTGTAATTCAACAATTCACTGCTTCTCGTCAAGACTTGATTGGGAATCTTGAAAATTGTTGGCGTTGTCGTTACCAAAAATTTTAGTGAGAAAAATAGGTTGAAAAATGAATATATCTACTAATTCAGCAGTCACAGAATTTTGTTTTGAAGGCAGATTTCTAGATTTTGTGATTAAGGATGGATATAAGCTGAGAGGATTGTTATTAGGGACTTCTGAGGGTGAATTTTATATAAAATTAGCCAAGCATTTACGGAGTGCTTTTGATTTGCGGTTAGCTAAAGGGACCTGGCTGCAAGTTGTGGGGACAAAACAATATAATCCGAAAAAAGATCAGGTAACTCTCGTAGCAGAAAGAGTTATGGCTGCAAGTTCCGATATGGGAATAGTTGCAGCACAGAATCAAATTAAGACGAAACCTGCTAAAACACAAACAATTTTAGTTTGTCAAAAATCTGATTGTATGAAGCGTGGTGGTAAAGCTTTGTGTCAAGCTTTGGAGTCGGAGTTAATAAACAGCGGGTTAGAAAATTCAGTCACGATTAAAGGTACTGGCTGTATGAAAAACTGTAAATCTGGTCCTAATTTAGTTATGCCCGATAAAACTCGTTATAGTAAAATTCAAGCTGTCCAAGTTCCCGCTTTAATAGATAAGCATTTTTCTGATAAAAGTCAGGACAAAGCAAAAAATATGCCAGAAAATATACACACTCTTGTTAAAGTTTAGTTATCTTGAGGATGCAATACGATTGAGGGCGCAGTCCCTGCGCCCCTACAGGCTTTACAATTTGCGCCTGACTCGGTGACTCCTTGAAAACTACAACTTATTTTTAGTAGGGATAATAATCATCGAGAAATAAGGTACATCAAGAGGGTCAACTTCGTCAAGAGGTAATATGCGCTGTTGTGTAGTTGTAGCGCGTTCAATGTATCTAGCCCGTGAAGCTAGTCCTAATTCATGGAGAATATCCCTGACCTTGAGAAAATGGCGACCAAGTTTCATAATAGCCGCCGCGTCAGTGGCTAGGAGTTGGCTAATTAAGGCTTCTCTGGGTAATGGTGCAGGTAAAACCGTGAGGACATCATTGTAATAGGTAAATGGTAAACCTAAAGCCACGGGACAAGCCATGAGAGAGGAAACTCCGGGGACGACTTCTGTTTTATACTTACCAGCCAATCTGGTAAAAAGATACATGAAAGAGCCGTAGAAAAACGGATCTCCTTCACAGATAACTACCACATCCCGACCTGCTGCTAAATGGTCAGCAATGGGTTGAGTTTCTTGGTCATAGATAGATTTAGCCTTTTCTGGTTCTAAGGCGCGAGGAAGATGAAAGGCTACCTCAATCTGACTATTATCCAAGTATGGAGAGACAATTTTTCTGGCGATACTTTCTTTATTTGTTGCTGATTGATAAGCAATAACTGGGGCAGAACGGAGGAGACGCAAGGCTTTTAAGGTGATGAGTTCAGGGTCTCCAGGTCCCACACCAATTCCATAAAGACGACCTCCAGGGTTATTCATTATTCTTCCTCACTAGCTAAGGCGTTAACAGCAGCAGCAGCGATCGCACTTCCGCCCCGTCTTCCATGTAAAGTTAAAAATGGTACGTTGCGGCTATCTGCGGCTAATGCGGCTTTTGATTCGGCTGCACCCACGAAACCAACAGGAAAGCCCAAGATTAACGCCGGTCGAGGAACTCCCTCGTCTAGCATTTCTAATAACCTAAATAGGGCTGTAGGTGCATTCCCAATCACCACAATTGCCCCTTCTATGTGGAAACGCCAGAATTCTAAAGCTGCTGCTGACCTTGTATTTCTTAATCTTTTGGCTAGTTGTGGTACTTCTGGATCATTGAGGGTGCAAAGAACTTTATTATTTTTGGGTAATCTTTTTTTGGTAACACCTTCGGCTACCATGTAAGAATCACACAAAATCGGTGCGCCGGCAATTAGGGCTTTTTTCCCGGATGCTACCGCTGTAGATGAATATTCTAAGTCTTTGACAATATCCGTCATTCCACAGGCATGAATCATGCGAACAGCAACTTTTGCTACATCTTCAGGGAATCTTTCGAGATTGGACTCTGACCGAATAATTTCAAAGGAATTACGATATATTTCGCTACCATCACGGATGTAATCAAACATGATATTTTCAGGTTGTAAAGGTTAAGTTGGGCGTTGTTTGGCTAAATAGTTGATTTAATTGATGGCTATGACGATCAATAAATTGTCCAAAAGTTTCGTGTAAAGTTAGACGTTGTTTTTGATACACTGCCAGCATTTCTTGAATCAAAATCGGAATTTTCGCTATAGTCACATATTCATAAAGTAAATGACCAAGAACATACACTTGATAAGCGGGAAAAGTTGCTTTTGCGGTTTCTGTAATAATACCAAGTAAGGTAATATCAGCTTGAGTGTGTTGAGCGCAAGATTTACTGCAACCACTAAAGTGAATATTCACAGGTGAGTCTAGAATCATCAGATTTTCTAGGTATTTTGCCAAGTTTATGGCATCATCTTTAGTTTCTGTGGCCGCAGCAGCACAACCCTTTTTACCGGAACAAGCTACTAGGAAACTTTTGATGTTGGTTGGTGATGAGTTTAAACCTAAATTGGCAATTTGTTGATCAACTTCGCTAATTTGATTTTGGGGAATATCGGTTAATAGTAAGTTTTGCCAAGGTGTTAACCTGATATTATCATCGCCATACCTTTTGGCAATATTAGCTAAACCCCTAATTTGCGAAGTTTCTAATCTTCCCAGGGGTAAGACTATGCCGATATAATATAATCCGGTTTGGCGTTGGGGATAAATACCAATATGAGTTTTTTCTCGCAGAGGCGCGGAGGCGCAGAGAGGAGTTTTTGTAAAGTTCAATATATCTGAGTTGAGGTTTTCTTGGATTTGATGAAGATATTCTTTGACTGTGATCTTATTGATTATTTCTCGTAAGCGTAGTTTACGGCGGTTTCTAGTATCTATGTGTTTGAGGTAAGTTTGCGCTAAGGCTGCTAAAGCTGTTGTTGTCTCTTCTGGTTTGAATAAGATTCCTGTATCCTGTGCTGGTTGTCCTTTTTCTCCATAACTGAGATATAACCGCAAATATACATTACGGTTAATTATTTCTGCTGCCAATATAATATCATTGGGTTGATATTTTACAGCAACTTTGCCTCCACCATCAAAGCAAACGCTAAATTTTGCCGATAATTCGGAAAGTTGAGAATGTGCGGTAATATATTTTTCCCAGGCTTTCACTAAGGGACGAGTATCTAGTAATTCTTCACCATCAATACCCGCTGTGGGATTGGTCATGATGTTGCGGATATGATCTATTTTGGCATTGGTAGAGGCTAAACCTAATGCTTGTAATTTTTTCAGAACCTCAACATTTATGCTGTTTTTAATTTCTCTAATTTGAATATTGGCGCGGTTAGTAATATCAATATAACCACTGCCATAATTATCAGCAATATCTGCGATCGCCTGAAATTGGTTATAATTGATGATTCCCCCTGGTATTCTCAACCGATAAAGAAGACCATCCTGGGCGGCTGTGTTGTAAAATAATCCTGGACAAGCGGTAAATGGAATTTGCAAAATCATGACTCCTTCTCTGTGTGACGCAGAGACAGAACGGAAGTGAACACTTGAGAGTTAGCATTCTGACTTACTCAATTTGGGATTCTGGATTTTTAGTTAAACTCCAATCATCTCTAAATTGCTTTACAGTTGCGGCACAGTCCCGGAATTGAACCGAAGTTTCCTAACTCTAAGATTTAGTAGCTTATCATGAGATGGTATTTTTGGCTATTATCCATGAATTTTGTTTCTCGCAAAGGTGCAAATGCAAGAGTTTAATTCCATACTTTACAAATTTAATCAAACCTCTTTGTGAAGAGGTGCGTTGGTAAACGCACCCTAGAAAATATTAACTGTCAGTTTTCATTTTCCAATCTGGTTTGACTACCTGACGACTTCTAGCAATTACCAAAGAATCATCTGGGACATCTTCTGTCACCGTTGAACCTGCGGCTATGTAGACATCATTACCGACAGTAATAGGTGCAACTAACACAGTATTAGAACCGATTTTGCTGCGATCGCCTATAGTTGTTCTATGTTTCTTCACACCGTCATAATTAGCAGTGATTGTCCCCGCACCGACATTGACCTGAGTTCCTGTTGTGGTATCGCCTAAATACGATAAGTGTGCTACATTAGTGCGATCGCCTAATTGGGCATTTTTCAACTCCACAAAATTACCAATTCTGCAACCTATACCCACCTCAGCATGACCACGTAAATGTGCGTAAGGTCCAATTCGAGTTTGAGATTGAATCACACTATCTGTAATTACAGAATAGAGAACCGTGACATTTTCACCCAATTCACTATTCTCAATTAAACTTCCCGGACCAATGCGACTACCAGCTTGAATTACCGTTCTTCCTCGCAAATGAGTTTGCGGTTCAAGAATCACATCCGGCTGTAATTCCACCGTTTCATCAATAGTAATACTTGCCGGATCAATTAACGTCACACCTGCTAACAACCATTTTTCCTTAATCCGTTTTTGTAAAATATCATTAGCAGTTGCTAATTGCAATCTATCATTAATTCCCAAAATTTCTTGATTATCTTTCACATCTACAGCCATTACCTTACCAACTTGAGTAACAGCATCAGTTAGGTAATATTCTTTTTGAGAATTATTAGCTTGCAAATCTGGTAAGATCTTAGCCAAATCAGGCCAATGAAAACAGTAAATACCAGCATTTACCCGATCATTTTCTCTTTGGTTAGGAGTACAATCTTTATCCTCAACTATTTTTTGGACAATACCCTCACTATTCCGAAAAACCCTACCATAACCTTGAGGATTTGCTAGTTGTGCAGTCAGAATAGTACAGGAATTTTGATTTTCTTTGTGAGTTTGTAAGAGGTTTTTTAAAGTTTCTGTCCGTAACAAAGGCACATCACCATTTAAAATCAATAAATCCCCAGTATAACCCTCTAAATGGGGAAGTAATTGTTGGATAGCATGACCTGTGCCTAATTGTACAGCCTGTTCTACAAATTCCACACCATAAATAGAATCCATAGCTGTTTTTACTTCTGTGGACTGATAACCAACAATCACTAACTTACGGGTAGGTGAAAGAGGTTCAGCACTTTCAATAACGCGTTCAACTAAAGATCTTCCACCCAAAGAATGTAAAACCTTGGGTAGATTAGATTTCATTCTTGTGCCTTTTCCAGCGGCGAGAATTGCTACAACAACCATAATTAAATATCAGTGAATTTGCGATAAATGCTTTTTTAATTTGCTTCCTTCCACGCCAGATCATATCAGTTAATCATTGCTAACTGTTGACTGTTCAGGCAAAATCTCCTGCGGTGTTGAGGATCTTAACCACCTTTTGCGCCACTGTGAACTTGATTCCAATGTAGAGACTTGAATTTCTTCTTGTCGTCGGTTGAGTATCATTGCCGCAGTATCACTCAAATTAGGATCTCGATAAGGAATAGCAGCACGAGTTAATAAATGTTCGGCTTCAGTTTGGGAAAGAGGCGGCAAATAGGATATAGTTGATTCCTCTTCATGTTGAGGATGTCCCGCAATAGTCCCCGGAGTCCGTCTTCCTATCGGTGGAGTCGAACTGACAACCAAACCCGCAGCTAACAGCGCAGTCCGTACCGCCGCAGCACAGGAATAAGTAGCTAGTAACCCATTCTCCTGCAAGCATTCTGATACTTTTTGTATAAATTCCACTGTCCATAATTGTGGACATTGCGGAGGTGAAAAAGGGTCAAGAAAAATTGCATCTGCTTGAAAGCCTGATTCATGTACTTGGAGGATTAAGTTTCTAGCATCACCAATTAGTAAAGTAGCTTGCAAATAATCTATGTGGATTTGATGTTCAAACGCTATTTGAGTTAAAATTTTTATATATTTGTCGTCCCAACCATTAAATAACTGATGGTTAATTGCCGCTTGGGGGACAATGGGATTTAGTTCTAACCCAATCAATTCCACATGGCAACGAGGATTTACTTGCCAAATTGTCTGTAAAGCTGCCGCTGTGTTGTATCCTAGACCATAACAAATATCTAACAGCCGCACAAATCCTGTTTCGGCTAATATTGGTAATCGAGTCGGAATCGCAAATTTCAGCAAACTTTCCTGTTTTGCTCCATAGTGACTATGAAAGGCTTCATTAAACTCTGTGGAAAAAAAGGTAAAAGAACCATCTTGCGTTTGTTGGGGTGTAAACATTTTAGGATTTTAGGAGTCAGGAGGTAGGGGCGCAGGGCCTGCGCCCAGTCAGGAGAAAGAAGAAAGAAGAAAGAAGAATAGTTTTCACCAATTACCAATTACCAATTACCCATGAATAATCAATTTATTGTTTCTCCAGAATGGCTGTTTGAAAATCTCAATAATTCTCAAGTTGTGATTGTTGATTGTCGGTTTTCTTTAGCTGATAGCCAATTAGGAAAACAACAGTATCAAACTAATCATATCCCAGGCTCTTATTATTTAGACTTAAATCAAGATTTATCTAGTCCTGTGCAAGAACATGGGGGCAGACATCCTTTACCAAATATCACAGAATTAGCTGAAAAGTTATCAGCAATTGGGGTAAATTCCCAAAAAACTTTAGTAGTGGCTTATGATGATTCTCGCTTGGCTTTTGCCTCTCGTTTATGGTGGTTATTGCGGTATTTAGGACATGAACAAGTAGCTGTTTTAGATGGCGGCTTTGACCGCTGGCAAAAAGCGGGTTATGCCATTACAGATGTTATTCCTACTGCGGAAAGAGGAACATTTATTCCCCAATTACAAGCGGATAAAGTTGTAGATTTTACTTATGTCAAAAATCACCAAGATAGTCAAAGTGTGGTTTTAATAGACTCTAGGGAAGGAGAACGTTATCGAGGAGAAAAAGAACCAATTGATAAAATTGCTGGACATATTCCCGGTGCTGTTAATTATCCTTGGCAAGAAGTAACGGACGCTTCTGGGTGCGTAATTCCCCAGTTAGAACAATCTCAACGGTGGCAAAATATAGATACAAATAAAGAAATTTTAGTTTATTGTGGTTCTGGTGTCACAGCTTGTGTAAATTTACTTTCTTTAGCCATAGCTGGAATTCCCACCGCTAAACTTTACGCTGGTAGTTGGAGTGATTGGATTAGTTATTAGTCAATTCTCAGATCCCCGACTTCTTCTTTGATAATGTCAATAAGTGATGAATCAATCCTAGAAGTCGGGGATCTGGTTTTATATTTTTAGTTGTCAGCTACGCTAGATTAAATCTAGGCAATCTGACTATATATAGTTCAACAGCCTATTTTTAGTTAAAAAAGTAGAAATTTATGACTTTTGATTACGACTTGTTTGTGATTGGTGCTGGTTCTGGGGGTTTGGCGGCTTCTAAACGGGCGGCTAGTTATGGTGCAAAAGTGGCGATCGCCGAATATGATTTAGTTGGTGGTACTTGCGTAATTCGTGGTTGTGTCCCCAAAAAACTCATGGTTTATGGTTCTCACTTCCCCGCCCAATTCCAAGAAGCCGCCGGTTATGGTTGGACAGTAGGAGATGTAAAATTTGACTGGGAACATTTCATCACATCCATAGATAAAGAAGTTAACAGACTATCAGCACTTCACATCAGCTTTTTAGAAAAAGCCGGAGTAGAATTAATTTCCGGTCGTGCTACCTTCATAGACCCCCACACAGTTGAAGTCAATGGAAAACAATATACAGCCGCGAAAATTTTAATTGCTGTCGGTGGTCGTCCCGTTAAACCAGAGATTCCAGGTATAGAACACGCCATTACTTCCAATGAAATCTTCCACCTGAAAACTCAACCCAAACATATCGCTATTATTGGTTCTGGTTATATCGGTAGTGAATTTGCCTGTATCATGCGCGGTTTGGGTTCAGAAGTCACCCAGATTATCCGCAAAGAGCAAATTTTGAATGGTTTTGATCAGGATATTTGCACCAGTATCCAAGAGGGAATGAGTAATCATGGCATTCGCATTGTTGCAAATACTGAGGTGACAGCCATAGAAAAAGTGGACGCAGGACTGAAATTAACTTTATCTGGAGACAATCAAGAACCAATCATTGCTGATGTATTGTTAGTAGCAACCGGTCGCAGTCCTAATATTGAAGGATTAGGCTTAGAAAATGCCCAACTTGATTGTGTTCCCAGTTCTGAAGAAGAACCAGGATACAGCACCTCAAATGCAATTCCCGTCAATGAATATAGTCAAACTTGCCAACCCCATATTTATGCTGTTGGTGATGTCACAGACCGCCTAAATTTAACCCCCGTCGCCATTGGTGAAGGACGTGCCTTTGCTGATACTGAATTTGGCAACAACCGCCGCGAATTTAGTCACGAAACCGTTGCTACGGCCGTATTCACCACCCCAGAAGCGGCAACAGTCGGGTTAACAGAAGCCCAAGCTAGAGACAAATTCGGTGATGATAACATCAAAATTTATCGTACCAGCTTCCGCCCCATGTACTACACTTTGGCAGGTAAGCAAGAAAAAACCATGATGAAGCTAATAGTAGATACTAGCACTGATAAAATTCTAGGCGCTCACATGGTGGGAGATAGTGCCGCAGAAATTATTCAAGGTGTCGCTATTGCAGTAAAAATGGGTGCAACCAAAGCTGATTTTGATGCCACTGTAGGTATTCATCCCTCCGCAGCAGAGGAATTTGTCACTATGAGATAATTGTATTTGGTAGGGGTTTAGCAGTGCTAAACCCTGACAATTGTGATAGATTTAGTTTGCGTATATTTCATCAAAGTGAAAACTATTGGTATTTAGTTTCAGCCAATTTTTCTTTAATTAAGTTCTCCACTTGCTGCAACTCATGATTTGATTTTGGTATATCAAAAATCTCGCTGGGAGTTTCTGAAGCAAAACGATCAATAAATGTATGAAATGCTGCTTTATCATTGGGGTGAGCAATTATATAAGCTCTTAATTCAGTTTTAGTCATGCTAATAAAGTTAGGTATAATCACAAAAACCTCCATAAACCATTAGGATATATTTCTATTTCTATGTTATCTCCTGCCAAGATAAACAGATTACCTGTGCGCTCATCTAAACGGACGATGAAAATAGGTGTAAATGTATTTGTCAAGGTTTGACAGAGAATAACACATCTAATACTTTGTTCGGAAGTTGGCAAGATATATTTATCTCCTAATTATATAACTTAAATAATTATATTGCATCAAGGTTGATAACCGCTATAAAGGCGTGATATTATTTTCTTTGAATAAATGATGATAACAAATGATCAAATTTATAGACTTATTTAGTGGTACAGGTGGATTTAGATTAGCAATTGAAAAGATTTGTCATATTTATAAAATTGATTCTCAATGTGTTTTTTCCAGTGATATTGATATAAATGCCCAGAAAATCTATTCAGAAAACTTTGAAGAAACACCCATAGGAGATATTACAAAAATTGACGAAAATGATATTCCTGACCATGACATATTATTAGGTGGTTTTCCTTGTCAACCCTTTAGCATTTGTGGAGAACTAAAAGGTTTTCAAGATACCAGAGGAACATTATTTTTTGATATTGCCAGAATTATTAAAAATAAACAACCGTCAGCCTTTATATTAGAAAATGTCAAACAATTACAAGGACATCAACAGGGGCAAACATTAAAAATAATTATTAATACCTTAAAAGAATTAGGCTATTATACAGATTATAAAATTCTCAATGCTCTTAATTTCGGTTTACCACAAAAACGAGAAAGAATTTTAATCGTCGGCTTAAAAAATCAGAATCATTACCATAACTTTAATTGGCCATTAATCAAAATGCCCATGCAGCCCTTGTCAGAAATATTAGAAAAATCTGTTTCTGAATTTTATTATGCTTCCGAAAAAATTCGCCAAAATCGGTTACAAAAAGTCAAAACTGAGCAAAAATATGAGCAACCCACAATATGGCATGAAAATAAATCTGGTAATATTAGTATACATCCTTATTCCTGTGCATTAAGAGCAGGAGCATCTTATAATTATTTATTAGTCAATGGCGAAAGAAGATTAACCGAAAGAGAAATGTTGAGGTTGCAAGGTTTTCCAGAATCTTATAAAATAGTGGGCAGTTACCAAACTATGCGAAAATTAACTGGTAATGCGATCGCTATTCCTTGTGTTGCTACTGTGATTGATTCTGTAATTAATGCAATATTAGTAAATCTGAATGTTAAAAAAATTTCTCATTCCCATACTCTGTATGGGAATGAAGTCTAGAAAGCTCTGCCTTAATTTTCTCGTTTTTCTCGTTCCCATACTCTGTATGGGAATGAATTATAGAAGGCTCTGCCTTCATTCTCCATAACAGTAGAGGCAGAGCCTCTGTGATAGTATTCCCAGTCAGAGACTGGGAACAAGATATATAATCACCAATTATCAATCAATGACAAATGCTTAAATTTATTCGTTCCGATTTATCCCAACTTAACGCTTATAAAGCTCATCCTGGTAGTGATAGTGCTGAACCAGTCGCTATCCAATTTGACAGACTAGATACTAATGAAAGTCCCTTAGATTTACCATCGGAAATCAAAGAAAAATTAGCTTGGACTTATCAACAACTTATTGAAACTAATCGTTATCCCGATGGTGGACACGAATCTCTCAAAAATGCCATTTCCCAGTATGTAAATGAATCAGCGAATCTAGCAAATTCAGCTTTCACCGCTGCGAATATTTCCGTCGGTAATGGTTCAGATGAATTAATTAGATCCCTATTAATTGCTACTTGTTTAGGGGGAGAAGGCTCTATACTAGTCGCCAATCCTACCTTTTCCATGTATGGAATTTTAGCTCAGACTTTAGGCATTCCTGTAGTTACAGTAGGCAGAAATCACAGCAACTTTGAAACTGATTTAACAGCCGCAAAATCGGCAATTTCCCAAACACAAAATCCGCCCATTCGCGTCGTTTTTGTTGTTCACCCCAATTCCCCTACCGCTAATTCTTTAACAGCAGCGGAACTAGAATGGTTAAAAAGTTTACCAGAAGAAATTTTAGTAGTCGTTGATGAAGCTTACTTTGAATTTAGTCAAAGGACTTTAGCCGGTGAATTATTACAACATCCTAACTGGATTATATTACGCACCTTTTCTAAAGCCTTTCGTCTTGCCGCCATGCGTGTAGGTTATTGTATCGCTCATCCAGAGGCGATCGCAATTTTAGAAAAAGTTCGTCTTCCCTACAATCTTCCCAGTTTTTCCATCGCCGCCGCCCTCATGGCATTAGAAAATCGGCAACTTTTGCTAGAGTCAATCCCCCAAACCCTCAGCGAAAGAACGAAAATGATCACAGCCTTATCTGCACACCCAACCCTGGAAATTACACCCAGCAGCACCAACTTTATTTACTTGCGGATTAAAACCGATGACTCTCAATTATCAACCACCGTTTTAACAAATCTCAACCAAAAACTGAGAAATCAAGGGACTCTGATTAGACTTTTACCCAATGGCTTAAGAATCACCATCGGTACACCCGCAGAAAACACCCGCACCCTGGAGCGAATACAAGCATTATTGTAAAAGTAGCAACTAATTACCACTCATTTATTTTTGGTATCAATGCCTACGCGACGAACAATCGTTACAGTTTGTGTTAACACACCTACTAACATCGCAAAAGCCTCATCTGGGATACAAGCCACTATTTCAGACGGGAAAAATACCTCAAACTGATCAAGAATCTTTTGTACTCGTTCTTTAGCAATTGGACTCTCAGTAATTTGTTTAATTAAACGTATCCATTGTCGCCTAAGCAAATAAGCTTTCTGACGATGTTCATGGGATTCAGGAGTCAACAAAGAAAGATTGCCTATGGGTAAAATCCCTTGGCAATCACTATCATGATCTCCACCAATCGCTGCTCCAGGTCCGGCAAACTCCGCATGATATTCTTTAAAAAGTATTAACCCATTCCTTCTCCGACTATTAACCATAAAAACCTTGCCACCATGAATTAGTGTGAGGAGATTAGAGCCATTAAATTGCCCATTTCCATCTGGCATGATAATTTGGTTAATAACACTGTTTTGAATGTGATAGTTTGATATAAGTAGGTGAACACAATAAAAACAAACTGTGTAAAGAAATGTAAAATCGCCTAAACCCTCTTCACTCTTGCCTCTTGCCTCTTGCCTTTTGCCTTGCCATAACGACAATTTTCAACGCCAACCTACTTACTGTTCTCTGATATTACTTGAACAGTATCATTTATTTCAGAAATAAACACGCACTTTTAGTTATTTTAATTATCCTATTCTATGGGATTAATGCTGGATTTCAATCAATCCAGAGTCAATACTCCTCGGTTAAGCCTAAAAAGTCATTATCCGGTAGGTTGGGTTGTGGAACGTATCCCTGACGGGAGGCGTATCCCTGCGAACTGCTTGCAGCAGCGCTTCGCTATCGCCGGAGGCATCAGCCATAACCCAACATTATCAAGGATTTGGTTGGGTTTTGCTGTCGCTCAACCCAACCTACATTTCCTTAACTTTACTTTCCGTTACTTAGAGGGTGTCTGAAAAAGTTGTCTGTGAGGGCTAGAAGTATGGCTAACGCCACGCTACGCTATCAGGAGGTAGGGGCGCATGGCTTGCGCCCATTCAGGAGTATGGCTAACGCCACGCTGCGCTATCAGAAGGTAGGGGCGCAGGGACTGCGCCCATTCGGGAGTATGGCTAACGCCACGCTGCGCTATCAGGAGGATTTAGAAGAAGTTATAAGTAATATCAAGTCTGGAAAATTGAGCGATTTTTGATGCTATGACATATTTTTCTTGCACCTCATTTACCTTTTATACAGATGAAACTCTTCATGTGTCTGGGTTGTAGGTTTATATGGCTAACGCCACGCTACGCTATCAGCAAACCCTACTTAGGCACTTTCATGAAATCCAAAATGTGACTTTCTTCTGCCTTCCTTCTCTCCGACTTCTCCTATATACGTTTATGCAGTAATATCTCACGTGAGCGATTAAGGAAAAGCGCATCCCAGGGAGATTCAACCTTATGTACGCGATATGCCAACTTAAAATAAAGCTGACGGGCATGATGATTATGTTCTAAAACGTGGAGATATAAATCTTGAAATCCCCATTCCTGGGAAATTTGCTCACAGCGAATCAATAAACTAGAGCCTACACCCAGTCTACGGCAACCCGGATCAACAGCTAAATTAGATATATAAGGGAAACCCGGATTTACACCAATCCAAGGATAATTACCCCTAACACTCATTTCTATAGTTCCCATAATTTTCTGATTTTCAGTGGCAGTATCAACAGCAACTAAACAAATATGATGGGGTGTGGGAGAATTGATCCGATGCCTTAGATCCTCATAAATACCTATACGAAACAAAGGTAAAGCCCAACTCCACAAACCTTCTTGGGAGTGAAAGCTTTCAGCCACAATTTGGGCAATACTTATTAGATCATCAGGTGTAGCTACGCGAATTTGGAGTTTTCCAATAGTTAGAGTCGCAGTTTCTCGGTTTACTGGGGGTTGGGTAGGGTTAAAAAACCAGGATTTCAAAGCTAGTTAGGGATTAATTTGATTGATTGCAGGAATAAGGTTGAAAGCCTTTTGGTGGCTGTTAATCCACAATATACTAGTACAACACGGCATAAATAAACCAACCATTCTAAATCGTTAAAAAGCCTATACTGTCTTCGTTTTGACTTTTGACTTTTGACTTTTGACTTCCGCCCTGCGGTACTAGCCACTCAGCGGCTTGGCTCCCTGAGAGAGTGAAGGTTCATTACATAATTTCAGTTTTTTCTGTTCACCTACCTAGTTAGGATAACTTATTAATAACGTAGTAAAATCTATCTAAACTAGATATTTTAGCGGATGAGAGCTAAAAATTTTCCTAATTGAGAACTGGAGAGGCTGATAAGATAAATACTGAGTAGTGGATATGGGAATAATAACCTATAATGATCGCCATGTTCACCACCCTGAAAGTAAGAGACTTCCAATTAAAAAAATATCCGGCTCTTGCGTCTCTTTTATGGTGATTGAGGATTGATTGTTACAAAACCCTTATGGGACAAAGGTTATAAACAATTATCCCCATATTTTTAATGAAATGCTCACACAATGCGGCTGCCAATGATTTTGAACCAGGTTTGTAGTTATTCACTCCCCCCCTCTAAAATTATCGAAATCCTTGATCTCTCTTTAAAGATAGGGGGGAGTGTGAACAGTTACCCAGATTTTCTATAAAAAGAACCGAAGAACTAGTAGTCTGTCAACCCGAAAATGACGGGTGAAGGCAAGCAGGGGGAGAAGAGAGGCACCGGGGGCAGGGGAGGGAAGAACAGAAGTTTTTTCCGCTCATTACCCGTCAAAATAAATTTGACGAACTACTAGTAGTCTGTCAACCCGAAAATGACGGGTGAAGGCAAGCAGGGGGAGAAGAGAGGCACCGGGGGCAGGGGAGGGAAGAACAGAAGTTTTTTCCGCTCATTACCCGTCAAAATAAATTTGACGAACTACTAGAATATTCAAGTTTTGAATTAACATGATGCCAACGTTGATCAATAATCATTTAAGCGATAGTTCAATTACATCTCAACCATTGAGACGACATAGTGATCCACCTTGGTTATGGACTGTTGTATGTATTGGTTCTGTCTCTATTCATTTGTTAGTATTTTGGTTAATGCGTTCATCTAATGAATTTCAAGCTTGGTTTCCTCGCTCTAACCAAAGTTCGATTCCCATTGATCTTATTGAAATTGCTTCCGAACCAAAATCCACAATTAAACATCAATCAACAACTCCAAAGATTAAACCGCAATCTTCTTTTTCATCTTCACCAAAATCACCACCCACTACACCCAACAATCAAAATGATGGTGAGATAATTTCTAAAATTCATTTAACAGAACAAGATAAAACTCAAAAGCCTGAAGTTAAAAAGCCTGAAGTTAGAAAAATTGAAGTTAAAAAGCCTGAAGTTAGAAAAATTGAAGTTGAAAAACCTGAAGTTAGAAAAATTGAAGTTGAAAAACGTGAACCTGAAAAAACCGAAGTTGAAAAACCTGAACCTGAAAAAACCGAAGTTGAAAAACCACGAGTTAGACAACAATTCTATCCCACAAACCCAATACCAGAAGCAACACCAGAAGCAACACCAATAATTCCAGATAGTGAACTTCCCTGGAATCGTCGTCAAGAAGTGAAACTAGGAAAGGGAACTCTCCTCCGTCAAGATATTCCTACTGATTCCCCAACTCCCACAGCAGAACCTTCCGTAAATCCTAACCGAGAACCAGAAGCGTCCCCAACCACCAATGGAGGGGGTGCTATAGCTACCGTTAGTCCTCTACTCAAAGAAGAAGTTAGTGAATTAATACAACAAAAACAACTCATAACCGATGCTTTACCAGATGTTATAGCTGAATACAAAGGAAGTACAGAAAAAGATTTAGAGGCTAGTATACTTCCCAGTGATGAGGATCTCAAACCAGCAAATATACTGGCTAGTTTAGTAATTGATAAAAATGGAAAATTTCAACAAGCGATAATCATCACGATTGAACCCGCCGCACTCCGCAGCCAAGCAAATATTTATGAACAAGCACTTAACCAGATATTTGCACAAGAAAGTTTTCTTGCTGCTCATAATCAAGACGGATCAAAACCAGATTTAAGCAATTTATATATTCGTCTCAAAATTAAATCCATAAATTCTCCATAACTACTTGCAATTTTATAAAAGCCATGTTATCTTAATTAAGTCAGAAGCACGCGGGTGTAGTTTAGTGGTAAAACTCCAGCCTTCCAAGCTGATCATGCGGGTTCGATTCCCGCCACCCGCTTCTTGAGAAAAAAATAGTTCGACTGCTCACCTTATGGAGAAATAGGAGGGAATTCTGGCGTTGCTGGTTAAGAGTATGATTTTGTTTCACGCAGAGGCGCTCCAGTCGCAGAGAGTAAGAGTTTGAAATCATTGATTTTTCAATTTCATACCCTAATTCAGCAGCGCCGGAATTCTTAGCTGGGAACAGATAAGAAACACTCATTTGCTGAGTTTAGAGCTTCAGTCAAGAAAAAGATGTTTTTAAAAGATGCGTAGCACGAAAAAAAACAGTGTCATTATTTCAATCTCATGTTTTTAAACATGAGTTTTTTCTGTTCCCTGTTGCCCGTTCCCTGTTCCCTCTGAATGAATTTTCAATATATAATTGTCATTTTTTCAATAATTTATAATAAGTAAAATGTCCGCAAGGGCGGACATTATCAGGGCTTCTGTCACTTTTATTGGCTACAATCATGTCTGAAACATGATGTTTTTATTGTTGATGATGAGAATAAAAAAATCAAGTCTTTCTCAGATATAAACTAGACATAATTAAGAGAGTTATATCTTAAAGGAGTCAGGAGAAAGGAAGAAAGAAGAAGGATATTATGTTTAATAGAAAAAACATCATTCCTGAGAATTATATCGGCGGGAAGTATAAACCCAAATATTATGATCTTGCTGGATTTGTCGAGTGTGGGAAGAACCAATAATAATGACAGTTCGCATATCCGCTAATGCTGGTTCTAATTCCTTTAGAGTCGTAACCTGGACTTCTTCTCCCTTTCTTCCTAAATTTCGTCCCAACACAACTGGGGTATCAGGTTTGCGGTATTCCATTAAAATCTTTTTCGCGGCGGCTAGTTGCCAAGTGCGTTCTTTTGATACAGGATTATAGAAAGCAATGACAAAATCACTTTTAGCCGCAGCGGTAATTCGTTGAGCGATAATTTCCCAAGGTTTCAAAATGTCAGAGAGAGAAATCACACAGAAATCATGCCCCAAAGGCGCACCAATAGTGGCTGCTGCGGCTTGCATAGCCGAAATACCAGGGGCGACTTGAATATCAATGGTTTGCCATTCTGGTTTGTGATATTGCTCTAAAACCTCAAACACTGCCGCCGCCATTGCGTAAATACCGGGATCGCCAGAAGATACAACTGCTACATATTTTCCCGATGCAGCCAAATCTAGCGCCTGATATGCCCTTTCTGCTTCCACGCGGTTATCTGATTCATGAACACGCTTACCATCTGCAAGATGTCCAATTAAATTAATATAAGTTTTATAACCGACTAAATCCGTCGCTGCTGCCAAAATTTCCTTTACCTGGGGTGACATCCATTGAGATGCACCAGGACCAGTACCAATAATAGCTAATTTGCCTTGGGTTTGTCCAATGGTGTCGAGGTTGATAATTTTCGTGGAAATGGCAACAGCTATATGGGAAAATGGGGATGGTACAATTCGACCATCTGCACCTGTAGCCGCCAAAACTAATTCCGTCAATTCATTGGTGGGTAGAAAGCGGGTAGGAACGCCCAAAGTTGTCGCTATAGAGTGAAGTTGGGAATTATTCGCCAGTTGTAGCGGTGCAAATATTCCTGCCACTGCGGCAGGTGCTAAATTAGATTCTGCGAGGATTTGGTGAATTTGAGTGATTGTATCTGGTTCTGGGCTGGTGAGAGCGTTGCCTTCGGCGAGCAAAGCTATCGCAATTTTCTCAGGATGATAAACTAAACAATTAGGATCATAATTACCCAAATTTTCAGTAATTTGAATAATTAACTCACCATTTTCATCAATAGGTAAATTACTCTCACTCAACCAAGGTGCTATTCCTTGTAATTTAACCTTTCCCCCAGTTAATAAATCAGCAATAAATTTTTTCCCATGTTCTGGGTTAGCTAAATGATATCCAGCAGGAGGAGATAACAAAGCAGTGTGAAAGCGGATATCTCCCGTTGTGGTAATTGCTGGTTGGATATTCAGTGCTAACCCCACCTGACGCGCTAAATCATTTACACCACTTAAACCACCCAAAAGCGGAACAACAGCACTACCATCTTCAGCTACAGCTAAAACTGGCGGTTCTTGTCCCTTATCAGTTAACAACGGTGCAATTGTTCTAATTAGAATCCCCGCCGCACAAATACCAATTATCGGTGTACCAGCAGCGAATAATTCTCGTAAAGTTTCGCCAAAATTGGTAAAGCTAATATCAACATCATGAGTGCGATTAACCAAACCGTATAATTTCGCACCAGCTAAGACATTAGTAATTTTTCGCCCCACTGTAACGCTATTTTGACTCAAGACCACAACCGCAGGGCATACCCTAATATTCATAAAAATTTTTAATCTTGTAAATCCTTAAATTTTGGGCGTTGCTGAATATACTCTAAACGGCTTAATCGTTTGATTCTATAGGTAGGGGTAAAGCAAAAGCTCATTGGTGTCAACTTAATCTCAAATCCTGATGATATCTCGTTCCCAGTCTCTGACTGGGAATGCTATTACAGAGGCTCTGCCTCTGTTTTCATAGAAGGCAGAGCCTTCTAGAATTCATTCCCATACAGAGTATGGGAACGAGAAAGGGTGAAACTGATATTTTACAAGGCTTTCACGTTAAGTTGACACCAATGAGCTTTTGCTTTACCCCTACACATCTAGCTTTTTTGTTATTTTGTAAAAATTCAAATCTCCGCCGTTTTTAGTATAACTTTAGATAACATCCTGGCTCAGTCAACGACAAAAACTTAGGAATGTGAATTAAGGAACTTCCAATTAAAAAAATACCCAAAAATTTCTTGTGGTGCGGGACGAATTGCCCGCTAATTATCAAGGATGGGCAGGATGCCCATCCCACAAAATTGGGTAATTTATTTTTTGGTGTTCCCTAAATTAAATAAATTGCAAAAGTAGGGTGTGTTAGCGACAGCGTAACGCACCATTCCCAGTTTAAATCAGAATTGCAGGTTATTAAATTTGCATTCCTAACTATCCATCAGCTTGATCAAAATTGCTTCTAGTCTTTCTAAAGCAGCATTGGTTGATTTTTGATTCTCTGCAAAATTGCTTTGGAGAGTAGCAAGGTTAGTATCTAATCTTCCTACCGTTTCATTTAGTCCTACTACCACATCGTTAAGGATGGCATTTCTCCCCAAAACACTGGTAGCAGTTCCCATAAAGTCATCAACCTTATATATCAGTTCCGTCAGGTTAACTGCTGTAGTTTCCTGTTGAACTGCCACGCGCTCTAATATCGCTTCTATCCGGTCTAATCTATCTACTGGTGGTGTATTCATATTGTTTTTGAGTAGTTGACGATACCTGCGGACTTAGCCTGGCGATCGCAAAATGGTTAACTTGCTTTTTGATCTTCCGGTTTGTAAATCTGAACTGCTCTTGTCACAAGCCTTTCTACAAGATTTGATAGTGTCCTGTCTTCTGAACTTGCAATACTTTCTAACTCTTCACGTAGTTCATATGAGCAAGTAAATGTAATTTTTGCTTTTTTAGTTTGACCCATAACTCATAACACGATAGATAACTTTAGATTACATCCTGGTTTAGTCAACGACAAACACTTAGGAAGCCATCAGAAGTTATCTATTGCTTCTGAAGCCACAGATCAGCATAACACTATAGCCAAGGTCATGCAACCCCCTTGTAATCTCGCTGTCAAATAATACCTGTTTCAACTATATTTCTCCTCTAGGTAATTAACATAACTTTCCTCTGGATTTTCTAATTCTAAGCGAATTACACCTATGAGGCTTTGTGTCCAGGGGTCAAGTTCAGATAAGGTTTCTAGGGTAGGTTGAGGAGGAATAGAAGATAGTGTTTCTTGTTGAATTGATGCTAGTAAGGTTTGTACAAGAGTCCAGCGTTCTTTGATTGGTAATTCTAATACCTGTTCTTGCAATTCTTGTAATTTCATCACTACTTTGCTGGTAACTTTATCAATTTATTATCATTAATTCTACGTTACGCTGTTATTGATTATTGTTGGGTTTCCTTGCGTCAACCCAACCTACTAAATTACTAATAAAACTTAGGTAAAAAAGACTACCTTGTGGAAATTGACACAGAAGCGATCGCTACGGTAGACAAAGGGATCACTCTATGCAACAATTCTCAATCTGGTAAATTTAACTTAACTATTGTGCAAAGTTACAGATTGCACTTGTAAATATATAATTAGGTAATTGCTGTCAATATCAAAAAATGATTACTCAAGAAAATTTTAAATCCGTTCTACTATCTTTAGACTTTCAAGAAAATAAAAGTATATTCTCAAAGAGTTTCCCACACACTGAGGGAATTCTGAAGGTAGATTTTAATAAAAAAGAATTAATTTATCCTGAAGATCACGGCTTAACTATTAATGAGCGTCAGACTTGTAATTTCTCTCAAAATGAAAATTTTGTAGTGTTTGAATGTGTACATCGGCTATTATCAAAAGGCTATAAACCTGAACATATAGAACTAGAACCTAAATGGAAAGTTGGACATGGTGCTAGTGGAGGTCGTGCAGATATTTTAGTAAGAAATCAACAGGGGAAACCAATGTTGATTATAGAGTGTAAAACCGCAAGTAAAGAGTTTGATAACGCTTGGAAAGATACTAAAAACGATGGCGGACAGCTAATTTCTTATGCTCAACAAATTATAGAAACTGAATTTTTGTGTCTTTATACTTCTGATTTTCTGGATAATATTTGTATTTTTGAGTATTACGTTATATCTCATAAAGACAACCAAAAAATTCTAGCAGAGGATGATAAACTACTTAGTTTTGAGAAAGCAAAAGATGTAAAAGAACGTTTCAAAGTTTGGAAAGAAACCTATCAACTAGAAGCAACTACTAAGGGTATTTTTGAAGATAATATTCCTGCATATCAAATTGGTAAAGATAAATATACTATTGAAGACCTTAAATTTATTGATGCTAAAGATAAAGACAAAAAATATCACATTTTTAGAACTATTTTGAGAAAGTATAATGTTTCTGGTCGAGAAAATGCCTTTGATATTTTAGTTAATCTTTTCTTATGCAAAATTGTAGATGAAACTCAGCATCCCCAAGAACTTAAATTTTATTGGAAAGGTATAGCTTATGATAATTATTACGATTTTATAGATCGGTTGCAAGGTTTATATAAATATGGCATGGAAAAATATCTAGGCGAAGACATTACTTATGTAAGTAATGATGACATTGAAAATGCGTTTTGGCCTACTAACCGGAATGCTATTAAAACTACAATTAAAAATTATTTTCGTCAATTAAAATTTTTTACTAATAATGATTTTGCTTTTATTGATGTTTATAACAAAAATTTGTTTAATAAAAATATTAAGATTTTGCTAGAAATTGTGCAAATGTGGCAAGATTTACGCCTAAAAAATCAAGAACAAAATCAGTTTTTAGGTGATATGTTTGAGTTCTTTTTAGATAACGGTATTAAGCAATCTGAAGGACAATTTTTTACACCTATTCCTATTACTCGGTTTATCTGTATGTCTCTACCTTTAGAAAACATTATTAAAGATAATTCTGAGTTACCCAGAGTGATAGATTTTGCTTGTGGTTCAGGGCATTTTCTCACTGAGTTAGCAATTGAAACAAAACCTTTTATTGAAAAATATAAAAAATTAGAACCTTCAGCTTTTTTCAGAAATATCTATGGTATAGAAAAAGAATCTCGACTATCAAAGGTTGCTAAGGTATCAGCTTTTATGTATGGACAAGAAGGTATTAATATTCTACCCCATGATGCCCTTGATGATATACCAGAAATTAAGTTAGAAAGTTTTGATATTTTGGTAGCTAACCCACCTTTTGCAGTAGAAGATTTTTTAGATACTTTATCGGAAGAACAACGACAAAAGTATGAGCTTTTTAGCACTATTTCTGATTTGGGTAATAAAAATATTCAATGTTTCTTTATTGAACGAGCTAAACAACTACTTGCACCTAATGGAGTTGCGGGAATTATTGTACCATCATCTGTGCTTTCTAATTCTGATAATACCCATATTGCTACTAGAGAAATTCTATTGAAATATTTTGATATTATTTCCCTTGTAGAATTGGGTAGTAATACTTTTAGTAAGACGGGAACAAATACAATTGTATTATTTATGCGGAGAAAATCACAACGTCCTGAACCTGCGGAACAATACAAAAATCGGGTTTTAGACTTTTTTGAAAATTGGCAATATGAAATAGAAGCAAATGGGGGAATTTATGGAGATATTTATTTGGTGAAAAGGTATTGTGAGCATATTAATATAGGTTTTGAAGATTATCAAACTCTTTTATTTGGTGTTCCTTCTGAGCAGTTATTAGAATATGAACTATTTAAAGAATATAAAAATGAGTTTGATAAAAGCACTGATATTGTTAATTTGAAAAAGAGAAAATCTTTTAAGGATTTATCATCTTTAGAAAAAGAGGTGGAACTGAATAAGCGGTTTTTAGAATATCTGCAAATAATTGAAAAAGATAAGCTCTATTATTTCATCTTGGCTTTTAATAATCCCCAGAAGGTTCTAATTGTGAAAAGTCCTGCGGATAATAAGGAACAAAAACAATTTCTTGGCTATGAATGGAGTAATGCTAAAGGTAATGAAGGGCTAAAATATATTTCTGGTAGTCATATTACACCGCTTTTTGATCCTGATAATCGCTATAATTCTGAAAAAATAAATTATTGGATTCAGCAAAATTTTCATGGTAATAGTGAAGATGTTGAATTGAAAAATCTCAGCGAATATATTACTTATGCTAGTTTGGTAGATTTATTAGATTTCTCTCGTAAGGATTTTAATAAAACTTTTTCACTTACTCCTAAGAAAAATTTGAAAATTGAAACTAAATGGGAGTTGGTAAAGTTAGAAAATATATGCGAAATTGTTAGAGGTGCATCACCTAGACCAATTGATAAATATATCACAACAGATATAAATGGCATAAATTGGATTAAAATAGGTGATGTTAGTGAAGGATCAAAATATATTACTCAAGCAGCAGAAAAAATAACTTTAGAAGGTGCTGAAAAATCCAGAAAAGTAAATGAAGGAGACTTTATTTTATCTAACTCAATGAGCTTTGGAAGACCTTATATTATGAAAATATCTGGCTGTATTCATGATGGTTGGTTACTCCTATCTAAATTTAGTGAAAAACTCAATAAAGATTATTTGTATGAAATTTTATCCTACAAAGATACTCAACAGCAATTTTCAGAAAGTGCGGCTGGAGGAGTAGTACAAAATCTTAATACTGAAAGAGTAAAAGCTACTAAAATTCCTTTACCACCTTTAGAAGTGCAGCAGCAAATAGTAGATGAGTGTGAGGAGATAGATCAAAATGTAATTAAGGCCAAAGAGGCAATTGAACAGGCTAAAAATGAAATTGAGAATAAATCTGATAATATTTATGGTCAATATAATTTAGTAAAGTTAGGATCAATTTGTGACAAACCTCAGTATGGTGCTAATGAGAGTGCTATTGATGGAAATCCTCTGACAGATTATCGTTATATTAGAATTACAGACATTAATGATAATGGAGAATTAAATTCTGAGTGGAGAACTGCTGCAAACATTGAAGAAAAATATATTTTGAAAGAAGGTGATTTTCTTTTTGCTAGATCAGGAGCTACAGTTGGAAAAACTTTTTTATACAAAAACAAGTATGGCAAAGCCCTATATGCAGGCTATTTAATTCGTTTTCGCACTAATAAAGATAAATTATTACCCGATTTTTTGAAATTAGTAACTCAGTCTAGTTTTTATAAAAAGTGGGTTGCCGATACTCAAACAGGGACATCACAACCTAATATTAATGGTCAAATGTATTCAGATTTACAAGTTCCTTTACCACCTTTATCAACTCAAGAAAAATTAGTTTCAGAAGTAGAGAAACTAGAGCAAGTAATTACTAATAATCAGAAAATTATAGATGAATCTTCTACTCTCAAGCAACAAGTGATGAAGAAATATTTATAGTTAATTTTCCTCTTTATGGCTGATAATTTTATCTTACCTAGCGTGAATGTGAGATGATTAAAAATTAACATCCTGTAAATCCTTAAATCCTGGATATCCTGATTCAGACAATGGTTATGAATGCACGTTTTCACACTATGTCAAAATCTAAGTTGTAATAGGCTTTTTTACAAGAAAATCAATCTTATACATTTCGATCTTACTTTGAAATGCCCTATGAATCTGATGAAATATTAGCAGAGTTGGATTATTCGGTTCTTCGGTTATTTTTATGGAAAACCTGGTTCAAAATCATTAAAAGCCCTATTGTGTAGGCATTTCATTGAAAATATGGAAATAATTGTTTATAACCCTTGTCCCGTAAGAGTTTTGTTATCATCAATCCTCAATCACCATAAAAGAGACGCAAGAGCCGATTATTCTTTAATAAGAAAACATCTTACCTTACCACGAAGCGATCGCCATTTAGAAAGACTAGAAGAATTAAAACTTAATTAAAAGCATAAGTGCTTATGCACAAAAGATAATTCTTCACCCTGACTTCTAGCCATAACGCAAAGACTTTTTTAACAAACTCTATTTAGTAATTTTACTCATATAACTACCCCAAAGTTGTGCCGCTTGGGCGCTGCTGCCGGAGGTAGGGGAATTATTATCATTTCCTAGCCAAATGCCGGTGACAAGTTGACGACTAGGAATAAAACCAATAAACCAGAGGTCTACATTATCATTTGTTGTTCCGGTTTTACCTGCTTCACCTAAACCAATAGCTGCGCTACGACCTGTACCATTAGTAATTACTCCTCGCATCATAGTAGTCATTTGATTGGCAACTGCTGTCTTTAGCACTTGTTTAGAACCATTTGGATCTGTATCGAAGGAGTAAATCACCCGACAGGTTTCAAAATCTTTAAGATCCTTGCAATCACTACTGTCACGAATTTTACTAATAGCATGAGGGGGATTCCAGACTCCACGATTACCAATCGCCCCAAATGCGCCAGTCATTTCTAAAACATTAACCACACTTTGACCTAATACCAAACCAGGTACTTCCTCAAGATTTGATTTAACACCCAAACGCTGCGCCATATCTACGACTTTATTCAAACCAATTTCCTTGGCTACCCGCAAAGCAATGGGGTTTTCTGACATTGCCAAACCAGTGGCTATGTCTAAACTACCACCAGCACCAGCCCGACAGGGTTTATAGGTAAAACCTTGCCAAGTTAAAGGACTGCAAGAATAACTTCTGTAGGTCGAAAACCCTTTTTCTATAGCCGCAGCGTAGGCAAAAATTTTAAAGGTAGAACCCGGTTGTCGTTGGGCTTGAACGGTGCGATTAAACTGGCTTTTTTTGTAATCAGTCCCGCCTACCATAGCCACAATACTCCCGGTTTTTGAGTCCAGAGTTACCATTCCTCCTTGAGAAAATCCAAAATTTGAGCCGGCTTTGGTGACGGAATTTTTTAACTCAGCTTCGGCTTTGGCTTGGATAGTTGGATCAAGTTGGGTTTCGATGATATAGTTACCCTCTCTAGCTGCTGCTGGTCCTAGTCTTGATGTGAGTTCTTGAAAGACGTAATCATAGAAATAGGGGGCAATGGTTTTGGCTTGCCTTTCGCAAACTTTGGGGCTAACTTGAACGGTAGAACGGCGAGCGCGGTTGGCTTCTTCTTGGGTAATTTTGCCCATTTCTAGCAGTCGTTTAATGACTCGATTGCGGTAGTCGGCTGCACCGAGTTTCCGCCGACCACTGCCACAAAAATCGAAGGCATTGGGGGCGGGTAAAATCCCTACTAAGGTGGCTGCTTCGGCTAGGGTTAATTCTTTGGCGGATTTGTTAAAATAATATTTGGCTGCATCTTCAAAGCCGGAGGTGTCTGCACCTAAAAATACCCGATTTAAGTAAGTTAGTAAAATATCGTCTTTGCTGTAAAAGGTTTCTAGTTTGAGGGAGACGACGGCTTCTTTAACTTTCCGTCCTAAAGAGTCTTGACTGCCTACATATTCCCGGAATAAACTTCGAGCTACTTGTTGGGTAACTGTACTTGCCCCCTGTTGAACGTCACCGCTACGACTGTTGATAAGTACGGCTCGCAATACACCCAAGGGGTCTACCCCAAAGTGCCAGTAGTAGCGACTATCTTCCGAGGCTACGACCGCAGCAGCTAAATAGGGTCCAAAGTCTGATAATTGTTTCAGGTCTACGTGGGCGATATTACGGGGTTCACGGAGTGGGGTTGAGCCATCACGGGCATAGACAACGACAGGGGCGCGAGTGGCTGTAGGTAGGGGTCTAACGGAAAATTTCAGCCATTCTGCACCTATGGCTAAGGCAATTAAAGCCGTGACACCACCGACTCCATAGGCTGTCCAGGTGGCAGCTTTGACGTACCAAGCTGGGGGGTCTATGTATTGAATACTCACAGCATCAGCTAGATCCTGTGGTCCTAAGTTAATAACATCACCATGACGCAGTTCTAGGGTATTTATGCGCCTTTTGCCAAGATAAATCCCGTTGGTGGAGTTTTCATCTTTGATTGTGAAAACGGGGGTGTTTTGGGTGGAATCCCGCGATAATGAGAGGTGAACTGTGCTGACAAGTGGGTTACGGATGACGATATCAGAGGATTTTGAACTACGTCCTAGTATATAGCGATCGCCTAATAAATCATATTCTTCTTCTTGGTTCCCGCCGGCATCATGGACCAATAGTTTTGGTACTTTCGCATTGGGTTTGAGCTTCATGGAAAAGTTGACTCTAGCATGAATGGTGCTGACCGCTTGAGTTACTTGACCAATTATAGTTTTTGGCTTTTGAGGAGGTTGGGGAGAACTCATAAACAATTGCAAGTTAAAAGTTAAAAATTAACGGGAAAGTAGGGGAATTTCCAAAAGAAGAATTAAATTTTTTAATTACTTGGTGTTTTTTTCCATGAGGCAATTAACAAGCAGACTATACCAATACTAATAAAAGAATCAGCCATATTAAACACGGCAAAATTAATTAACCGAAAATCAAGAAAGTCAATGACATACCCTAGTATAAATCTATCAATACCATTGCCCATTGCTCCCCCTAAAATCAAACCATAACCCATTTGCTCCCAAAAACTTAACAATGGTCCAGTTAATGCAATGGTTATCAATACTAAACTAACACCCAAAGATAGCCAGCGTAACCATTCTACTTTGCCACTTAATAAACTAAAGGCTGCACCTGTATTAGTCACATAGGTAAAATGAAATATCCCGCTCAACAGTGGTAGTGTTTGTCCTGGGTTAAAGGTCTTCACTACCCAGTATTTTGTCAGTTGGTCTAATAGAAATGCTATCAGAGCGGCAATCCAGAAGAAGCGATTTTTTATACGCATGATAAATTTGTCGGGTGTCAGTTGTTTTTTCGGCGTTGCTGAGTAAAAGTATGATTTTATTTCACGCAGAGACGCTCCAGGCGCAGAGAGTAAGAGTTTGAGAGATGGAATTTTCGACTTTCATACCCCAATTCACCAACGCCGTTTTTTCTTGCTACTGACCAATGACCAATGACCAATGACTAATAAAACATTATGTGTCGTAGCACATAAGCTACTATGGTAACGGCACAAACAACCACTAGTTGTCCTGGCAGTGCAAAGCAGGAGTATTTAAGAATAGCTTGAATCAGTGATAGATTGTCTGTTCCTCTCCAGGGTAAGATATAACTGATGATTAAATAAGCAATACCGCAGATGTGAACGGTGAATAAGCCACAAAGACAACTAAAAGCTAGAGTTTCTAGCCGAGGTCGAGCTTTAAAGGCTAAATATCCACAAATCCAAGCTCCGGGAATAAATCCCAGTAAATAGCCAAACTGAGATAGTTTAACATAACCGATACCGCCTCCTTCGGCAAATACAGGCAATAAGGTTAATCCCATGACTAAATAGGCAATTTGCGAGAGCGCACCAGCATTTTGACCTCCTAAACAGCCTACCAGTAGGACTGCACCAATTTGATAGCTGACACCTAGTGAAAGGGTTTGAATTCCGTGCTGACTCCAGTTCCAAGGTGAGGTAACACCATAAGCTTCCAGGAAAGTACCACCCATTGTGAGGAGCAAGCCTATCATAGACCATAGCAGTTGATTCGAGGCAGCAAACATTGATTAGGCGCAAGGGTTAATTAACAGTAGATACAAGGTCAAGAAGTTTACGATTACACCGTCATTCTCGCAAAGGAGAAAAATGGAAATGATCATGCTTTTTGTCCTTTTTTTCAGGGCTGTCTTTCTCAAGGAGATACTTTTGAAGAAGCGATCGCTAATATAACAGAAATTGTAAAATTATACATTGAAATTCTCCTAAGTAGGGTTTGCTGAATAAGTTGCCTGTGAAGGCAGGGAACAGGGAACAGGGAACAGGGAATAGGCAAGAGGCAATAGGCAATAGGCAATAGGCAATAGGCAAGAGTCAAGAGGTAATAGGCAATAGGCAATAGGCGAGAGTAAAGACGTTTTCAGCGATTTTACGTTTCTTTACACAGTTTGGTTTTATTGTGTTCACCTACTTAGGGACTTCCAATTAAAAAAATACCCAAAAATTTCCTGTGGTGCGGGACGAAAAGCCCGCTAATCATCAAGGACGGGCAGGATGCCCATCCCACGAAATTGGGTAATTTATTTTTTGGTGTTCCCTTAATGGATAATCAACCTATCTTTAAGAGGATGTTTGACAAGTTTTCAGTGAATATAATGAAATCCCAGACGCACTGACCCGAACTGGAGGCTTGATCAACTCAAATAGGATTGCTCTACTTAAAATCAGTTTCATGAAAAATCATCGCCTGATAGTTGCAATATCTGTATTAACAGTAGTAATTAGTCTATCAGCTTGTGGAGAAACTAACTCAAAGAATCCAATTATAAGTGAGTCTCCTGGTAAAACGACAAATACAACTACTGCCAATTCTCAGAAACTAGATTTAGGAGGTAATGTAGAATTAATCGGCGCGGGTGCTTCTTTTCCTGCACCACTTTATCAAACTTGGTTTACAGAGTTAAACAAAAAATATCCCAATTTAAAAGTTAATTATCAGTCTGTGGGTAGTGGTGCGGGTGTTGAGCAGTTTACCCAAGGAACATTAGACTTTGGTGCTAGTGATGTAGCAATGAAGGATGAAGAAATTAACAAAGTTCCGGCGGAAAAAGGTGTGCTACTATTACCTCTAACTGCTGGTAGTATTGTCCTCGCTTATAATTTGCCAGAAGTTCCTCAACTCCAGTTATCACGAGCAGTTTACACTGATATTTTGTTAGGTAAAATTAAATTTTGGGATGATCCGGCGATCGCTAAAATCAATTCTAATGTAAAATTACCAAAAGAGGAAATCAAAGTTATTTATCGCGCTGATGGTAGTGGAACTACGGGCGTTTTCACCAAACATCTTAGTACCATTAGTCCAGAATGGAAAACTCAGGTAGGTGAAGGTAAAAGTGTAAAATGGCCGATAGGAGTTGGTGCTAAAGGTAATGAAGGTGTCACCGCCCAAATTCAACAAACTCAAGGTTCTATTGGTTATGTAGAATATGGCTATGCTAAGGAAAGTAAGCTCAAATTTGCATCTTTAGAAAATAAATCCAACCAGTTTGTTTTAGCTTCTGAAGAATCAGCATCTAAAACTCTTGCATCAGTAACTTTACCAGAAAATCTCCGTGCTTTTATTTCCGATCCTGAAGGTGCAGAATCTTACCCAATAGTAACTTACACTTGGATTCTCGCCTATAAAAAATATACTGATGCCGGCAAAGCTAAAGCAATGGAAGCAACTATTGAATATGCTTTAACTGATGGACAAAAGATAGCTAGTGAATTAGGATATGTCCCCTTACCAGCCAATGTAATTAATAAAGTCGCAGCAGCGGCTGATCAAATTAGTCCTGATTATCATATTTCTGTTGGTGCTAATTCCCAAGGTAAGAGGTAGGGGCGCAGGGCCTGCGCCCTCTGTCAGGAGTCAGGAGTCAGGAGAATGACTATAAACTTTCCAGAAGATCCATTAACCACGAAAAACCGTTCGGAAATAGATAGAAATCTAGATCGGAGTTTTATTTGGATAACCCGAATTTTTGCTCTAGCGATCGCTGGTATTCTATTATGGATTGCCTTGCAAATTACTACTAGTGCTTTACCAGCTATCCAAAAATTCGGGATTAATTTCTTTTTTACCAGCAGTTGGAACCCTGTTAATAATGAATATGGGGTACTCCCAGCAATTTACGGAACTCTCATCAGTTCTTTAATTGGACTGATTTTAGCCCTCCCTATTGGTGTAGGAACAGCAATTTTATTGAGTGAGAATTTCCTCCCCCCCCAGGTAAATTTAGTCCTGGTATTTTTAGTAGAACTCCTAGCGGCTATTCCCAGTGTTGTTTATGGAGTCTGGGGAATTTTTGTGTTAATCCCTGTGTTAAAAAATCTAGGCACATGGCTACATACTTATCTAGGCTGGTTGCCAATTTTTAGTTCTGCACCCACTGGACCAGGGATGTTACCAGCAGGAGTAATATTAGCAATTATGATTTTGCCAATTATCACGGCTATCTCTCGTGATGCCTTGATTTCTGTGCCTTCAAGTTTGCGTCAAGCCGCTCTAGGAATAGGTGCAACCCGTTGGGAAACCATTTTTCAAGTTATTATCCCTGCTGCCTTTTCTGGCATTGTCAGTGCAGTAATGTTGGCACTTGGGAGGGCAATGGGTGAAACAATGGCTGTGACAATGTTAATAGGTAATGCTAACAATATTCATATCTCTCTCTTAGCACCATCAAATACGATTTCTTCTTTATTGGCAAATCAATTTGCGGAAGCTAATGGGTTGCAAGTTGCTGCTTTAATGTATGCAGCTTTAGTTTTATTTATCTTAACAATGATCGTCAATATTCTGGCGGATTTTATTGTGGCACGAGTGGGGCGAATTTAGAATGCATAAGATCCCCGACTTCTAACATCAATTTATAGTTTCTGGACACAATAAATAAAAGAAGTCGGGGATCTGAGGATAAACGCAGATAACTTTGTGTTTTATGAAATTAGTAAAAGTTATATTGGTTAAATTATGAATTCTTTGTTTCCGCAAGGAGGCCTAACTCGTTCTCTTTCGTCTCCTCGAACATTGGTTAATATGGTCATGACTGGATTAGCTTTTGTCTGTGGAGTTTTGGCACTGATTCCTTTATTGGCAGTGCTTTATTATATAGTAATTAGAGGGTTTAGTAGTTTAGACATCCATATTTTTACACAGTTGCCACCTCCTCCCTTTGGTAAAAATGGCGGCTTTGGGAATGCCATTTTGGGAACATTATTAATGGTAGGAATTGCTGCTATAATTAGTGTTCCTGTTGGTGTGTTGGCGGCAATTTATTTAAGTGAGTTTAGTTCTCGAAGAATTGCCAGATGGATACGTTTCGCTACTAATGTTCTCAGTGGAGTTCCCTCGATCATTGCTGGGGTATTTGCCTATGGAATTGTGGTTTTAACCTTGGTAAAGCTGAATTTAGGCTCTTACTCAGCCCTGGGTGGTGGAGTCGCCCTAGCAATTTTGATGTTACCGATTATTGTGCGAACTACAGACGAGGCATTGCAATTAGTGTCTCAAGATTTACGGCAAGCATCTATTGGACTAGGAAGCACTAATTTGCAAACTGTGATCTTGGTGGTATTACCAACTGCATTACCTGCAATTGTCACTGGTTCTATTTTAGCGATCGCTCGTGCGGCTGGAGAAACTGCACCATTAATATTTACGGCTCTTTTTTCTTCTTTTTGGCCAGATAGTATCCTCAAACCAACTGCTTCTCTAGCAGTTTTAGTATACAATTTTGCCACTTCTCCCTATCAAACTTGGCAATCTTTAGCTTGGGCTGCGTCTTTAATTCTTGTATTCATGGTTTTAATTACTAGTATTATTGCTCGCTGGGTTACTAGAAAAAAAGATTTAATTTAGCTATCACCAAAAAAAACTTTTTCATCAAGCCCGATTTTATGAATACTATCATTAGCACAATTAATGGAACTGAATCGGTTTTACGCACAGAAAACTTAAATATCTATTATGGCAATTTTTTGGCTTTACAAAATGTTTGGTTAGATATTCCTAAAAATCGAGTCACCGCTTTTATCGGTCCTTCCGGTTGTGGTAAAACTACCTTATTGCGATGTTATAATCGGCTAAATGATTTAATTGACTCATTTAGAGCCGAAGGTAAAGTTTATTTCTACGACAAAAATATCTATGCAGCGAATATTGATCCTGTAGAAGTGCGAAGACGCATTGGTATGGTATTTCAAAAACCCAACCCCTTCCCCAAGTCAATTTATGAAAATATTGCCTTTGGTGCGAGAATCAATGGCTACAGAGGTGATATGAATGAATTGGTGGAACGGAGTTTGCGACAAGCAGCTTTGTGGGATGAAGTCAAGGATAAATTGCGACAAAATGGTTTATCCTTATCCGGTGGACAACAACAGCGTTTATGTATTGCGCGGGCGATCGCTGTGCAACCAGAAGTTATCCTGATGGATGAACCATGTTCTGCCCTTGATCCTATCTCTACTGCACGGATAGAAGAACTAATTCACGAACTCAAAGAACAATATACCATCGTCATTGTCACCCACAATATGCACCAAGCATCACGAGTATCTGATAAAACCGCGTTTTTTAACGTTAAAGCTTCCGAAACAGGTGGACGTAGTGGCTACTTAGTAGAGTACAACTCAACTGAGATGATTTTCAGTGATCCTCAACAGGAAGACACCAAAGCTTACATTAACGGTAAATTTGGTTAATTCTTTTATCAAAAATTAACTTAAATTGAGCATCTATGTTAACCTTGTGGCTGTAATCCTTGATTTAAGGTAATTTAGAACTTATTAGATACTAACTTGCTGCCAAACATGATTTTAATAGCAGATTAATTGTGATGAATATAGCTAATTTCCCGTGGCTGACGACGATTATTTTATTTCCCATAGCCGCATCACTACTCCTTCCCATTATCCCAGATAAAGATGGAAAAACCGTGCGCTGGTATTCTCTCATTGTCGGGTTGATAGATTTTGTCCTCATTGTCTGCGCTTTTTATACTGGATACGATTTCTCTAATCCCGATTTGCAACTGGTGGAAAGTTATCCCTGGGTTCCGCAATTGGGCTTAAATTGGTCTTTAGGGGTTGATGGCTTATCCATGCCCCTAGTTCTCTTAACAGGATTCATCACCACCCTGGCAATCTTAGCAGCTTGGCCTGTAACACTAAAGCCGAAATTGTTTTATTTCCTAATTTTGGCAATGTATGGCGGTCAAATTGCCGTTTTTGCCGTCCAGGATATGCTGTTATTTTTCCTGGTGTGGGAACTGGAACTTGTCCCCATATACTTCCTTTTGTCAATTTGGGGAGGGAAAAAGCGCCAGTATGCAGCGACTAAATTTATTTTGTACACCGCTGGTGGTTCGCTGTTTATTTTGCTGTCTTCCTTGACAATGGGGTTTTATGGCGATACAGTGACATTCGATATGCGATCGCTCGCCTTAAAAGATTTTGGACTCAATTTACAACTTTTACTCTACGCTGGCTTCCTGATTGCCTACGCTGTCAAGCTGCCCATTATCCCCCTCCATACCTGGCTACCAGATGCTCACGGTGAGGCTACAGCCCCCGTGCATATGTTACTAGCAGGTATTTTGTTAAAAATGGGTGGTTATGCCTTAATTCGCATGAATGCCCAAATGCTACCCGATGCCCACGCTTACGTTGCACCAGTGTTAGTGGTTTTGGGGGTAGTAAATATCATCTACGCTGCCCTAACTTCCTTTGCCCAAAGGAATTTAAAACGGAAAATTGCCTACTCTTCAATTTCCCACATGGGCTTTGTTCTCATTGGGATTGCCTCTTTCACCGACTTGGGTTTAAGTGGCGCAGTTTTACAAATGGTTTCTCACGGCTTAATTGGGGCAAGTTTGTTCTTTTTAGTCGGTGCAACTTACGATCGCACACACACCCTCATGTTAGATGAAATGGGTGGTGTCGGTAAGAAAATGCAAAAGATTTTCGCCATGTTTACAACTTGTTCAATGGCTTCTTTAGCATTACCAGGAATGAGCGGTTTTGTCGCCGAATTAATGGTATTTGTCGGCTTTGCCACTAGCGATGCTTATAACTCGACATTTAAAGTTATTGTCATTTTCTTGATGGCTGTTGGTGTGATTTTAACGCCAATTTATCTCCTTTCAATGTTGCGCGAAATTTTCTACGGACAAGAAAATGAAGAGTTAGTTTCTCATCAGAATTTGATAGATGCTGAACCCCGTGAAGTCTTTATCATTGCTTGTTTGTTGATACCTATTATTGGTATTGGTTTTTATCCCAAATTGCTAACCCAAATGTACGACGCTACAACTGTACAATTAACAGCAAGATTGCGTGATTCTGTACCAACCTTAGCCGCAACCAAAGCAGTACAAAATGTCTCTTTGAGTGCGCCGATAATTGGTAATTAATTTGTAATTGCAACTGGGGTGGGTTTGATACCTAAACCCCCTGTGGTTGCCCCAAATATCGGGGTAGGCACGGGGGCGCTACCCCTACATCTAAATCTAAGTAGGTTAGCATTGAAAATCGTCGTTATGGCAAGGCAAAAGGCAAGAGGCAAGAGGCAAGAGTGAAGAGGGTTTAGGCGATTTTACTTTTCTTTACACAGATTGGTTTTATTGTGTTCACCTACTTAAACCAATTAATTTTAATTTTCGCCAGAAGTTGACCAAATTATTAATTCACCTTGTTCACCACCAGCGGCTAATAATTGTCCTTGGGGATGCCAAGATAGAGTAGAAAAACCGGCTTCAGTGTCAGTAAAAATCTGTGAAACTTCTTTGTTTTCATTCCACAAACATAGCCAACCGTCAGCACCAGCAGAAGCGAGAATAAAACTTTGGGGTGCAAAAGCGATCGCATTAATGATATCCAGATGATTAGTTAATACTTGCGCCTCCCAGCCTACAGATTCATCTACCGACTTCTCCCATGCTACTATGCCATCAACGCTAGAAACAGCCAAAATGGGCGCATCTGTGGGAGTTTTTATGTCTGACCAAGCTAGATGACGAATTTTCCCTGGAAAACCCCGCATCACCCAAGGATCAGGATGTTCCCATTGTAAAACAGTGAGAGTCCGGTCCATATTTCCAGATGCCAAATACTTACCATCATCAGACCACGCCATTGCTGTACTGACGGTAGACAGAGGAAGAATAAATGGTTCATCATCCCAATCTTGAGTAGACCAGATTTTTATGCCTTTATATCCATTAATAGCCAAATATTTGCCATCTTTACGCCAATCAATTCCCAAAATAGAGGAATCATTAAAGTTAAGAGTTGTAACAACTTCTAATGTGTCTGCATCCCAAATTTGCACATAACGACCTAAACTAAAAGCTAATTGGTTATCGGTGTGACTCCATGCTAATTGGTCAACCCAAATCGGGGCATTTTCTAAAGTGCTAATTAATTTATTTCCGCACCAAATTTTCACTTTTCCATCTTGTCCACCAATAGCTAAATATTTACCATCGTGGGAAAAAGCCAAACAATTTACCGCTTTATCTGTCGCTGTTTGTAAATTAGTTAATTCGCCATTTTCCCATAAAACAACTTCTCCAGCAGCCGAACTAGCTGCAAGTATTTCACCGTCAGCAGACCAAGCCAAAGCAGTCACATAATCTGCAAGTTTTGTAGAATAATGTTTTGTAAATTCTGGAGATTTATTAATTGTTAAGTTCATAGTTGTGATATTTTATTTTTACAGCAATTCGCCAAACCTGTAGGGGCGAGGAAACCCCGCCTCCATTAGACATCTGGTGAAAATTAAATATGCGTGACATGAAACCCCTGTAGAGACGTTCCATGGAACGTCTCTACAATCTTTACCGGAGATGTCTATTGTATTACTAACTCATACAAGCAAAAAAGTCTGCTTTTAATTTGGCTTCATCTAAATTTCTACCAATAAATACAAGTTCATTTTTGCGAGTTTCATTGACTTTCCAAGGTCTATCCGCTTTACCATCAAATATCATGTGTACACCTTGGAAAACAAAGCGATTATCTTCATTTTCAATATTTAAAATTCCTTTCATTCTGAAAATATCTAGACCTTGATTTCTGAGTAATTCTGTCATCCAGGCATTTAATTTTTCACCGTTAATTGTCCCTTCTGATACTATCGCTACAGAATAGACGCTTTCATCATGAACGTGAGCATCTTCTCCTAAGAAATTAGGATCAATTTCTAACGCATGATCTAAATCAAATGCTTGCACTCCTAATAAAGCTGACATTGCTAATTCAGAATTATGGGTGCGGTAGATTTTTGCCATTGCATTCATTGAGCGAATGCGAGTTTCTAATTCATCTAAAACTTCCGGTGTTACTAAATCAGTTTTATTCAACAAAATTACATCTGCAAAAGCAATTTGCTCTTGAGCCTCGTCCGCTTCCCAATGTTGCCAAATATGTTTAGAATCAACAACTGTGACTACTGCATCTAATGACAACTGACTTTGTAAATCTTCATCAACAAAAAACGTTTGAATTACAGGTGCAGGATCTGCTAAACCGGTGGTTTCAATGACTAAATGATCAAATTTATCTCGGCGTTTCATTAAATTGCCAATAATGCGAATTAAATCACCGCGAACTGTACAACAAATACAGCCATTATTCATTTCAAAGATTTCTTCATCTGCATCAATTACCAATTGATTATCAATACCTACCTCGCCAAATTCGTTAACAATAACGGCAACTTTTTTACCGTGTTCGTAGGTAAGAATATGATTTAATAATGTAGTTTTACCCGCGCCTAAATAGCCAGTCAAAACGGTTACTGGTACTGAATTGAATGTTTCTGAAATCATCATAGTCTATCCGTTTACTTATTTTAGGAACAGAGTATTAACGCAAGACGGAATGCAAAAGGCGTACAGGGTAAGTTTTACAGTTATTCGCCGTCTTGTAGTTTCCAAATAATAGCTTAGAAGTTAGAAAGATTGAATGTCAAGGGAAAAATGTTTGGCTTTCGGTACTTATTATAAGTAATGAGACAGAATTAATTACACAATGTTATTGTGTAAGCGTTGCGTGGCGTTAGCCATATGGAACGAAGTGAAATGAAGCAATCGCAAGGGTTGTGATTGCTTCCCTTCCCTCGCAATGACTGTAAATATTTTTGTCCAATTACTTACTCAACAGGGTTGGGACATGGACTTTTAAGAATTACGAAAAACCTAGATTTGTAGGGGTAAAGCATGAGCTTATTGGTGTCAACTTAACGTAAAACCCATAGCCCGCCTGGGAATAAATTCCCAGTCTCATAGCAGAAGTCATCTGAAGATGACTAAAAATCCCCATAAATCTTTGACTATTAGCCCTGATAGCGTAGCGTAAGCCATAATTCATTTCTGGGCGGGTGTGGAAGCAATGTCAACTTAACGTAAAACCCATAGCCCGCCTGGGAATGAATTCCCAGTCTCATAGCAGAAGTCATCTGAAGATGACTAAAAATCCCCATAAATCTTTGACTATTAGCCCTGATAGCGTAGCGTAAGCCATAATTCATTTCTGGGCGGGTGTGGAAGCAATGTCAACTTAACGTAAAACCCATAGCCCGCCTGGGAATGAATTCCCAGTCTCATAGCAGAAGTCATCTGAAGATGACTAAAAATCCCCATAAATCTTTGACTATTAGCCCTTTTTCTAAAATCGCTAAATCATCTAATAAAATAATTTGATAATCTTGTCCAATCTTATTAGAAATTTCTGTTTGTTTAGGGGAATTAATAGCTAGTAAACCTCTCTTGATTTCAAAATAAGTATACAACTTCAGATAAGTTATTAAATTGTTCTTTGGTTAAGTTTTGCTGAACGATATGATATAAATGTTCAACCATTTCTCTTGGATTAAGTTCTTCTTTAAACAAAGAACGTTCTTCCATTAAAATAGCCACAATTTTCTCAATTCTGTTGATCATGAATTCTTGTTGAAGTTCTGTTGATAACATAATATTTCCTCCAGGGAAATGTAAATGATATTTATGGATGTTATATATTCTAGCATTTGTCCTAGAGTTTCAGATCCCCGACTTCTCAGAGAAGTCGGGGATCTTGTTGTTCATAAAGATTTTGAAGTTAATTTTTTAATTATTAAGTTTTATATATGATGCCGTTTTGGTTTAGTATAATATTAAAGTGGGTAATGTTTACCTTGTAATTACAAATAAAACAATGCCAGCAAAGGATACTTACCATGATGCGGTTAAAAATGCTTTAATTAAGGCTGGTTGGACGATTACCGCTGATCCTTATCCGATTAAGTATGAAGAAATCAGACTTATCGCTGATTTAGCTGGTGAAAAAACGATTGCTGCGACAAAAGAGAGTGAACAAATTGTTATTGAAGTTAAAAGTTTTTTGAGTCGTTCTCCCATGCGTGAATTTGAAACAGCTTTAGGTCAATATCTGATTTATCAAACTTTTCTTTTGGCTACTCATCCTGAATATAAAGTATTTTTAGCAATCAGTAAAAATATTTATGAAAAGTTTTTTGAACAAGTTGCTATTCAACTGATTTTACAAAAATATCAAGTTTCACTATTAGTTATTGATATTAATCAAGAAGAGGTGATCAAATGGACAAGCTAACTCATTATCAAAACTTAATCAAACAAATTTTAACTGAATATGAAAAAATCTCATCACAAGTAATTGATCCTGATATAGATGAGGTGTTAATGTTTGATGATCAAAGAAGTCAATATCTTTGGTTTAATATTGGTTGGAAAAATGATAAACGAGTAAAAACAATTTCTGTTTATATTCGCATTAAAAATGAGAAAATTTACATTGAGGAAGATTGGACTGAAGAGGGAATAGCTACGGATTTATTAAGAGAAGGTGTACCGAAAGAAGATATTGTTTTAGCTTTTTATGATCCAGAAACTCGGAAGTTGACTGAGTTTGCTGCTGTTTAATTCTCTGTTTAAAATGATGCGATACCTAATTATCTCATTAATGCTTGAAAACTAGCTTGAATAAAATGCTTATCAAAAGTTAAAGCTTGAGTAACTTTATTTTGTTTCATGACCACAAAAGAAACACAATCAACTAAACCCCATGATTTATCTTGATGTTGTTTGTATAAATTTAATGCTTCCTCAAATAATTCAGGATTTAACCGGATAACTTCTATATCATCAGAATTTAAAAAAGTTTCCATTAATTCAACTGCTTCACTTTTATAATTACTTGATAAAGCATTACCAACTTGTAATAAAATTGCATCAGTGGTTATCAAAGGATAATTTTCAAATTTTTGAGCTAATTCTAAAGCTTTGAGATGATATTGATCCCGTTTGTTTATTAAGGCTACAATAAACAGCGTATCAATAAAAATTTTATCCCTCACTTACATCTCTCCCTAAACTAACACTAACTTGAATCGAGAAATCTTCAGGAGCATCAATTTTAATTTTGCGTAATTTGGACATGAGACTAGGTTTTTTAACAGCATTTTCTGCATCGCTTAACTGTTCAATAATCCCATAAACTTGATTAAGTTGTTCTTCTGTTAAATTTTTGAGTTTCTCTTGAATCATTTGTTTTGTAATCATAGTAACTTACCTAAAATAACTATTCTTAAGCACAATTATAGCAAATGACTCTTGAAATTTTCTGGTTTTGTACATAGTAGTATTTTTGAGTTGTGTGATGTTTGTTCATTACTCCAGTGTTAATTTCTAAGTAATAGATTGTGTCAGATAACGAGATAAATTTTCTCGTTTTTAGGATTAGGTTGCTAATTTTGCTATGATTGATGTATTGTAGACTATATGTCACAGCAAACATTCATGTCAATTATCGAATGCAAGGAACACAAATTTCTTTTTTTCCTAACGAGGATGAGCATAATCCTAGCCAAAAGCAAAAGAAGCCGAAATTAGGACGTTATGAGCGTATTCAGCGCGAACTAGATGAAGATAAATCTGATCCATATAAGATATTTACTGATGTTAGTTCCCCACCCAGTCCATTATCTAAATATACTTTTGTGGATCTGTTTTGTGGTGCTGGGGGAATCACACAAGGTTTATTTCAAGCTGGATTCACACCATTGGCTAGTGTAGAAATTAGTCCAATTGCTTCTGCTACGCACAAAAAAAATTTCCCACAATGTCATCATTTCTGTGGAGATATTGAACAATTTTCTCCCCAATATTGGCTGCAACAAATCGGCTCACCTGATGTAAATATTGTTGTTGGTGGTCCACCATGTCAAGGATTTTCAGTAGCCGGAAAACGTGATCCAAAAGATCCTCGAAATAGATTATTTTATGAATTTGTGCGTGTTGTTTCAGAAATACGCCCTTGGTATGTAGTGATGGAAAATGTACCAGGTATTTTGACAATTCAAAGAGGGGATATAAAGACGGCAATTATTGAAGCTTTTGAGTCTATTGGTTATCCTCATATTTCTGTGGCAATTCTGGAATCTGCGGCTTATGGAGTCCCACAAATTCGACCAAGAGCTATTTTTATCGCTAATAGATTTGGAATGCCAAATCCTTATCCTCAAGCGCAATTAAACCAAGAAGAATACAAACCTATTGAATCAGCAATTTCTGATTTACCAGAATACACTCGAATATCGGAAATTAATCACGAATGGACCAAACATTCACAGGAGTATATGGAACGTCTTGCTCAAGTTCCTCCTGGTGGTTCTTTATATACAAAATATGTTGATGCTTTCAAACGACAATATCCTGGTAAACCAAGTATGACTGTGAAAGAAAATCATGGTGGTACACATATTCATCCATATTTAAATCGCGTGATTTCCGCTAGGGAAATGGCCAGATTACAAACATTTCCCGATTCGTTTATTTTTGAAGGTAGTATGAAAAAAGCGATGTGGCAAATTGGCAATGCTGTACCACCACGTTTATCAGAGTGTATTGGTTATGCACTGATTCCTTACTTAAATGATATTGCAATTAACATAAGACAATCTGCTAATTTACCTCATTTTGATCAACCTGAGATAGTTTTTGGTTAAGTGCATTACGCCAAGTTTCAAAATCATACCAACCACAACCAATACAACCTTCCTCAGCTTCATCACCTCGCTGATGTTGGGAAGGCCAATTTTCACCTGATTTATACCAGAATTTAATACCAAAAGGTGTACCGCGTTTACCAGTTTTTATACAACGTTCACAACTTCTCGATTTTAAAAGATTATGATTTCCAGACGCATCTTTCTTGAGTAATTGAAACTTTTTCCTAATTTCGGTTTCACTCATAGAGGTTAAATGTGGAGCTTCACTTTTTCCCCAACGTTCCATAGGAAATCTATGATCAATAACTAACTCATGAGCATATCTCTGTCTGTCTTCTACTACTTCTGTGTAAGCATATAATTCTAGAATTATTTCAACTAATTTGGGGGGAATATTAGCAGGAGCGTTTGCTTCTTTGATTTCTCCTGTCCAACGATCCCATTTGCCTGTATTATTACAAACCTCACAATATTCGGTTTTTTCTTCTAAGACTAGACCACGCCTACCACTTCGATTACCTCTCTCTAAACCTTGTATTCCACCACCACCAGCAGGTTGACGAGATCCAAGTTTTGGAGTCATCTCATGTTCTCGACAATGCCATTTTTGATCAGATAGGAGATTGAAAGCTTGAAGTTGTTTTGGAGCTTTTTTAAGTTGCTCTTGAATTTTTATTATCAACTCTTGTTCAGTCATTTTATTCTATCGGCTTCGATTTCCAAATTTGTCAGCAGAACAGAAACACTAATACCTAAGCCATCTGCAAGACTTACAAGAGCAGTGAGGGAAGGATTTCTAACTCCACGTTCCACACCGGAAATGTATGTACGATCTAAGTTAGCGCGTAGTCCTAACTCCTCTTGTGAAATTCCTAACTCTGTTCGGCGTTGTCTGACTAGATAACCTAAAGCATAAAGAGTCTTTTGTTTTGATTCATCCATCTGCTGATTTTGAGCTTTTATGGACTATCAGTCTACGGACTATGTGTCACATTATTTGAAATTTATTATTTATTATTGACATCTAAGAGGTTGTTTGAAAAGTTTTAGGTTGTGATTTTAGGCACTTACAGTTCCCCCCTTAGCAAGGGGGGAACTAGAGTCAAAGTCCCCCTTTTCAAGGGGGATTTAGGGGGATCTAAAAATATTTGATACACCATGAGGGACTTTTCAAACACGCTCTAATGCTATGTCTAAAAATTCATGCAATTCTTAACTAAATAATCCGTTGGTTTCGGCGATAAATAAAATCTGTTAAGTTATAATTAATCTAAACTTGGTTCAACACAACAGGAGGATCTCAATGAGCCTAGTCATTTCCGAAGATATTGTCCAAGCCAGTGGATTATCAGAAAAAGAATTAGTTTTAGAATTGATTATTCTATTATTTCAAAGGAAAAAGATTAGTATCGGTAAAGCATCCCAACTGGCTAAAATGCCTTTACTACAATTTCAAAATGAATTAGCTATGAGAAACATTAATATTCATTATGATGAAACTGATTTAGAGGTTGATTTAAAAAACTTGGGAATTATCTAAAATTTATGATCATAGTTAGCAATACTTCACCTATTACTAATCTATCAGCTATAGGAAAAATCCAATTATTAGAACAACTTTATGGAGAAATTATCATATCATCAGCAGTTTTTCAAGAATTAACACAATGGGGAGATTCAATACCAGGAGCAAAAGAAGTCAAAACTTATGACTGGATTATTGTAAAACCTGTTAATAATGTTAGTTTAGTACAATCTTTAAAAAGCAAATTGGATGAAGGAGAATCTTCGGTAATAGCTTTAGCATTAGAGTTAAATGCAGATTGGCTAATTATAGATGAACAATTAGGCAGACAAACAGCAACAGAATATAACTTAAAGATAACAGGTATTTTAGGAATTTTAATTGAGGCAAAACGTCAGAAATTAATTCCATTAGTTAAACCTATTCTTGATGATTTAATCAATACAGCTAAATTTTGGGTTAGTCCCTCTCTTTATAATCGTATTTTATCAATTGTTGGTGAATGATAATAGGTAACAGGTAAAAACTAATTACCCATTACCAATTTCTTCTATTAGCACAAAATCGGGTAAAGTAGCCTGTATTCTGGGATTGGAGGCAGAGCCTCCTGGTAGGTAATTGTTAATTAATTTAACTACATAACTACTTCTTGTCTAATTGCTATCACTTCAAGAGACAATTTATTTAGCTTGTCTTTTTCACTTAAAGTTTTTGTAAGATAAGCATCTAATTGTTGTTCCAGCTTCAAATATGCTTCTTTAGAAGTTAAAGGATTAGCTTCTTTATTAGCTTTAGCTTCATAATATTTACAAGCCGTAAATCCTACTAATTGAAATAAAGCAATATTGCTTGAAGCAGTAATCATTAAATTAACAAATGGAACTTGTTTTAACAAAATTTCTAATCCTAGCTGTCTCAATCTTTCTGCTGTGAATGCTGTAGCAAGAATACCTAGAATTTCCCCATCTTCTATTTCTTCAAACCCATAGGTAATACCTATTTGATAAACCATTTCTACTAATAAACCTACATTCTTAGTTAAATCAACTATTTCTGCAATTATAGGATTTACTATTTTTAATCCATCAGAAATAATTCCAGTTGTTGTAGCAAAAATAGTTTTTTCGGTGATTAATTCTTGAGCAATTTGTGAAGGTTGATAATCAGGATATTCTTTTCGCAAATCTATTACTTCTTGTTTTGCTTTTGCTAATTCTGCATCTGCTAATTTATTAAAAACGCTGACTAAACGTGGTAGCCAATATTTATTCAAGTAGCGATTAATCGTATCCGTAATACTATCAATGGTTTTACCAAATTTTTCTATTAATTCATTCAACCATTGTTTAGATTTAGCTAAAGAAATATTTTCTTTATCTGTTATATCTTCTTCTGCTAATATTTGGAACTCTTTAATTGCTCTAGAGATTAATTCCAGATCAGAGGAAACTTTATTGCTAATATCTCTGCTAATTTTTTGAGTGTAACTAAGTAAAAAGTCAATATCTTCTTTTGCTTGTTTTTTGGCTAAATATGAATCATTTACGGGTAGCAGAGGATCTTTGAAGCCAGCTAAAGCAGATACAGGAATCCATTCTCCATGATTTTTCTTTTGATCTTTTCCTAGCTTTAAAAAACAGACTTGCTGACGATCCGTATAAGTAGCAATTGCTATAATCGTACCTCTTTCTTTTTCATTGTTTATGATAGCTTCAACAGTTGAATTGAGACTATCTACTCCTAGTTTTCCCATTGCTTTTAATCCTGTAAATATTACTGGTAATTACAGCTATTTTTCACGTCAATTAACCACATACTGATTTTGCTTTACTCAATCACTTCTAAGAGTAAACACAAGGACGTAAAGAACTGTATGAATCAGAGTCAAGTATAAACACATGAAAACTGATGTAGTATTTATAGTACCATAGAATAATATTAAAATGCTACAACATATCTAATACTTAGGAAAAATATTGAATTTATATATTGCATATTTACGTATAAATCCGAATACATTAAAAAATGTGTAATAAATATACCCGCTTTTTATTACTTTTTTATAGCTAAATCAAGGCTTTTATATCTCATACTGATAAATTAAATCACATTAATTTTTATTAGCTAAAGATGCAAGAAAATATATATTGATACAATTATTATCGCTTATATCCATAAACTCACACTTATCATGCACAAACAGCAATCACTATATCCGTTTTTTGCATAATCTCTCAAATTTAGTAACCTACTATACGAACTGTCATCAAAAATTACACTAACTTAACAACATCGCAACTGTTACACCACCAACCAGGAAACTACTATCAGTTATTTCCCCAAAGTGGCAAGTACAAAACCGATAAGAACACGGATACACAGTTAATTCAGTCCTGTTTCCCCAAAAAAAGCATAATGATAGAAACAGCAACTACCACAGACAAACTCAATAAATTCGAGAAATTCAAAGCCGAAAAAGACGGACTCGCAGTTAAAAACGAAATAGAGAATTTTGCCCAAATTGGTTGGGAAGGAATGGACGAAAACGACCTTAACCATCGCCTAAAATGGTTAGGTGTATTTTTTCGTCCTGTCACTCCCGGTAAATTCATGATGCGAATGCGTCTACCTAACGGCATTCTCAACAGCAATCAAATGTCTGCTTTCGCAGAAGTGGTACAGCGTTACGGTGAAAATGGCAGCGCCGATATTACCACCAGACAGAATATACAACTACGCGGGATCAATTTGGCAGATATTCCCGATATCTTTAATAAATTTCACAAAGTCGGATTGACTACTATCCAATCGGGGATGGATAACGTCCGTAATATTACAGGTGATCCTGTCGCGGGTTTGGATGCAGATGAGTTTTATGATACCAGAGAATTAGTCCAGCAAATCCAAGATATGCTGACTAATAATGGTGAAGGTAATCCAGAATTTAGCAATCTTCCCCGGAAATTTAATATTGCAATTACTGGAGGAAGAGATAATTCAGTTCACGCAGAAATTAATGATTTAGCCTTTATTCCCGCTTTTTGGGGAAATGAAGATCAAGTCCCAATCTTTGGTTTTAACGTCATTGTCGGCGGTTTATTTTCCGCAAAGCGTTGTGAAGCAGCCATTCCTCTGAATGTTTGGGTATTGCCCGCCCAAGTTGTATTATTATCCAAAGTCATTGTCGAGATATTCCGAGATCATGGCTTACGCGCAAATAGACTAAAAGCCCGGCTAATGTGGCTACTTGATGAATGGGGGATAGAAAAATTCCGCGCCGAAGTAGAAAAACGTTTTGGTCAATCATTATTACCCGCAGTAGATAAAGATCAAATTGACTGGGAAAAACGGGATCATGTGGGCATATATAAACAAAAACAATCTGGATTTAACTACGCAGGTTTAAATATTCCCGTGGGAAGATTGTCTGCTGATGATATGTTTGAAATTGCCCGATTGTCTGAAGTTTATGGAAGTGGAGAAATCCGGTTTACCGTTGAACAAAATATCATTATCCCGAATATTCCTGATTCCGGTTTAACAGCATTTTTCACAGAATCAGTATTAGAGAAATTTTCAGTTAATCCTGGCTTATTAATGCGATCGCTAGTATCATGTACAGGCGCACAATTTTGCAACTTTGCCTTGATAGAAACCAAAAATCGTGCCTTAGCAATGATAAAATCATTGGAATCTGAACTAACTTTATCACGTCCTGTGCGAATTCATTGGACAGGATGCCCTAACTCCTGTGGACAGCCCCAAGTAGCAGATATTGGCTTAATGGGAACTAAAGTGCGTAAAAATGGACAAATGTTAGAAGGTGTGGATATTTATATGGGTGGAACAGTCGGGAAAGATGCACATTTAGGAACTTGTGTTAAAAAAAGTATTCCCTGCGAAGACTTACAACCCATATTAAGAGATTTACTTATTCATAAATTTGGTGCAAAACTTAAGTAACAGGCTTTGATTCCTCCTTAAATTAATTTAATCGCCAAAATCCAGAGATAACTGCAAACCCAAATTAAAATTAATCAAGAGTTTCCCATGAGCAATATTTCTCGCAGAAAATTTATTATTACCTCAAGTGTAGCAACCGTAACTTCTATCTTGGCGCACGGCTGTTCATCTAGTAACTCTGATTCAGTAAAAACAGATAGTGCTTCTTCCAATAGCAAACTAGCTAATAATTCCAAAGTTAGTAATGCCCCAAAAGTTGAAACAACCACAGCCAAATTAGGATTTATTGCTTTAACAGATTCCGCACCTTTAATTATTGCTAAAGAAAAAGGTTTCTTTACTAAATATGGTATGACTGATGTAGAAGTCAGCAAACAAAAATCCTGGCCAGTCACCCGCGATAACTTAAAAATTGGCTCATCTGGTGGTGGTATTGATGGCGCACATATTCTTACCCCTATGCCCTATCTGTTGACCATGAATGATAAAGTGCCAATGTATCTTTTGGCGCGGTTAAATATCAATGGTCAAGCGATTTCAGTTGCTGAAAAATTCAAAGATTTGAAAGTTGGTTTACAAAGTAAATTACTAAAAGAGTCTGTAAATAAAGCCAAAGCCGATAAAAAATCTATAAAAGTTGCTATGACTTTTCCCGGTGGTACTCATGATTTATGGATGCGCTATTGGTTAGCAGCAGGGGGTATTAATCCTGATCAAGATGTAATTTTGCAAGCAGTACCACCACCACAAATGGTAGCAAATATGAAAGTTGGAACTGTTGATGCTTTTTGTGTAGGAGAACCTTGGAATGCTCAATTGGTAAGTCAAAAATTAGGTTATACAGCTTTATCTACAGGTGAACTATGGAATAACCATCCAGAAAAAGCCTTTGCTATGCGTCAAGATTGGGTTGATAAAAATCCCAATGCTACACAAGCATTATTAATGGCAATTATGGAAGCACAACAATGGTGTGATCAGGCAGAAAACAAAGAAGAAATGTGTAAAATCTGCGCTGATAGGAAATACTTTAATGTCGCCGTAGCTGATATTTTAGAACGGGCTAAAGGTAATATTGATTATGGTGATGGACGCAAAGAGCAAAACTTTGCATATCGCATGAAATATTGGGAAGATAATGCTTCTTATCCCTATAAAAGTCATGATACTTGGTTCTTAACTGAAGAAATTCGTTGGGGTTATTTACCTAAAGATACAAAAGTGAAGGAAATTGTTGATCAGGTCAATAGAGAAGATATATGGAAACAAGCTGCTAAGGCTTTGGGTGTGGCTGCTGCGGAAATTCCAGCAAGTTCTTCTCGCGGTGTGGAAACATTTTTTGATGGGGTTAAATTTGACCCTGAAAAACCAGAGGAATATTTAAAGAGTTTGCAAATTAAGAAGGTGTAATTGTCGGTTGGGTTCAGCGAAAGTGTAACCCAACGAAATTTACTAGATTAATTAGATTTTTGAGGCTCACGCAGAGGCGCAAAGCCGCAGAGAAGAGAAGGAAAAGAGATTTTTAATATTTTACTTAGGAGAAATAAATGGCTGCTATTGTTGGAAGTCGTAGAGTTAGTAGTAAACAGCAGAAGGTAATTAATAAGTTTTTGATTAACAAGGTTATACCGCCGCTGTTTGGATTATTTGTTTTTCTGGTGTTATGGGAATTACTTTGTTTAATTCCTAGTTTTCAATTACCTGGACCGATAGAAACAATTCGGGAAACTTGGGACCCTTTTGTTATCCATCCTTTTTTCGATAATGGTGACAGTGATAAGGGTTTAGGCTGGCAAATATTGACAAGTTTAGGACGGGTTGCTTTAGGTTTTTCTCTAGCAGCAGTTGTCGGGGTTGTTTTAGGAATATTAATTGGTTCTAATACTTTTCTTTATAATGCTGTAGATCCGATTTTTCAGGTATTAAGAACTATCCCTCCCTTAGCTTGGTTACCAATTTCTTTAGCGGCTTTCCAACAAGCTAATCCTTCGGCAATTTTCGTGATTTTTATTACTTCGATTTGGCCGATTGTGATTAATACAACTGTGGGCGTGCAGAATATTCCTCAAGATTATGTAAATGTCGCTCGTGTTTTGCGTTTGCAGAAGAGCAGTTATTTCTTGAAGATTGTGTTTCCGGCAACTGTTCCTTATATTTTTACCGGGTTAAGAATTGGCATAGGTTTATCTTGGTTGGCAATTGTCGCGGCGGAAATGTTAGTTGGTGGTGTGGGTATTGGTTCGTTTATTTGGGATGCCTATAACACAACTACCGAAACTAATATGAGCGAGATTATTATCGCCTTGGTATATGTCGGTTTAGTGGGATTAGTTTTAGATAGAATGGTGGCTTTTGTTGCTAATAAAGTTGTCACAACAGAACAAAAATAATTCTTAGTTCGTCGTAATTTCTGAGATTGCCAATTATCCATTACCATTCATCATGAATACTTTTTTAGAAATTGACCATGTAGACCGAATATTTGACCTCCCCAATGGTGGCAAATATATTGCTTTAAAAAATATTGAATTAAAAATTTCTGAAGGTGAATTTGTTTCTTTAATTGGACATTCTGGTTGTGGTAAATCCACCTTACTAAATATTATTGCTGGCTTAGATCAAGCTAGTATTGGTGGTGTAACTTTGGCAGGTCGGGAAGTGAGAGAACCAGGTCCTGATAGAATGGTGGTTTTTCAAAATTACTCCTTACTTCCTTGGCTAACTGTAAGGGAAAACATCGCCTTGGCTGTAGATGAAGTCCATCAAAATCTACCTAAAGGAGAACGTCGGGGAATAATAGAAGAACATATTGATATGGTGGGTTTACGACGGGCAACTAATAAGCGTCCTAGTGAATTATCCGGGGGAATGAAACAGCGAGTTGCGATCGCTCGTGCCTTAGCTACCCGTCCCAAGTTATTATTGTTAGATGAACCTTTTGGTGCTTTGGATGCATTGACAAGGGGCAATTTACAAGAGCAATTAATGACAATATGTAATCAACACAGAATTACCTGTGTGATGGTGACCCATGATGTTGATGAGGCATTATTATTAAGCGATCGCATTGTGATGTTGACCAATGGACCAGAAGCACACATTGGCCAAATTATCGAAGTACCTATTCCCCGTCCCCGTCACCGTTTAGAAGTAGTTAACAATCCTTTTTACTATAACTTACGGAACGAAATAATTTACTTTCTCAATCAACAAAAAAAAGCAAAAAAACGCCAGAAACAACCTACTGCACCTGCTATTATTTCTAACAACAACTTAGAAAAAGTTCATTTGGAAATTGGCTATATTCCCCTGACTCAAGCTGCACCCTTAATAATTGCAAAAGAAAAAGGTTTCTTTGCCAAATATGGTTTAGAAGTCAACCTAAACAGCGAAACTAGCTGGAAAGACATAGGGAAAGGTGTAGTAACTGGTAGACTTGATGCCGCCCAAATGGTTGCAGGTATGCCCCTAGCCCTGACATTAGGTGCAGGAGGTAAAAATCCGGTGTCAATGGTAACAGCCATGACCCTTTCTCGCAACGGTAGCGCCATTACTTTCAGCCAAGAATTATTCAACAGTGGAGTAAAAAACTTAACAGACTTTCAAGCCATTATTAAGGCTGACTTAGACAAAACCCATACTTTGGGAATTGTCCATCCCGCATCCATGCAAAACCTATTATTGCGCTATTGGTTAGCAGCAAGTGGAATTAAACCTGATGTAGATGTTAGTTTGATGGTAATTCCACCACAAGAGATGGTAACTGCCCTCCAAGAAGGAAAAATTGATGGTTACTGTGTCGGTGAACCTTGGAACTCTCACGCAGTTGATCAGAATTTGGGTTTTATTATTGCTATCACCTCAGAACTTTGGCATGGACATCCAGACAAAGTATTAGGAGTAAGAGAAAATTGGGCGCTGGAAAATCCCCAAACACATCTAGCATTAGTCAAAGCCTTATTAGCAGCTTGTGAATATTGCGATGATATTCGCAACCGGGAAGAAGTTCTCAAATTAATTTCTCAACCTGACTATCTTGGTAGTAATTCCCTTCATCTTCCTCCAGGTTTAATAGACAATTACAAGCATGGTAATCACAACCAACCCCAAACTTCCCATCAGTTTTATTTCAACAAAGCCAACTATCCGGATCGTCATGAAATGCTATGGATTTTAACTCAATTAGCCCGTTGGGGTTTAGTAGCTTTCCCCAAAAACTGGGTAGAAGTCATTGACAGAGTTTGCCGTCCAGATATATTTGGTGCAGCCGCACGAGAAAGAGGCATTTTAGATATTGGTAGGGAAGAAACAATTCAATTATTTGATGGCAAAGTCTTTAATCCTTCTGAACCAATAGAATATCTAAAAAGTTTGGAAATTAAACGCCAGCTTCGAGTAGAAGAAGTATTTATCTAGTCATACCAATTCTGTATAAAGATGCGCCAAATTTAAAAAGGAACGAACCGCAGAGGCGCAGAGGACACAGAGAAGAAAAAGATAAGGTTACAAAATTAAGCGTAGCCTCATAAAGAAATGGTATCAGTTGTCAATTCTCAATTGTTATTACCAATTATCCATTCCCTATTACCAAAAATATCATGACAACAGTAAACTATAATAACAAAATTCAACAATTACAAACCCAGAAAAAAGAAGACTTCTTAGTAATTGATGGTGTCAACAAAATTTACCCCACTGATAAAGGATCATACACCGTCCTAGATGACATTAACCTCAAAGTTAGTGAAGGTGAATTTATTTGTTTAATTGGCCATTCCGGCTGTGGAAAATCAACACTGCTCAACATGGTTTCTGGATTTAATAAACCTACCAACGGGGTCGTGTGGTTACAAGGTCAACCCATAACCGAACCCGGTCCAGACCGAATGATGGTATTTCAAAACTATTGTTTACTACCTTGGTTAAATGTTTTTGATAATGTTTATTTAGGTGTTGATTCCGTATTTCCTCACAAAAGCAAATCGGAAAAACGGGCAATAGTCAGAGAACATTTAGCAATGGTAGGACTAACAGAAGCAGCCCAAAAGAAACCCAGTCAAATATCTGGAGGAATGAAACAAAGAGTAGCTATAGCCCGTGCCTTAGCCATCCGTCCCCAACTCCTGATTTTAGATGAACCATTCGGTGCTTTAGATGCCATCACCAAAGAAGAATTACAGGAAGAACTCCTGCAAATTTGGTCAGAACATCAAATCACAGTTTTGATGATCACCCATGATATTGATGAAGCACTTTTCCTCGCAGATAAATTAGTGATGATGACAAATGGACCAGCAGCAAATATTGGCGAAATATTAGAAATACCCTTTTCTCGTCCTCGTAACCGTCGCCGAATTATGGAAAATCCAGAATATTACAACCTACGAAACTATGCCTTAGACTTCCTCTATCGTCGCTGCGCTCATGTTGATGAGTAATTGGCATAATACGTAATTGGGAAAAGTCCCCAAAGAACCATTTGTATCTGATAAAGAAAATGAAGCCGAAATAATTAATCCTCAACCGATTTTAATAGCAGAAAAATAAATATCTCACGCAAAGGCGCAGAGACGCAAAGGCAAGAATACAAAAAACCAGAAATTAAAAATATTTCTCCTCTTATGAAATTATCTCTGAGTCCTCTGCGGTTCGTTTCTCATAAAAAATTTTGCACAATAGTGTGAAATCCCATAAATATCATGAATGAATTTACCAAAACACTTTGTCCTTATTGCGGTGTTGGTTGCGGTTTAGAAGTTTCTGCACCAGCCCAATATGGAAAAGCCACAAATCGAGATAGTGAAGGAATTCCTATTTGGCGAGTTAGGGGTGATAAATCTCATCCTTCTAGTCAAGGAATGGTATGTGTTAAAGGTGCAACTATTGCTGAATCTTTGGATAAAAGTAGATTGCATCATCCAATGGTACGCGATTCGTTAGATGCAGAATTTCGGCGTGTGAGTTGGAATGAAGCCTTTGATATTATTACCCAACGGATTCAAACATTGCACTTGAATCAAGCTACAGATTCTATCTGTATGTATGGTTCTGGACAATTTCAAACTGAAGATTATTATATTGCTCAAAAGTTACTCAAAGGTTGTTTAGGAACTAATAATTTCGATGCTAATTCCCGGTTGTGTATGTCTAGTGCGGTATCTGGGTACATTCAAAGTTTTGGTGCTGATGGGTCTCCTTGCTGTTACGATGATTTAGAATTAACTGATTGTGCTTTTTTAATTGGTACAAATACGGCGGAATGTCATCCCATTATTTTTAATCGGTTAGCAAAATATCATAAAAAAAATCGCCATGTTAAAATGGTTGTGGTTGACCCTCGGCGTACCCCAACGGCCGAAGCAGCCGATTTACATTTAGCTATTCGTCCGGGTACAGATATTGATTTGTTAAATGGTATTGCCTATTTATTAATGAAATGGAATTATGTTGATCTAGCTTTTATTGATGATTGTACTAGCAATTTTCCGGCTTATGCTGAGGTAATTCGGCATTATTCTCCGGAGGTAGTGGCGAGTCGTTGTGGTATTAGTATTGAAGATTTAGAAACGGCTGCTAAATATTGGGGAAAATCTAAATCTGTACTTTCTTTATGGTCAATGGGTGTTAATCAATCTTCTGAAGGTACGGCTAAAGTTAGAACTATTATTAATTTACATTTAATGACGGGACAAATCGGTAAACCTGGTGCAGGTCCTTTTTCTTTAACTGGTCAACCTAATGCTATGGGTGGCAGAGAAGCGGGAGGTTTATCCCATTTACTACCGGGTTATCGGTTGGTAAAAAATGCCCAACATCGGGCGGAAGTTGAGAATTTTTGGGGTTTAGAAAAAGGACAGATTTCCCCTGTTCCTGGTTTAACTGCTTGGGAAATGATCACCGGTTTGGAAACTGGAAATGTAGGTTTATTATGGATTGCTGCGACTAATCCGGCTGTGAGTATGCCAGATTTGGAAAGAACGAAAAAGGCGTTATTAAAATCTCCTTTTACTATTTATCAAGATGCTTATTACCCAACAGAAACATCGGCTTATGCTCATGTTTTATTACCTGGGGCGCAGTGGGGTGAAAAAACTGGGATTATGACTAATTCGGAAAGAAGGGTAACTCTATGTTCGGCTTTTCGGGAACCACCAAGAGAAGCAAAACCTGATTGGGAAATCTTCGCAGAAGTAGGAAAAAGATTAGGTTTTACTGATAAGTTTACTTTTAATAATTCTGCGGAAGTTTATGCTGAATTTGTTCAATTAACTCGTCAGCGTCCTTGTGATATGTCGGGTTTAAGTCATGGGTTTTTAGCCGCACAAGGTCCAACTCATTGGCCTTATCCACAAGGTAGTAATTCAGAAATTAAGCGCCTATATACTAATTTACGCTTTCACACAAATGATGGACGCGCCCAGTTTGGTGCATATTATTCAAAAGGACTTGCTGAACCACCTGATGATAATTATCCTTTTATATTAACTACTGGTAGATTGTATGGTCATTGGCATACACAAACACGCACCGGCAGAATTGAGAAAATTCGCAAACTGCACCCGCAACCATTTATCGAGATTCATCCCCGTGATGCCGCTGCTTTAGGTATTATTGATAATCAGTGGTTAGAAGTGCGATCGCGTCGTGGTAAAACTAAGTTTCCTGCTAAAGTCACAAAAGCTATTTCTCCCGGTACTGTCTTTGTTCCTATGCACTGGGGTAAGCTATGGGCAGATGATGCAGAAGCTAATACTCTTACTCATTCAGAAGCCTGTCCTGTTTCCCTGCAACCAGAATTAAAAGCCTGTGCTGTGCAATTAGTACCAATCCCTGTAGAATCTACTGTTAAAAATTATCAATTTCAGTCTTCCCAATGGTAAGCTTTTAACTATATTCCCGAATTGGGAATTTACTACTTCATCTATTGTTAATTATAAATGGTTGTCAGTAACCCAGCCCTAAAGGGACTGGGCTTGCAAGAGTAATCAAGCAAGCCGTACTGACCAGACCACCCTGAGTTTACTCTCATGGTAGCCGTTATTTGAGTCACGACACCCCGGAATGCGAAGCTAGTTCCCTGCTCTGTCGCTTGTGATTAAACAGTTCTAAGGTCACTGGAACAGTGTTGCAAGCTCAAGCAAGCTCTTATAACAGGTCGTTCGCGCCAGCGTGCCGGAGGCATCTAGCTAACATTACCCCAGAAATGGGAGTTGGTTTCCAGATTCCAATCAAAAATCTGGTTTCAATTTTAATATCCACAGCGGTTAAAACCGCTCGTGTCGTTTCCCTCTCAGGTCTAAAGACGCGCTCGTTTCCCACTTACCGGGTGTTCTTATGATTGTATTTTTAGATGCCTAAATTGTACAAGAATGATCATGATTAATCTTAAAATCTAAGTAATGGTTTATTACTTTTAAAAGCACTTTCTGGAACTGACAAGTTTGTGAAAGTAGAAAATATATTTATGATTTTTGATCCTTGAGATTTATCTACAGGATTTTTGTTTTATATTCGTAATTTCCAATTTAATTTTAATCAAGGAGTATCAAATGAGAAAATTCATTAAAAATTTTCTAGAACTTACCAGTGATAAAAGCTTTATTCACCTGATCGAAATTGTCGAGGTAATAGTTGCCAAATTACTATCTCTCTTTATGATAATAGTAATTTTTGCCACCCTTGGTGATTTAGCAATATTTATTTTTCAGGAAATACTTTCTCCAAAAGAAGGTAGTTTTAGCAAGACATTGTTTCAAATTTTCGGTTTATTTCTTAATGTTTTAATTGCTTTAGAAATACTAGAAAATATTACTGGCTACCTCAAAAAGCACGTTTTACAAGTTGAATTAGTTATTGTCACTTCTTTAATTGCTATTGCTAGAAAAATTATTATTCTTGATTTAAAAGTAACTGAAGGTATAGAAATTATTGGTTTGGGGATTGCGATTCTTGCCCTATCCATTAGTTATTGGATAATTCGGAGTAGTAACCAAAAATAAAATAACTTTGCAATAATAGGTAATTTATTCAATACCTTGTCCATTTTCTGTAGATCAAATTCTCAAGCTCCCAGATATGAAAGTGTTAGATTTTCAAGAACTAAAAATATACCTGACACCTTTTACCCCCTTTCCCTTTGTAAAGGGGGGTAACAATAAAAATCTAGTAGTCTGTCAACCCGGATGTAGGGGGGGTAGGGGATGTAGGGGGGTAGG